>DASTOW010000301.1:0-9941 GCA_035762425.1 Hyphomicrobiaceae bacterium | reverse complement strand
AGCACGCTCCACACGAACAGCGGCATCTTGTGCAGCGTCATGCCGGGGGCGCGCATGTTGAAGATGGTGGTGATGAAGTTGATCGCGCCCAGGATCGACGACGCACCGGCAAGGTGCAGCGACAGGATGGCAAAGTCCATGGCCGGGCCTGGATGCCCCTGGGTCGAGAGCGGCGCATAGACCGTCCAACCGGCGCCGACGCCGTCCATACCGGGCGGTCCTTCCACGAACATCGACATGAGCAGCAGCGCGAATGAAGCCGGCAGCAGCCAGAACGAGATATTGTTCATGCGCGGGAAGGCCATGTCGGGCGCGCCGATCTGCAGCGGCACGAACCAGTTGCCGAAGCCGCCGATCATGGCCGGCATCACCATGAAGAACACCATGATGAGCCCGTGGCCGGTGACGAACACGTTGAACACGTGGCCGTTGGCGAAGTACTGCATGCCGGGCTCTTGCAGCTCCATGCGCATCGCCACCGACAGGAAACCGCCAATCAGGCCCGCCGTAATCGCGAACAGCAGGTACATCGTGCCGATGTCCTTGTGGTTCGTCGAGTACAGCCACCGCCCCATCCCATAGGGCGTGTGCTCATGCGCATGATCGTGCGCGTGTCCCGCGTCAGCCTTGGTCGTGATCGCCATGTCGCCTACCTTCGCAATTCCGTTCCGCGCCGCTCGCGATTTCGCATGCCCGGCCGCCTGCGATTAAGGCGCCGCGCTTGCATTCCTAGTTGGCCGCGCTTGCGACCTTTTTCTGCCGTGCTGCAAGTTCAAGCGCCGCATTGCGGATGATCTCGCGCGCCTTGCGGCGATCCCGGGCCTTCAGGGCCGCCGCCCAATCGTTGAAGGTCTGCTCCTTCACCACGCGCACGGCGATCGGCATGAAGGCATGGTCCTTGCCGCACAGCTCCGAGCACTGACCGAAGTAGATGCCTTCCTTGTTGGCCTGGAACCAAGTCGCCGTGATGCGCCCGGGCACCGCGTCGACCTTTGAGCCGAACGAGGGGATGGTCCAGTTGTGGATCACGTCGGTCGAGGTCACAAGCACATGCACGACCTTGCCGACCGGCACCAGGATCTCGTTGTCGACTGCGAGGTTGCGCGGCACCTGATCGGCCGGGAAGCCGCCCTTGATCAGCTCTTCGCGCTCGTTCTCCTGCAGCATCACCGAATCGACGCTGATGCCCTGATCGGGGAACTCGTGCGTCCAGTTCCAGGTGTGTCCGCTGGCTTTGATGGTCACGCCCGGCGGCGGAAACGTGTACTGCTTGTAGAGCAGCCGGAAGGATGGAATAGCGATCGCCACCAGGATCAGCACCGGCAGCACCGTCCACAGCACCTCGATCGTGGTGTTGTGCGTGGTGCGCGATGGCGTCGGATTGCGCTTCTCGCTGAAGCGCCACATCACATACACCATCAGCAGTAGAACGAACGCGGTGATGGCGAAGATGATTGCGTTCACATAGTCGTGGACCCAGTGGATGTCCTCGGCGATCGGCGTTACTGCCTCCTGGAAGCCGAGCTGGCCCGGAGACGGCTGCCCTGAGCCGGCCAGCGCCGGCAGCGCAATGACCATGCACAGGGCGGCGAGGAGCCAGATTCGCATCCCGTCGCTCAGGCGCCTCTGGATCATCAACATCGCTCCCACGTCTGTTGCCGTGCACGTCTATCGTCATGCACGTTTCGTTGCCATGCACGTCCGTTGTCGTGCACGCCGTGCGAGCCGCGCCGGCCTACATGCCCGGCAAGGCGCCCGCTGCGCCATGCACTTATTATCTCACGAACGCCCCGTCGTCCCGTGCCGCCTCGGGCCTCTCAACAGTACCGGCCCACCTGCGTGGTTGCGCAGCGAACCAGCACCTCCGGCCGATTTGCTCGGAACTGCCTTTTGCGTCACCAAACAACACAATGGCCGAACCCGACTCAAGGCCGCCTTTGTGCGGCATATCCACGCGCAAGCGGCTGCCACAGGCGGCCGCAAAAAACTGGCTCCGCGGCCAGGCAATAAACACCCACCGGGTCCCAATTTGGCCGAAATCATCATTGAGATCAAAACGGCCCTGGACGCGCACCGGCGGGAGCGTGAGTCTGGGTCCCTGGCGCCGGGCTCGAAGCGAAGGGGTGTGGGGTGTGCTCGGGGCCGCTTCCAAAGCTATGCTGAACAGCTATCCGTCTCACCGCCACAGCCTTAAGAACAGATCAGAAATTCATGCCAGTGCGGATCCGCATTGTGATGCATGCAGGTGGTCAAAGCGGCACCATCCTGCTCCCACAGACCGGCCGCGCTAAACGCAGGGTTTGCCATTGCTCCCCATAATTCGCCGCCTGCGCTGCCCGAGGCTGGAGGTACCGCGCGCGCTCATTGTGGCCATGCTCGCGGCCATCTGTGTGCTGAGCAGGCTCAGCACCCCCGTCGCGGCTCAGTTGCCCGAGAGCGGTACGGTCAAAGCCCAGCATGGCGACTGGCAGGTGGTGTGCAAGCCGCCGCCGCCGGGGGCCAAGAACGAGGTGTGCGCGCTGGTGCAGAGCGTCACTGCCGAGGACCGCAACAACGTCGGCCTAACCGTCTATTTTCAGCGCTTCTCGGACGGCAAGAGGGTGCTGCGAGTTTTTGCCCCTCTTGGCGTCCTGCTGCCACCCGGGCTCGGCCTAAAAATCGACGACAAGGACGTGGGTCACGCGCCCTTCCTGCGCTGTCATACATTCGCCTGCTACGCGCAGGTCGTGGTGGAGGACCAACTGATTGAGCAGCTGAAGAAAGGCAAGACTGCCGTCTTCATCATCTTCCAGGCCGAGGAAGCCGGTATCGGCATTCCGATATCTCTCAACGGATTCGGCCAGGCGCTGGCTGCGCTCAATTGATTGAACGGTGCAAAACGCTTTGCTAAGGCACCCTCACGCTCGCGCTTGTGCCACCCCGCCATTTTGCCACTTTGTCACGCTAGTCATGGATGATGGCTGGCGGGTAGTGCACACGAGTAGCGACAACAAGAATGAGTGCCGTAAAGGCCAAATGCGGGACCACGCCTAACACTGAACCCGCCGAGCTGCGCCGTGAGTTGCGGCTCGATGCTTTCCATCCCGACTATCGCCGCGTCATCGGCGAGTTCACAAGCTCTTCTGCCGCGCTAGAGGATCTGGCCGACACCTTTCCCGGCCTGCTGTTTGCGCTGGCCAGCAACTATGCGACGGCCGATCAGCGTCGTCACACCCTCGAGATGATCCACGCCGGCGTTGCCCTACGCGAGATCGCGAGCGCGCTCGACCTACCGTGGTGGCTGCGCAAGCTGCCGCCACGAGCGTTCGCGGCACCGCTGCCAAAGTTTCCCCTCGACCGCGACTTCACATTCCGCATCAGCAATCTGATCCCGCACGACGAGCAGATGCTGCCAACTTGGCTCACCCACGTCGGTCACGCCTGCGAAGCGTGTGGTCCGGCTTACGCGCTGTGGATTGCGCGCCAGCCGGATCTGACCGATCCGCTCAGCGATATGTCGCGAGTGATGGCTGCCTGGGCCTGGTTCAGTCAGCGCGCGGAGCTGCCGGGCCATCGCCTGCTGCGTCGGGCGTGGAGCTTCGAGATGAGCTTTAGGCGGGCATGCGAGGAGCTGGCGGCGTGGCGTCAGCGGCTTCGCCTGGTGGAATGCCTGGGCTCGGGCATCGAGAGCCCGTGGCTGGCCGACGGCACCGCTCTCGACTTCGACTTCGTGGCCCTGCGCACCGTCGACGACTTCATTGCTGAGAGCGAGGCCCTGGACAACTGCCTCGACCAATATGCCGACCATCTGCACTCCGGCCGCAGTGCCGTGTTCTCGATCCGTAAGGGCGAGCGGCGTGTCGCCTGCGTGGAAATCGGTCTGCACGATGAAGAGGTCACCATGCCCAACATCGTTCAGCTGCGCGCCGCCCGCAACCGCCGGGCATCGCCTGAGATCTGGCAGGCGACCTACGCTTGGCTCGGTGGGCAGGCGCTCGAGCCGCTGTCGCCCGACCGCCATGTGCCCAAACCGATCCGCCGTGCCGAAGCGCGTCGCAAAATGTGGGCCCCCTATCTCGCCTTCCTGGCGGGCACACCGCACGAGCCGCCGTTCCGACGGCTGATGCTGGAGCAGGCTGGCGGCCGTCGCGAGGTGCGCCGCCGTCCCGGCGCTATGCAGCGCCCGGCTCTTGCCAGGCGGCAGGAGGCCGCGCGCGGGGCATAACCAAAAGCGGCGAGGGCCTTGGCGGCGCTTACGGCTCCAGCTCGGTATCCCAGTACAGGTAGTCGAGCCAGCTATCGTGCAGGTAGTTGGGCGGGAACAGGCGGCCGTTGCGGTGCAGTTCGAACACCGTCGGGCGATAGGGCTCCTGCATCGGCCGCATGCCGGCCTGCTCGGGCAGGAAGCCGCCCTTGCTCAGGTTGCAGGGCGCGCACGCTGTCACGACATTGTCCCAGCGCGTCTGGCCACCCAGCGAGCGCGGGATCAGATGGTCGAAGGTCAGATCGTCCTTACAGCCGCAATACTGACAGCTGAAGCGGTCGCGCAAGAACACATTGAACCGCGTGAACGCTGGATAGAGCGCCGGCTTCACATAGGTCTTGAGCGACACGACCGATGGCAGCCGCATCTCGAAGGACGGGCTGCGCACGAAGCGCTCGTATTCGGAGACGATGTTGACCCGATCCAGGAAGACCGCCTTGACGGTCTCCTGCCAGCTCCACAGCGACAGCGGATAATAGCTCAAGGGCCGAAAATCGGCATTCAGCACAAGCGCCGGGAAGCGATCTGGCGTGGCGGCGTAGGCGTTCACGAGTCCTGTATCCGTTTGACCCTATGGTTGCGAATCACGGTCCAGCCTCATCGAGCGGCGCAATACTAGCGCCGCGTATCAGGGATGTGAAGCCGAGGCCAAGGCACGGGCAAATAAGCAGGAAATGTGGCCTTACCGATGTTTTGCGGCGCGCAGGGCACAGGCGATAAAGTGACAGGCGATGTTCTCGCCCAGGCGGTCGATGCCGTGTCCGAGACGCTCGCGGACATGCCACTCGACCCGATGCCCGGCAGTGGCCAGCTGGTCGCGGGCAGTGTGGATCGCCTCGACGGGGATCAGGTCGTCCACCTCGCCGTGGATGAGCAGGATGGGTGGACGGCAGGTCGCCTCGGCCAGGTGCTCGGCACCGGCGAGCAGGCCGGAGAAGCCTACGATCGCAGCGGGCGCCACGCGACGCCGCAGTCCGACGTGCAGGGCCAGCATGGTACCCTGGCTAAAGCCGACCAGCACCAGGCGCTCGGGGGGGAGCTGGTAACGGGCCAGCTCGGCATCGAGGCAGCGGTCGACGGCAGGTCTGGCCGCCACCACGCCGCGCCAGTATTCGCTCGGATCCCGCAAAGTGAGCGCAAACCACTGCAAGCTGCCAGGCATGCCCGGAATGCTCTCGGGCGCATCGGGCGCCACGAACACTGCGCCCGGCAGGTGCTCGCGCCAGCCGTTGGCGAGCCCGATCAGATCATCCCCATTGGCTCCGTAGCCGTGCAGCAGCAGCACCAGCGCGTCCGGCGCCTGGCCGCGCGGCACCAGTCGCGGTCCGTCGAGCTGCGTTGCCATGCCCCGATGTTAGAGCATGCGCGGGGCTATTGCTTCTCCGCTTTGGCGGTGGCGGCGAGAATCGGTGACCAGCGGGCGATCTCGGCACGCACGAACGCGTCGAAGGCGGCCGGGCTCCGCTCAGCCTTGGTGGGCAGCGAGCCGCCGAGCTGGGCCAGCCGGTCGCGCACCGCAGGCTCGTCAAGGGATTTGTCCAGGGCCGCAGCCAGCTTAGCAATCACCTCGGGGGGCGTGCCCTTGGGCGCAAACAAGCCGGCCCACACGCTCATCTCGTAATCGAGCCCGCCTTCCTTGGCGGTTGGCACGTCCGGCAGCTGCGCTAGGCGCTGCCCGGCGCCGATCCCGTACGCCTTGACGCTGCCGGCCAGGACCGACTCCGCCACGCTCACCGACTGCTCGCACAGAAAATCGATGTGTCCGCCGACCACGTCGTTGAGCGCCGGCGCCGAGCCGCGATAGGCCACCAGCGTCGGCTTGGTGCCGGCAGCCGCGTTGAACAGCACGCACGCCATATGCGAGGACGCGCCAATCCCGCCGTGGCCCTGCTTCAGTGCATCGCCCTTGTCCTTCAGGGCGGCGACAAACTCCTTCAGGTCCTTGGCCGGGAAATCCTTGCGGGCGATGATAACGGCCGGCGAATGCGCTGTGATGCCGATCGGCACGAAATCGGTCGCGGGGTCATACTTGAGGTTGGGCGTGAGCACGGGAGCAGCCACGTGCGAGCCCATCGCCGCCGCCAGCAGCGTGTAGCCGTCAGGGGCCGAGCCCGCAGCGCGGGCGCTGCCGACCGTCCCGCCCGCCCCGCCGACGTTTTCGACGACCATGGATTGTCCGAGCATCTTGGCCATC
Organism: Hyphomicrobiaceae bacterium; assembly: GCA_035762425.1. GTDB lineage: Bacteria > Pseudomonadota > Alphaproteobacteria > Rhizobiales > Hyphomicrobiaceae > AWTP1-13. Next base: position 3,504 of record DASTOW010000301.1, on the reverse strand, counting down.
TCGTTGGTGACGATGCGCGCCACCACATCGCTGGCGCCACCAGCAGGAAACGGCACGATCACGGTGATGGATCGCGAAGGATAATCCTGGGCCTGCCCAGGCAGGCTGCCGCAGACGAATGCCAGCGCAACGACGCAGGCCGACCAGATGCGCATTCCGCATTGCATGGGTGGTTCCTCCTCATGCTGCCCCGCGCAGCGGCTACAGTTGCGAGTTCACTCCTTCAGCAGTTCGGCGACCTCAATCCGCCGTCCTTCGCGCGCCGACAAGACACCGGCGCGCACCACGGCGAGCGAGCGCGTGCCGTACTCGCCGCCGACCTCGAGCCGGCCCTGACCGCGCACGGCGGCCGCGAACTCCTCCAGCTCCTCGACAATCGAGTCGTTCTTTGCGCACGCCACGGCGACGGGCGATTGCTCGCCGCGCCCCAGAACACGCAGGCCGCCGTGCAGGTCGTAGTAGGCCGTGGCGTCCTTGCCGTAGATGTTCATCAGGTAATACTCCGACGCCGAGGCGTAGCTGGCATTGAGCGTGGAAAGCGCCCCGTTCTCGTGCTCCAACAGCAGGCTGGCCACGTCCGGATTGTCGCCCGGCAGAACAAGCTGGGCGAGCTGCCCGCGCACAGCCACGATCGGTCCCAGCAGGTATTCCAGCACATCGGTATAGTGGATACCGATCTGCAGCATGACGCCGCCCGGCATGCCGGTCGCCTGATAGCGCCAGGAGGAAAGGTCGATCTTGCCGAGGCGATCGCGGCTGATATTGGCCTCGGCGTTGACGAGCTTGCCAAACCTGCCGGCGTCGATCTCCTGCTTGATCCAGCGGCAGTGACTCTCGCGTCGACGCTGATAGCCGAGCGCCAGCAGCACGCCGGCCTGGCGGCAAACCTGCGTGATAGCGCGGCCATCGGCGATCGTGTTGGCGATGGGCTTGTCGAGGAAGACGTGCTTTCCATGCGCCGCGGCGGCGCTGGTGGTGGCGAGATGCACATCGTTCGGCGTGGTATTGATGATCGCCTCGATCGCGCGATCGGCCAGCAGCGCCTCGTAGCTATCGACCGGCCGGCACTTGTATTTGCTGGCGAACGCCTTGCGCTTGTCCTCGGAGCGGCTGTAGCAGGCGATAATCTGCAGTTTGCCCGAGCGTTGGGCGGCATCGGCCAGCACGTCGGACCACCATCCCATGCCGACACAGCCGACGCGTAGCGGACCTGAGTTCACTGCGCCTTCCTCCAACGACGATTGCAAAAATGCCAGTCAGGCTCGGCTGCAGGCTACTTCCAGGCCGCGCCGATCGACTCCACGGCGACCTTGGCGATGCGCGCATCCGTCTCCCAGTCGCCGCCGCTCACGCCGACGCCACCGATGCACTGGCCGTCGACCAGCACCGGCACACCGCCTTCCATTGCGGTCCAACGCTCGGGCCCGGCCGCCAGCGCCAAGCCAATGGCGTGGCTGACATCGAGGTCCTGGCCGACCGCGCCTTTGGCAGTGGTCGGACGCCGGTTCGAGGCAGCGCACACGGCCTTGGTGGTGGAGGAGTGCACGGTATGGAATCGGCCGCCGTCCATGCGCTCGAGCAGGAGCATGTGCCCGCCGGCATCGACGATCGCACAGGCGATGGCGATTTTGGCTTGGCCGGCCAGGTCGATAGCGGTGGCCATCATCTTCTTGGCACCTTCGTGGGTCAGGCGCTTGCTTTCGACCACGTACATTCGGTTGGCCCCGTTTGAGAGGAGTGCGGAGGAATGCGCAGGAATGGTGCGCCGACTTGCCGTGACCATCAAGGAGGAATGATGGCGCCAGGTGCATTGCGGTATCGGGACTCTTACCCAATTCCGGCGCGGCCGGCAGATGCTATAATCGCGGCGTGCACCTCCCGCCCTATGTGCCTTGCCTGCGGGGCCGACGGGATTTCTTCTGAGGAGAAGAAACATGAGGATCATGCTTGGCGCCAGCGTGCTGCTTGCCACCCTGCTGGTCGCAACCCCCGCCGCGGATTTCGTCGTATCGAGTGCCCGTCCGGCCGTGCAGAGTGCGCAGGCCGCCTCCTGCATACGCGAGTGCACGGTGTCGGGACGAGACGAGGGGCAGTGCAGCACCTATTGCAGGTCGAGAGACGGCGGCTGACGCTCACGGCCTGCCAAAGGTGACGGCCTCGATCTTGTTGCCGTCGGGGTCCTTGATGAAGGCGCCGTAGTACGTTGTCATCGCGCCCTGCCGAGGACCGGGCTTCCCGTCGCTGCTGCCGCCATGCTCGAGCGCAAGGGCATGGAAGGAGCGCACGGCGTCTTCGCTCGGCGCACGCAGGCAAACATGCATGCCAGGGTCGTCAGGCAGAGCCGGCATGCCCGCGCGCAGGTTCAGCCAGAATTCGGGATAGGTCTTGCCGAAGCCGACCGTGGCCGGCCGCTCAACCAGCCGCGTGTAGCCGAGCGGGGCGAGCACCCGCTCGTAGAAGGCGGCACCTACGGCCAGATCGCGAACCGGCACGGAGACGTGATCGATCATGCGCCCACTCTAGCGCGCTGCGACAGGTTTGGCACGGTGCAGGCGTGCACCGCCGCCTGCGATCAGCGGTAGACGAAGGCCGAGGCGTTGACGATGTCATACTCGCACGTGACCGCCGTCGATCGCTGCCCCGCACTGATGAACAGGTAGGGGTTGCGGTAGCGCGCGCTCCAGTTCTTGTGGTCGACCTGCCAGAGGTGCACATCGAGATTGCGCTTGCCGATCGCGAGCGTGATCGAGTTGGGCGTGCTCCAGGCTTGCGGGCTGACGCCAAGCATCGTGCCCAGCGCGTCCCTCTGGCAGGCCAGTACGGCGCGCTCCCGGTAGGCCTGGATAATGACGTCGCGCGTCGAGGTGCGGAACAGGTATTCGTGGTGCAGCACCTTGGCGGTTGCCAGCACGGCCAGGACAATGAGCATAGGCTTCATCATGGGGCCGACGTCCAAATGCGAGCGGGCGCGCGTTGAAATCCTCGGGAGCGCACGGCTCTCCGCCGAGGCCGCCGAAGTGTTGCGCGGACATGGTGAAAAAAGCGTTATTGCCGATCCGCGCCAGGTTGAAGGACAGCGCTGCCTTGGTGCTTTCCCGGCTACCTAGTCGAGGAGCCATGGCGCTCGCTATGCAGGCAAATTGCTTGCTCGGCTGGCCGTGCGGAGTTGGCCGCCATGGACGCGGCTGCGGGACCGGCATGATGAGCCAACGCACGGCCTAGCCGCACAGCCTGATCGCACCGGCCAGGCCAGTTGCAAGAAGCGCTGCCGGCACAATTGCCGTGGCCATCACGAAAGGTGTTTGCCGCAGTTGCGCGCACACATGCAAATGAGGTGTCTGAACAAGTTCGCCCGTTTCATACTGGCGGGAATTTGCTCTTTGCGCTGCGCGCGTATGCACCTCGACAGATCTGTGCAACACACTCTATGAGTCAGCGGAACAGCACACACCCGGGGAGGACATCGTATGGCCAAGATCGGCTTTATCGGGCTCGGCAACATGG
>DASTOW010000300.1:0-10406 GCA_035762425.1 Hyphomicrobiaceae bacterium | reverse complement strand
CGCTCGGAGATGTTTGCGCTCGTGGCGAACTCAAGGCTCGTCATTGGCCCGGCTTGGTCCAATGTCTTGTAGAGACCAAGGCGTATACCGATCCGCACCAACGGCACGCTCATCGCAGCGCCAAAATCTGCCAGCATCTTTTTCAGGAATTGCTGAAGCTTGTGCTCGTCAATCATGGGGCTCCCCACGGTAAGTTCGTCGCGGATGATTTCTATCGCTCCTGCTATGAGTCGTTTTGGCGTTCCGGGTTTGCGCGCGCGAGCGTAGACAGCATCGCCGAGCGAGCGGGCCTAACGAAGCGAACGCTGTACTCGTATTTTCGCAGCAAGGACGATCTGCTGGCCGCGGTGCTCCAGAAGTACAGCGACTTGGCGGCTGAGCGCCGTCAACATATTGCTGCACGGCTGCCTTCCGATGCGGATGGATTGATTGACTCCTTCTTTGCGCAACTGGTCCGGTTGGGCGAGCAGCACACCACGATGGTCCGGATCGGGCTTCACCCGTTTGGTGGTCGAGCTTGCGGACCTGCCCGGCCATCCGGCTCGAGCCATTGCACGCAGGGCGAAAAGAGCAACGGAGTCCTGGCTCGAACAGCGACTACAGAGCGCGCGTGTGTCGCTTCCTGGGGCCCGAGCGCGCGATATCATGCTGCTGATGGAAGGATCGATGGCGCTCATGCTCATTCATGGCGACAAGCGTTACATCGACGCAGCGGCGCAGGCCGCCAAACAACTCATCGCGCAGAAGTAGCCGGGAAGCCGCCGATCGAAACGGGGGCAGGTTCTAAGCAACGGGAAAGTCTGATTGGGTCAGGATTTGCCGGTCGCGGGGTTGCGACGGCACGACGGAAATACCCTCAACAACTGACGAACTTGCGCTGCGCGGTCGTGCCAGCTTCGGAAGCACGTGTGGCAGTGTCTTGAAACCGATCAGTCCGAGGCACTATAGCGTCGTCACCCGCGTGCATGGGGAGGAAGCTGACAGAAGCAAGAGCGTACCACCATCAACTCGTCGCACCGTCTTCGGACGCTAGCCTAGGAAAGGCAGCCAGGTGGCAAGGGTGTAACCGTTGATCATCAGCAGCACACCAAGCGCCGCGAGGCTCCCACTCAGTCCCAGCAGCATCATGTTGCCGATGATCAGGTGCACGGAGGCAACCACGATGGCGATCTGCAGCAGCGCTTGGCTCCAGTCGAAGTAGGGGTCCTTGCGCATGGCAATATCCCGCTCCGCCTGAAGGGCCTTGGCCTTTGCAAATAACTGGTCGAGCCCCTCCCTCTTGTCGGGGTCCGTCGTTAGCCGTTCCGCTTCGGCGCTATACTGGTTGATCTTTGCTTGAATGGCCTGGCGCGCGGCTGCGGGCACACCGGGTTGTGCCGCAAGAATCAGTTCGAGCTCATCAGCGGCCAAGTTGGTCGCGGCGCGACGGATGTTCTTCGCCTGATAGAAAGCCCAGGTGTTGGCGGCCTCAATGTTGGCGCGAGTTGCGTCCTTGGTGGCGTTGGCGCCACCAACACTGCAGATGGCGAGCAAGACAGCGAGCACGCCAACGTACACGCCGACCCATTTCTTGAGCTCAGCGGTGTCGCTCCGCAACCGATCGATCACTTCGTCCATGGACATGCGCTGCACTCCCCGAACCTTAGCGACGAAACAACGGTGTTGGACGCACGATCGTTCCGGTCTACGACCCATCGCAGACGATGGATGACGGTGTCCTGGTCGAGATCGCGACCTCGGAAGCGCCTCTCGCCTGCCAAATCCGGGATCGCCGAGCCGCCCGATAAGCGTGACGCTATCGAGCAACATCCATGCTGCCATCGCCGCTTGGAATGCGTGACCCGGCACGCAACTCACCTGCGTCCGATCGCAGTGAATGCTATGTGAACGTTCTGTTTTTTTCCGGTTCAGCATGACCGTGCGCTTGGATCATGCGACGGGATCAATGCCGGGGACATCAACGAGGAGCGCAAGAGAAATGCGAACGATTCTCGGTGCAATTGTGCTGGTTGCCGGCTTTGGTCTCGCGGGTGTCCCAACCGCCACGGCGGCACCTGTCGACTCTGGTGCCCGCAGCGGTGACGTTCTCGAGAGCGTCGTAGAGAAAGTGCACTACCGTCGCGGGCGCTATTGCGAGCGCCTGCGCCGGGCCTGCGTTTATAAGGAAGAGCGTGGCGAGGTCGGTGAAGGCAATTGCCGGCGCTATCGGAGCGAGTGTGGAGGGCGGCGTTGGTAGATGGCACTGGCTGCCTCTCAGGTGACAATGTTGCGGTGCGGATCAATGGTTCGCGCCGCAACGGGCAAGCGTAGCCAGCGGCCGGCAACTCGTTCGAGATCCGGCTCGAGGGGTCCTGCGAAGCCATCCCGAGAGAGATGTTCCTACCGCCAGGCCCCCGGCACGTGGCGACGCAGGCCGACCAATACATCGAGACGCCCAGCGCGGACGTGAGCTATCTCTACCAGGATCTGCTGGTGGCGATCGGCAGGGATCTGCAGATCAACAAAGCATCGGCCTCGACCCGATGAAGTACGCCACGCACTCCATGCGCCGGACCCAAGCGACCTTGATCTACCGCCGCACTGGAAATCTTCGGGCAGCCCAACTGCTCTTGGGCCACAGCAAGATTGAAAGCACGGTCCGCTACCTCGGCGTCGAGATCGATGACGCACTTGATATCGTCGAGAAAGTCGAGGCCTGAACTACAGGGGCGGAGCTGCCGTACTCTGCCTACCGTCTATAGGGGACTTCGTGCCAATTTTTGCCGTGAGCAAGAGCGACAGTCAGCGTCGAACACCTCTCGCGTGTGGGCTGTGATCGCGCCGCTCGTTCAGTTCGAGGCGTTCGTTTAGCCGGCTGCACCGCATCAATGCCGCCTTCGTCGCCGGACTACGGCTCAAGTTGGAGAATGGAAATGTGCGACTTCGACTCCAGGGAGTTCCTGTCGGGCCACGGTCTCAGCCAGGAATTTGTCGACCAGCAAATGCAACTGTTCCGCTTGGGCAACGAATACCTCGAGAAACTTTCTCGCTGGCATGCGGGGGAGGGAGAAGAACCAGCGCCATTCGACCTTGACCACAATGCAAAGATGCCGCAGACGGCGGAGGGTGCGTTACAAATGGCACTCTGGAGTTACTACTCCGGTGACAGACGGCCTGACCTCGACGGTAACTCCATGGTTTCCCGCGTCGGTTCTGCAACAGACGCCGGAAGGCGCATGGCTCATACTGTTGCGCTCAAAGGACAGCAAACAACTGGCAACCGCGATTATATCGCCGGGACAGGTGCGTTCCACGGACGGAACGCTGTGGTCGGTCCCGCTCATCGGCATGGAGTGAGCGTCGAAAGGTTAAGGCAGCTGGCACGTTTCGGGTCCCGCGGCGAAGATTTTGCAGTGGCGCAGCGGCTGGATTAGCGGGTGCGAACATAGGGCGAGAGGCCGGAACGGGTCAGAAGTTCGCCTGCCGTAACTGTCGTCCCAGCACGGCAGAAGTACCTCATTGCAGACAGAGTCGCCACAGTGCAGCGACCTGGCGTTGCGGGCCACTTGCCGACATTGCCGACGGCTTGTGCCGCTTTTGCATCCAGGTAGGATCATCGCCATGTCAGTCCCAACCGATGCGCTGGATCTGCAAACCATAGCTGCCAAGGTTGTCTCCTCGCTGGCCAGCCACCGGCAGATTCCTCCATTCTCCCATTCATTGGGCGCGCCCAGCATGGCCGACGCTTATCGTCTGCCCGCACTACTTCGCGCCGCCTTCGAGGCGCGTGGTGAAAAGATCACGGGCCGCAAGATCGGCTTCACGAACCGACAGATGTGGGCGGCGCACGGAGTTAAGGCGCCAATCTGGGGCTACTGCACCAACCGCACGACCTGCAAGCTCGACAGCACACCGGTGCAATTCGTCAGCGCGTTCGCAGAGCCGCGCATCGAGCCGGAGATCATGTTCGGCCTGGGTCGGGCGCCGTCGCCGCTGATGGATGAAATCGACCTGCTTGGCTGTGTCGATTGGATTGCGCTCGGGTACGAGATTGTGCAGTCCATTTTTCCAAGCTGGAAATTCGCGGCGTTCGACACAATAGCGGCGAATGCCCTTCACGGCACGCTCCTGGTCGGGAAACGCCATGCAATCGCGCCGCGCAAGGAAGCGTGGCGAAACGAGCTGGCCAGTTTCACCGTCGAACTGTCCTGCAATGCAGAGCCGAGGCAGACCGGCGGAGGTGCGTTGGTGCTCGACAGCCCGCTTCGTGCGCTGCGCCACCTGGTAGAGCTGCTGGCTGCCGATCCGCACAACCCGCCGCTGTGTGCAGGTGAAATAATTTCGACCGGGACTTTGACCCTCGCGATGCCGGTCAGTGCGGGTGAAGCATGGACAACAACGGTGCGCGGCATCCCGCTTGAGAACATCACACTCCGACTCGAAGCTTGACGACCCCCGGCCCCACGTCTGCACAGGGTCAAACTGACAAAGCTGTGCGGGGGATATCTCAGAAACCGGCCGAGCGGCGGTCGGCGCAAACTGCAACAGCGCGCAAGACCAAGTGCATTCCGAAAGCAGCGTTCACGGAGGAGTTTTACATGATGCTCTAATTTGAGCGAAACATGTAAAACGATTTCACCCTAAAGCAGATGCTTAAGGGCATAAAGACAAGCTTGCCAAGCTGATGTTCTTCAGCTCCTGCCAGGTGGTGGGGGACCGGACGAGGCGCGCACGACGATCTCGGCAGCGCATTCAAACTCGATGTCGACGTCGCGATGCTCGATGCGCGCCACCAGGACTTGTGCAGCCCTGCGGCCGACCTCGTCGCTCAGAACCCGTACCGTGGTGATGGGGATGGGAAGCTCGCGCATGATCTCGATGTCGTCGTAGCCGACGATCGATAGCTGCCCCGGCACGTCAATGCCTTGCGCCGCAGCTTCGAGCACAGCGCCGACCGTGAGGTAGGCGTTGCCGCAGATCAAGGCCGTTGGCCAAGGCTTTTGTTTGAAGATGCGGCGGAAGTGCTCACGGGCTTCGGCTATGCCCCATAGCCCGACCACGAAATGCAAGGGCTGCACGGCGATCGATCGTTCTGCGAGCGCGTCGCGTATGCCTTGCAGGCGCGCTTGGGCGCGGTCGTTGTGTTGCGTCGACTGCGCGATCACACCGAACCGCCGATGGCCGAGGTCGGCCAGATAGCCGGTGAGACGATAAAGGGCGCTGTGGTTGTCGGGACCGATGCAGGTGCCGTGGCTCTGCGGATTGTAAACGAACGTGTTTACGTAGGGCACGCCGCAGTCGCCGAGAAACTCCGTCAAAGCAGCATCGTGTGCCTCGCCGACCAGGATCACGGCATCGACGCCGCGCTCCACGAGCTTGCGCACCTGCTGGTACTCCTGCTCCGGCTGGTACTCGGAGCAGGCCAGCAGCAGCGTGTAGCCGAGGCTGTTCAGCTCCTGCTGCAGGGCTTCGATGGCGCGCGCGAAATCGCCATGCGAGAGGGTGGGGAATACGGCGCCGATCGTTCCCGTCCTCCGCGTCGCCAGCGCACGGGCGCGGCCGTCGGGGATCCACTTAAGATGACGCACCACAGAGGCGATGCGGGTGCGCAGCTCCGGGGATACCAACTCGGGGTTGTTGATAAAGCGCGAGACGGTAGCCGTTGAAACACCCGCCACCTGCGCCACGTCACGCAAGCCGACGCGCGAGGCAGGTGCGTCGGCCGTGCGCGGGCTTCGCTCGACCTGTACCTTCGGCTTGCGTCTCAAGGTCCGCTCCTGCTCGAGGTTGCGACCCCGATAGCACAGGTCGAAAGAACTTGCAGCGCATCGACAACCTTGCGCGTTGCGGTCAAGCAGATTGGGATGAGAGCTTCTTTGCCCACCGCATGACGTGCTCCGCGACCGCGACCAGCTCGTTCTTCTGATTGAACGCCTCGACCTTCGCTGTGCTGCGACCCTTCTCGCGATCGACGTTGGCGACCGTGTAAGTCACGGTGACGGTGTCTCCCAGCATGACGGGCTTCAGGAAGCGCAGCTTGTCATAGCCGGCCGAGACCGGGAAATCGGTGAGGCCTTCCTGATGGATGACGTGGGCGATGCTGATGGTCGATGCAGTCGACATGTAACCGACCAGAAGCGCGCCGTGCGCGATGCGGCCGCCGAGGTTCGACCGCTCCTTCATGTACTGGTCGTTGATGTGCGTGTCGCTGAAATCGCCGGTAATGCCGGCAAACAGCGTGACATCGGTCTCTCCCACGGTCTTGGCGAATTTGTAGCGCTGACCGACTTGCACGCTATCAAGGCCCGACTTGCCCACTGCAAGGTCTCCATGTGGCTGGCTCTCCGTGCATCAAATCAGCCGCCGCCTCTATTGTAAACGGTTACATACGCCGCGCCGAGGCTGCTTCGGTACTCCTCACGCATGGTTGATCTTGTGGCGCGGGCAGTGCCTGGGGCGCACGGTCAAGTCTTGCCGGGCTGATGCCACAGGAAGTCCAGCACGGCGTCGGCCTGTCCTTCAACCATGGCGCCGCCGGCAATTGCCGTGCACCCGGACGCCCGGGCCAGGGTCAGCAGCCGGGTTGGATCGCTTCGCGGCACAATGTCGACAACCGTCAGATGGCGGGGAAGGGACGTCACGGCAATCGGCAACTTGCCTTCGCCTTCCAGGCCGACCGGGGTGGCATTGATGAGGATGGAAACGTCATTGAGGGCGGGCGCGTTCGCCGCCACCGTGCAAGCTGGGTAGGCTGCCGCAATTGCCGCGGCGACACCTCTGGTGCGGGCCACATTCAGATCGGTGATATGAAGCGCCACTGCGCCGGCATCGGCCAGCGCGAAGGCGATGGCACTGCCCGCGCCGCCCGCGCCGATCAGCCAGACGCATTGCCCGCGCACGGTCTTGCCGGCTGCGGCCACCGCTCGCACCAGGCCGACGCCGTCGAACATGTCGGCCGTCCAGCGCCCGTCGGCTTCGCGGCGCAGCACGTTGGTGGCGCCGACCTGTCGCGCGCGCATGCCGACATGGTCGGCCAGCGTCAGGGCCTGCTGCTTGAAGGGAAAGGTGAAGATGATGCCGTCGACATTGGCCGCCTGCTGCAAACCGCGCATGGCCACGTCGAAGTTCGCTGCTGGCACGTGCCAGGGCACGAGCACCGCGTTCCGACCGGCCTTGGCGATGCGCGGGTTATAGACCAGCGGCGAGCGGGCATGAGCGATGGGGTCGCCGACAATCGCGTAGATTCGTGTCGCGCCGTCAATCGCAGTCATGGTCATCTCCTACCGCTCGCCTGCCGACCCTTGTTTGTCATTTGCCGGATTGCTGGTATTCGTCTGACAGCCCTACGCAGCAACATGCCCGGAGCGCATCATGCAAAATCTCGTCGGCATCATCGGTCTCGGCGCAATGGGCGGCGGCATGGCCAGATCGCTGGCGCGCGCGGGGCACGGAATTGGCGTGTGCGACGTGCGTCCCGCTGCCGTGCGGGAGTTGTCTGACGAGGGCGCGACCGGCTTCGGCAATCCGCGCCAGCTGGGTGCTGCCTGCGGCATCATCTTCGTGGTGGTCGTCAACGCCAGTCAGGCGGAGCAGGTGCTGTTCGGAGACGAGGGTGCCGTGCCGGCGATGCGCCCGGGTAGCGTGGTAATCCTTTGCAGCACCGTGCCTCCCGACTACGCGAAAACGCTTGGTGAGCGGCTGGCCGCCCGCAACATCATGCTGCTCGATGCCCCCATCTCGGGCGGTGCGGCCAAGGCTGCCTCCGGCGAACTCACGGTGATGGCGGCCGGTGCGCCGGCAGCCTTCGAGCGCTGCGAGCCGGTGCTGAAAGCCGTGGCGCAAAAAGTCTATCGGCTTGGCGATGCGGCCGGCGCTGGCTCTACGGTCAAGATGATCAACCAGCTGCTGGCCGGCGTGCACATCGCCGCGGCGGCCGAGGCGATGGCCCTTGGCATCAAGGTCGGCGCCGATCCCAAGGTGCTCTATGAGGTGATCAGCAATAGTGCGGGCTCGTCGTGGATGTTCCAGAACCGCGTGCCGCACATTCTGGCCGGCGACTATGCGCCGCGCTCGGCCGTGACCATCTTTGTCAAGGATCTCGGCATCGTGCTTGAGGCAGGCAAGGAGGCCCACATGCCGCTGCCCCTGTCGGCCGCCGCGCATCAGATGTACCTCATGGCGTGCGCGGCGGGGCATGGCAAGGAAGACGACGCGGCCGTGATCAAGATCTTTCCAGGGCTGGAGCTGCCTCTGCCATCGCAGGATGGGGCGGCCGCTAAGGGCTCAAAGGTCGGTCCGGGATAGCGCATAGTCGAGTTGGTAGAGGCCGCGCACGGGTTTGCCGGCGGCGCCGGCTTGAGCAAGCGAGGCGTCCCCGGTCAGGTTGCCGCGCAGGTCGCGCGCGGCTTGCTCTGTCACGGTTTCGACCAGCACGATCCAGGCCGCCTCCTTGTCACGTACGCCCCGCATGGCCTTCTCTGCGGTGTCGGCCTTGTTCGCCTCCGGCACGCCGCGCAGCAAGTGCACGGCGCACACGCCGTGCTGCTTTGCGATTTCGGCCAGCAGCCCGCCCGCCATTTGGCCCGAGAACCCGGCCGGGTTGCTCGCAGTCTGCAGCTGGATCGTCTCGATCCACGTGCCGATGCCTCGCCCCGTTGAATAGGCGACGTCGCAGATGGTGCGCGAGGTATCCTTGAAGTTGCTCACCACTTTGCGCGTCCATGGCGTCGGGTCGTTGAGACGCGCGAGATAGGCTGCGGAGCTCAGCACCTCGTAGGTGTCGGTTTCATAGAAATTGAAATAGGCTGGTGTGCCGTCAACGGCAAAATAGCGCCGCCCGCGCAGGAAGCCCGGTACGCCCACCCGCTCGGGGATGTGCTCCTTGACGTGCCATTCGACGAACTCGGCGTCATAGCCCGGCGCGACGCCGTTCCAGATCGCCAGCACACCTTTGCCAAGCAGCGGCATGGGCTATCCCTTCAGTCTGTGCATGTGAAGCCCGCCGCCGATGTCGACATGCATGCCGGTGGCGAACGGCAGGCTGCCGGTGGCGAGCGTGACTACCGTCTGCGCGATATCGTCCGGCGTTCCCCACCGGCCCATGGGAACGCCACCGGAGGCGATGAAGGCGTTGTAGCGGTCGGTTGCCGGCGCCGTCATGTCAGTCTTGATGATGCCCGGTCGCACCTCGAACACGCCGACCTGCGCCTCGCTCAGACGCACCGCGAACAGCTTGCTCAGCATGGTCAGCGCCGACTTGGTGATGCAGTAGTCGGCCCGGCTGTCGCCGATCAGCTCGGCGTTGACGGAGCTGATGGTCACGACGCTGCGATAGGTCTTGCTGGCCCCGGCCGCAATCCAGCGTTTGGCAACCGCCTGCGTAAGGAAGAACGTGCCGCGCAGGTTGACGGCGACGCAGCGGTCGAAGCTCTCGGGCGACAGCTCCAGCATGTCGCCGCGTACCAGCGAGGTGACGCCGGCGTTGTTGACGAGGCAGGTGACGGGGCCGAGCTCGCGCTCGACGCCATCAACGAGCGCGGCGTGGCTCGCAATATCGGCGACGTCGAACGGATAATAGGCGCAGCGCTTGCTGTCGCTGAGCTGTTCCGCGGCGGCCGAGGTTTGCTCGAGGCTGGCCATGGCGACCTTGAAGCCCGCACCAAGCAGCCCTTGCGCCACGGCGGCGCCGATGCCGCGCCCTGCGCCCGTTACCAGGGCCGTGCCGCGCTCCTGGGTCATTGACTACCTCTTGTCCGTTTAGGCCGTAGCCCGTCGCCGACGGCCCTCGGAACTCGATGCCCGCTGCATGGCGGTGATGTCGGACAACAGCCCCATCGGCTCCGGCGTGAAAATGCGCGCGTCCATGCGCTTGAGGTTGGCGGCGACGCGTGGGCGGAATGCCATGCGCGGAAAGATATCGCGTTCCATGTCGATGCCGGGTGCAATCTCGATCAGCTCCAGGCTGCCGCCAACTGCGCGAAACACGCAGCGCTCGGTCACGAAAATGGCCGTGCGTCCCTCGCGCTCGGCGAACTCGGCACTGTAGCAAACCTGCTCGATGCGATCGACAAACTTGCGATGCCGGCCCTCCTGCCTGATCGTAAGCTTGCCGTCGCCGGTCGCAAGCTCGAGGCCGCCGGATGTGAACGTGCCGCTGAACACGACGCGCTTGGCATTCTGGCTGATGTTTACGAAGCCGCCGATGCCCACAATCTTCGCTCCGAACCGGCTGATGTTGACGCTGCCGGACGGATCGACCTCGGCGAACGACAGGAAGGCGATGTCGAGCCCGCCGCCGTCGTAGAAATCGAACTGATAGGGCTGGTCGACGATGGCGTCGTAGTTCTGCGACGCGCCGGAATCGACGCCCGTCAGGGGCGCGCCGCCGATGAAGCCCTGCTCGTTGGTCAGCACCATGCAATCGAGAA
>DASTOW010000299.1:0-15836 GCA_035762425.1 Hyphomicrobiaceae bacterium | reverse complement strand
ATGGGCACCTGATCCGCGAGGTCAAGGCCAGCGCCGGCGCCGACCTGCCAGTCACGCCGCAAAAGATCTATGTCAGCATCTGGAACGGCACCGGCTGGGATCAGGAGGCGTTATTGGGTCGCTTTGCCTATCCTGGTCGTCCACTGGTCGCCGCCTTCGAACGTGTGGCCTTCACCGAAGCCGGCACACCCTGCCAGTTCCCGGAATCGGTTGTCTGTCGCAAACAGTAAACCTGAGCGGACCCATCCATGTAACGCCGCGCCTGATTGCAAGGCCAGTGAAAGAAAGGAGGGTGCGTACAATCTAGGCCGAAGGCGTCCCCGCCGGTCGATAGCCCGCGCCGGCCCAGCTGCGGCTCACCTTTGGACGAGAGATTGCGCGGCGTGAAGTTGCTCTCGGCAATCTCAATCACGCGCCAGATAGCCCGCAGCGAGTCCGCCAGATACTGCGGCCCGATGAAATCGAGATTGTCGGCAGAGGTATGATACTGCGGAAAGGTTGCAAACCGGCTGCGTTGCAGCAAGCCTACAGGCATATCGAAGGCTGGCGAACAAAACTGCCGTTCGTCATATCCATACGGTTCGAATTCCATGATCTGCGATCTATCGAACCCGTGCTTGAGCACGTGCGCCATGGCGCGGTCGATCGTGAAATTGCCGCGCCGGCTCTTCTTGTATGTGAGCCCCCCGCTATCACCGACCCCCGCCACCACGAGCCCATGCTTGACCAGCCCGAGGCGCGCCTCGTTGCGGGCCAACCACGCGATCGGTCCAATGGTGCCTGGCGAGAACAGGAAGCGATAGCTAAGACGCGTGCGCAGTCCCTGCAGATGCTGGGCAAGCAGCGTTGTCACCGCGTCGGCCTAAGCCTTTGCTGGTGGCCAGCACCGCGAGGAAAGGAACGCCATGCTGTGGTCCTTTGCAGTCGCTGGTTTGGTGGGCCTGCTTCTGGGATGCTGGTTCCGCATCCCGGCGCTCGTGGGTGCCTCGGCGGTGGCCGCGTTGATGACCATGCTGGCGGCGGCCCACACCGGTCTGCATATCCTATCAGCCGTGGGCCTCACCTTTGCCGTGCTGGGCGTTCTCCAGGTCGGGTACATCGCCGGCCTGACGCTGTCGTATGCCCGGTCGAGGGCCAAGTTTCTGCTCGCCGACCGATACATGCTCGCCAAGGGCCAAGCGCCCGGCCATTCGGGTGGCCTCGGAAGCTCGCGCAAGACGTAGCCCGGCGCCTGTCGCGCGGGCTTGGCTGCGCTTGCCGGATGTTTTGCGGATAGAGCCGAGCCATCCCAAAGGTTCCGTGCCTCCGGCAAGCAGGACCGGCATCGCTACATCGCAGCTAAGCCCCTGTTATCCCCACGGTGGACATGCAACCATGCATTGCCAATATGGGGGGGCTGTGTAATCAGGGCATCGATTTGGGGTGGTGAGTCGCCCTGCCTTGAGGAGCCGGAAGCCATGGTGAAGAGCGAAGCGCTGATGCAAGAGGGCAAGATTTTCCTCGGCCGCAGCGTCGAGCCCGAGTATTTGGACCTCAAGCTGTCCAACCGCCACGGCCTCGTCACGGGCGCCACCGGCACCGGCAAGACCGTCACCCTTCAAGTCATGGCGGAGGGCTTCTCGGATGCCGGCGTGCCGGTGTTCGCCGCCGACATCAAGGGCGATTTGTCAGGCATCTCGCAGCCGGGTTCCAAGAAGGACGGACTTGTCAAGCGCGCCAAGGAGATCGGTCTCGACGACTGGTCCAACGCCGCCTACCCGACCGTGTTCTGGGATCTATTCGGCGAACTGGGTCATCCCATCCGCGCCACCGTGCAGGACATGGGTCCGCTGCTGCTGTCGCGCCTGCTCGAGCTCAACGAGACGCAGGAGGGCGTGCTCAACATCATGTTTCGTGTGGCGGCGGACGAGGACATGCCGCTGCTTGACCTCAAGGATTTGCGGGCGCTTGCCAACGACGTCGGCCAGCGCGGCAAATCCCTGCAGACCAAATATGGCAACGTCGCCAGCATCTCCATCGGCGCCATCCAACGTCGCCTGCTGGTGCTGGAGGAGCAGGGCGCCGACAACTTCTTCGGCGAGCCGGCGCTCGACATCAATGACTTCATCCGCACTGCCCCCGACGGTCGTGGCGTCATCAACATTCTGGCCGCCGACAAGCTGATGCGGACGCCGCGCCTCTACGCGACGTTCCTGCTCTGGATGCTGGCGCAGCTGTTCGACAAACTGCCGGAAATCGGTGACCCGGAAAAACCCAAGCTGGTGTTCTTTTTCGACGAGGCGCACCTGCTGTTCAGCGAGGCGCCGAAGGCGCTGCTGGAGCAGGTGGAGCGCGTCACGCGCCTGATCCGCTCCAAGGGCGTGGGCGTCTACTACGTCACGCAGAACCCGCGCGACGTGCCCAATTCCGTGTCGGCTCAGCTCGGCAACCGCGTGCAGCACGCGCTGCGCGCCTTCACGCCGCTCGAGCAGAAGGGCATCCGGGCCGCCGCCGAGACCTTCCGTCCCAACCCCAAGCTCGATGTCGAGCGGGTGATCCAGGAGCTCAAGGTTGGCGAGGCTCTGGTGTCGGTCCTGCACGGTGGAGGCGAGCCGTCGATCGTGCAGCGCACCCTGATCCGCCCGCCGTCGGGCCGCATCGGCCCGGTTACCGAAGCCGAGCGCAAGGCCAAGATCGAGGCCAGCCCGATCTACGGCAAGTACGAGGAATTAGCCGACCGCGAATCCGCCTATGAGATCCTGCAGGGCAAGGCCAAGGAACGCGCCGCCGCGGCCGAAGCCGGTGAGAACAGCTGGGGCAGCATCCTGATGGGCGACGGCACCGGCCGGCGCGCCGGCTACGGTGAAACTTTCACCAAATCGATCATGCGATCGGTCGCCTCCAGCATCGGCAACGCCATCGTCAAGGCCATGCTGGGTGGTCGGCGCTAGGTGGGAATGGTAGTCTGATGCAGGGAGATTGACCGCATGCCCAACAACCGATCGCCAAACCGCGGCGGCACCCGTACCCCGCCCCCGGCCGACAACGACTACGACGCCGAACCTCCGCGCCGCCGCAGCGGCTACCAGCGCCAAAGCGTCGGCGAGGCGGTGGCCAAGTCCTTCATCCGCTCGATTGCTTCGAGCCTCGGCCGCATTCTGGTGCGCACCATCACTGGGCGTATGCGCTGATCTGCTAGGAGCGCCTGCGCGCCTCGTAGGTTGCCCGCGCCAGACGCGTGCAGATGAGCGGCAGCTCGCGGCCATGCGGACGGCAGAACGCCATGACCTGGTTGACGATTTCGAAGCCGAGCTTGCGCTGCACGCGCCAGGATTGAGCGTTGCCTTGCACGAAGGCGGAGCGGATCACGACGGCTGACGGCGCGGCGAACGCGTGATCGATCAGCGCTGCCACCACCTCCGTGGCATAACCACACCCCCAGTAGGGCTGTCCTATCCAGTAGCCGAGATCCGAATCGTCGCTCTGCGACTGCTCGATGGTGGCTTGCCCGGTGCACTCGACCGCACCGATCGGTCGACCGTCGAGCAGGATGACGAAAGTCGGTTTGGGACCTGCACTGCGCGGCAGCGCAATCGTCTCAATGAACTCGGTCATGTCCTCCGGGTGGTAGGGCCACGGCAGCCTGGTCAACCAGCGCGCCACGTTCCAGTTGTTGAGCAACGCAAACAGAGCGGCGCCATCCTCCCGCCGCATGGGGCGTAGGATCAGGCGCGCCGTGGCGATTGTGTGAGGTTGGTCCATGCGCGCATACTATGCGCGCAGCAGCGCAGATGACAGCGTTCACACCCCTTTACTTTCGCCGCCGTCGATGTCGACCAGCGCGCCTTGCATGAAACTTGCCGCAGTGCCGGCCAAGTAGCAAACCAGCTGGCCGATGTCCTCAGGCCGACCGAAGCGGGCGATACCAAGCTCGGCGAGAATGGCGCGGCCCGCGTCTTCCTCAGTGCCTCCGTTCGCCGCCGCGTGAGCTGCCAGACGCCGGCGCAGGCGATCGGTCTCGATCGCACCGGGGTTGATGCCGGTGACGCGCACACCGTCCTTGACCCCGCGCAGCGCCATGGCCTTGGTGAAGTTCATGAGCGCGGCGTTGACCGGACCGCCGATCGTGAAATCAGGCGAGGCATGGCGCCCGCCAATGCCAATGATGGTCACCACCCTACCCTGCGTCTTGACCAGATGCGGCCAGGCCTCGCGCACCAGCCGCACGGCGCCCATGAACTTGAGCGCAAAACCGTCGTCGAAGTCGGCATCCGTGAGCGCGAAGAAGTCGCCGCGCTTGGTGGCACCTGCCGAATGGGCCAGGATATCGATCCGACCGAACGCCGCGACAGCCGCCTGCACGGCCCGTGCCGCCGCTGCCGGCTCGCGCAGATCGCAGGCAACAGAGATTGCCCGTCGCCCCAGCTGCTCGATGGCGGTGCGTACCTCGGCCAGTGCCGCACCGTCGCGCGCCACCAGCGCGACGTCGACGCCTTCGCGCGCCAGCTCCTCCGCACACGCCCGGCCGATGCCGCGGCTCGCACCGCTGACGATCGCAACTTTGCCGCCCAAACCAAGGTTCATATGGCCCCTCCTCCACTCGCTGCGCGCTTACATAGACCGACTGCCAGCCCCTAATCCATGGCCATCGCGTTGCCAGTCGTCTTCGCTCAACGCACCGTCTCAATGGCCGCATCAAACCGGCGCCGTGCTTGCTCGATAAGCGCACGGTTGCTGAGCGCCCAGGCGCCTAGCGCCTGCACCGGCGCCAGCAGCGAGCGTCCGAGCTCGGTCAGCGCATAGTCGACGCGGGGCGGGATGCTGGGCGTCACCGTGCGCGTGACCAGGCCATCGCGTTCGAGCGCGCGAAGCGTCAGAGTGAGCATGCGCTGCGAGATGCCGCCGACCTCGCGCTTGATCTCGCTGAAGCGCTTGGGGCCGCTGCCCATCAGGTTAACGACCAGCACCGTCCACTTGTCTCCAACGCGGGCCAGCACCTCGCTGACGGCGCGGCAGTCGCCGGTCAAATGCATGTGACCTGGTTTCAAGGATGTGCCTCCTTGCGGGTTTCCGAGTTGGTTACCTATGTAGGGTCGGTAACAAACGGGAACCACCCCTGCAAACACGAGGATCTGAGCCGTCATGTCCAAGATCGCTGTCATCGTCGGTAGCATTCGCCGCGATTCCATCAACCGAAAGTTGGCCGAGGCGCTGGCCAAGCTGGCCGGACCCAAGCTCGAATTCACCCACGTGCAGATCGACGACCTGCCGCTGTTCAGTCAGGACCTGGAGCCCAACCCGCCGGCTGCGGTTACCCGCATCAAAGGCCAGATCGAAGCTGCCGATGGTGTGCTGATCGTGACGCCCGAGTACAACCGCTCGATCCCCGGCGTGCTCAAGAACGCCATCGACTGGGCCTCGCGCCCGTATGGCAAGAACTCCTTCAGCGGCAAGCCGACGGCGGGTATCGGCACGTCGGGCGGCGCCATTGGCACGGCAGTGGCGCAACAGCACCTGCGCTCGATCCTGGCCTACCTGAATGTGACGCTCATGGGGCAGCCGGAGGGCTACATCCAGTTCAAGCAGGGCTTGGTGGACGCGCAGCACAACGTCACCGACGAAAGCGTGCGCAAGTTCCTGCAGTCGTACGTCGATGCCTTCACCGCCTGGGTAGATCGCTACGCCACCAAGTAGCTCGCCACGCAGGCAACGCGTCCGCGAAATATTACGCGGATTTCATCCAGCCGACGCGACGGTTTTGCGCATGCGGCAGCGTTATCTTGGGTGTTCCGCGGGGAACAGCCGTCGTAGCCACCACCCGGCTACGGTATAGCCACCATCGGTTTCCCCCCGATGACGGCAGCGCGCTTCCCTACCCCTTGGGAGATTGCGCGCGCAAGGACGCCTCGCCCCCCGTCGAGGCGTCCTTTTTATTTTGGCGCAGCCCTACATTGCCCGCTTGGCGGCGGTCTGCAGCAGCTCGTGAACCTGTTGCTTCCAAAACTTGGCCATGCCGGTGGTACCGTGACCGCGCGTCTCCTCGCTGGCCGGGATCAAGAACAGGCGGGCGTTCCGCACGCGCTTCAGTTCGCGCTCCATCACACCCGTCTCGGGCGGATTGCGCTCGTCATCCGCGGAGTTGATGGCCAGCAGGACCGCCTGGATACGCTCCAGGCCGGTCGAGGCGTTGTAGTCGCGCGAGGACTGCCATTGATAGACAAAGTCGTTGGCGTCAGCGTTGAACGGCGCAGCCAAGCGATCGTCGACAAGCTTGTCGGCAGCTGCCCCGGTGGACGCCAGCTTCTGATAGGCCAGCGTGCCGCCGTTGGTGGCTACGGCAAAGAAGACGTTGGCCATGCGCATGGCGCGCGGCTGCTCCGTGTAGTTGCCGCCGTTGTAGCCGGGGTCGGAGCGGACCGTATCAATCAGCAGCCGGCGCAGCATCCAGTTTCGGCTGGCCATCTCGGTCGGCTGCGCGGCCATCGGCACCAGCGCATCCATGTAGTCGGGATACTTTGCGCCCCACAGCCACGTGTGCATGCCGCCCATCGAGTTGCCGATGATGAGGCGGACATGGCGCACGCCCAGACCCTCCTTGAGCAACCGATACTGAGCCTCCACCATGTCGTCATAGTTGTAATTGGGAAACTTGGCGCGCAGACCGTCCGAAGGCTTGGACGATCGGCCGTGGCCGATCGCGTCCGGAATGATGATGTAGTACTTGGACGCATCGAGTGGCTGGCCCGCACCGAACAGCTCGCCGCCGAACGCCGCCCCGAGCATGCTGACCGCCGACCCGGTCGTGCCGTGCAGAACCAGCACCGGATCTCCGGTCGGCTCGCCAAGCGTGGTGTAGCCAAGGCGCAGCTCCGGCATGACTTCGCCGGTGTGGAATTTGAAGTCGCGGGCGGTCCATGTGCCGTCTCTGCGCACGGGCTCGGCAGCCATGGCCGCGACGGACATCAAATGTATGAGTATGGCGACGGCGAACGCGGCCGCTGCTGCTCGTGCGATGCGCATGACGTTTCTCCCGGCTCGTGCTGATTGGCCGTG
Source organism: Hyphomicrobiaceae bacterium (assembly GCA_035762425.1). GTDB lineage: Bacteria > Pseudomonadota > Alphaproteobacteria > Rhizobiales > Hyphomicrobiaceae > AWTP1-13. The sequence continues at coordinate 8,804 of DASTOW010000299.1, read as the reverse complement.
AGCCTACACCAGGCACGCGTCCGGCAGCTAGCGCACCAATTCTCCGATCAAGGAGAAGTCGGCGTTTGGCCCCTTCACCTCCAGCGTCCAGTGCCCGAAATGGCCTGCGTCCGTGCAGCTGTTGCCTGCTCCGTGCAGGATCAGGCGCGCGCGGGTGTTGCCGCGTACGCCGGCGGCGAAGATGCCGGTGCCTGTCACTTTCGCCGCGACCAACCATTCCTTGTAGAGCGAGGGACCCGTCCCACCCTGTCTTGAGTCGAGGCGCGGATCGACCTCAAAAATGCCGATGCTATCGGGCATGGGCAGGATCAGCGTGCCGGTGCGGCCATCCTTGTCGCGCAAGTCGAACACCCAGCGGCTCGCTTCCTGTGCGACGTGCAGCTCGTAGGCCAAGGCGGGCGTCGAGATGCCCTTGATGTCAGCGGTGTCGCGCTCGCCGGTGTAGAGCGTCGCGGCGGCATTGAAGCGAAGTTGGCCAAGCTGCTCGCGGTGGTTGGCATCGAGCTTGTGCAGTCCGCTGTGGCGCTGGCCCTGGTTGGTGCAGCAGGCGCAGGCGTGCGCTGCACCCCCGCCAAAGGCCAGAAGAACCCCCGCCAGAAGCAGCCCGCACCATGCGCCCATCGCCACGATCCTCCCGCACCCGCGTTGCATCCCAGCGGCGGATTGCGGCTAGCTCTTGCTGGCGGTGAGCAGATTGGCATCTCGCGCCAACAGCCAGCGGCCGTCCGGCTGCTTGTGAAAGATTGTAAGGGTGTAGCCGCTGCGCTCCACCGAGTTGCCGCCTGACGGCATCATCTTGACCTCGAGGTAGCTGCGCAAATAGGCCCAGTCGCCCAGCACCTTCAGCTCGCGGATGTCGCTCTTGCCTTCGATGCGCACGCCCTGCATGTCCTTGGAGGCTGCAGCAAACGCCTCCTTCCCGAACGGCTCGCGCCCGGGCACCATGAACACCACGTCGTCGGTCATCAGGCTGAGCACCGCGGTGGTGTCGCCTGTCTGGCTGGCCGCCATCCACTTGACAACCAGGCTGCGAATGGCCCGTTCATCGTCCGACATTGGCGTCTCCCTAGTCACATGAGTCACATGCCAAACGGCCGACTTGCCGCGCCATGGCGCGGGCGGTCTCAGGTGCCGAACACGCCCTTTGCAGCGGTGATCTTGAGCACCTGCACGCTGTGCGGCAGCTCGATCAGGAACTCCGGATCGCGCGGTAGGTGGTGGATGCGGCGCGGGTCGGGGCCGGCGAAGCGCGACATCGCCTCCACGCTCTCCCAGTAGGAGATGGTGATGAACTCGCTGTCCTCGGCGCGGTCCTCGCGCAGCTGCTGTACAGCCAGCGCCTTCTCCTCCAGCGGCTTGATGCCGACCTCGTAGAGGTAAGCTGCATACTCGTCGGCCCTGGCCCGCGTGGTCCGCCCCCTCCAGATGCGGGCAATGGTGGGTCTAGTACCTGATGGGCTCACGCTAGCCTCCGTTGTGGGTTTGCTCCCTCAACGCAGGATAAAGCCAATCGTTCGGGTGCGGGAGGTGTCCCATGGCGCCATGGCCGGGCTTGGCCCGGCCATCCACCCATCAGTCTGCACATCCTCGGGGCCATGCAGCCTCGGGGCCATGCAGCCTCGGGGCAAGCCGCGGGATGGCGAGGATATCACGGGTGAGCGTCAAGCCTTACTTGAGCGCCTCGTTCGCCTTCTTCACCCGCTCCGCGTCGACGTACACCTGTGCGCCCATGGCGCGGAACTTCTCGCTCATCGCCGCCATGCCGGCTTCGGGATCGATCTGCGTCGTCTCCTGGGCCAGTTCCACGCCAGCCTCGTTGAGCTTGGATGCGTAGTCGCGCACGTCCTGTGTGATCTTCATGGAGCAGAACTTGGGACCACACATGGAGCAGAAGTGCGCCACCTTGTGCGCCTCCTTGGGCAGCGTCTCGTCGTGGTAAGAGCGCGCCGTGTCGGGGTCGAGTGAGAGATTGAACTGGTCCTCCCAGCGGAACTCGAAGCGCGCCTTGCTGATGGCGTCGTCGCGTAGCTGGGCCGCCGGATGCCCCTTGGCGAGGTCGGCGGCATGCGCGGCAAGGCGATAGGTAATGACGCCCACCTTCACGTCGTCGCGGTTTGGCAGGCCCAAGTGCTCCTTGGGCGTGACGTAACACAGCATGGCCGTGCCGAACCAGCCGATCATGGCGGCGCCGATGCCGGACGTGATGTGGTCGTAGCCGGGCGCGATGTCGGTCGTTAACGGGCCCAGCGTATAGAACGGCGCCTCGCCGCACTCCTTGAGCTGCTTGTCCATGTTGATCTTGATCTTGTGCATCGGCACGTGGCCGGGGCCCTCAATCATCACCTGGCAGCCCCGACCCCAAGCGATCTTGGTCAGCTCGCCCAAAGTCTCCAGCTCGGCGAACTGCGCGCGGTCGTTGGCGTCGGCGATGCAGCCGGGGCGCAGGCCGTCGCCCAGCGAGAAGGAGACGTCATAGGCCCGCATGATGTCGCAGATGTCCTCGAAGCGCTCGTAGAGGAAGCTCTCTTTGTGATGCGCCAGGCACCACTTGGCCATGATCGAGCCGCCGCGCGAGACGATGCCGGTGACGCGGTTGGCCGTCAGTGGCACGTACGGCAGGCGCACGCCGGCGTGAATGGTGAAATAGTCGACGCCCTGCTCGCACTGCTCGATCAGAGTGTCGCGATAGAGCTCCCAGGTCAGCTTGACCGGATCGCCGCCGCACTTCTCCAGCGCCTGATAGATCGGCACCGTGCCGATCGGCACCGGCGAGTTGCGCAAGATCCATTCGCGCGTGAAGTGGATGTTGCGACCGGTGGACAGGTCCATGACGGTGTCGCCGCCCCAGCGGATCGCCCACACCATTTTTTCCACCTCCTCCTCCACGGAGGAGGTGACGGCTGAATTGCCGATGTTGGCGTTGATCTTCACCAGGAAGTTGCGGCCGATGATCATCGGCTCCAACTCCGCGTGGTTGATGTTGGCCGGGATGATGGCGCGGCCCCGCGCGATCTCCTCGCGCACGAACTGCGGCGTGATGTGCTCCGGGATGGCCGCGCCGAAGCTTTCGCCGTCCGCCACCGCCGACTTGGCTCGCGCCAGCGCGGCCTGGCGCCCGAGGTTCTCGCGGTGCGCGACGTAGATCATCTCCTTGGTGATGATGCCGGCCTTGGCGAACTCGTATTGCGTCACCGGCTTGCCCGGCAGCCCGCGCATCGGCGCCGGTTTATTGGGAAAATCGCGCGCCAGGTGCTTGCCCGTGACGTGGCCGTTGTCTTCGGGCTTGATATCGCGCCCGGTGTATGCCTCGACGCCGCCGCGCGCCTTCACCCACGCTTCACGGATGCGCGGCAGACCCTTCTCGACATCAATGGTGGCGTGCGCGTCGGTGTAGGGCCCCGACGGGTCATACACGCGCAACGACGTCTCCCCCGCCCCTGCGCTGAGTGCGATGTCGCGAAACGGCACGCGCACGTCATGGTGGCCCTCCGGCGAGGAATACACCTTGCTGGAGGCCGTGATCGGCCCGGTGGTGACCTTCGGCACCATCAGCTCCTTGCCGCGGGTGATCTTGTTCATCGCGCTGTCCTCGCCGGTATACTCTGCCGCGCAAGCGGAGAGGGCCTCTCGCTGATCGGGAACATGGCGGTGAGGGGAAGCGATTGCGTCCGTCCCTTCGCCGGCATGACCCGGATCAGGTTCAAAGGGTGGCGGCGCGGTATCAGCGCCATCTCAGCCAGCTTCCGCCGGCCCCCCTGGAACGGGCGCAGTCTGCGCTGATTGGCAGGCGGATGCAAGGACCGGTTTGGGCAAGGCTGCCATTCAGGCAGCACTACAGCCGCCATGCGCGGCGCTTGCTGCGCAGCGCGTGCTCAAGCTGATCCAGGTGCAGCCGTGGACCCCTGCGCCCAATGAGCAAGCACCTGGGCGCGGCGCCCGGCGATGAAGCTCACCAGCTGCGCGCGCTGCTTGCTCCAGGCATGCTCGAGGTCAGGGCTGTGGCCGATGATGGTCCAAGGAGAAACTGTCGCCAACGCCTGCGCAATGCGTTCGACCGAGTTTTTTGCAATCTTGAGGGTCAGCTTCTTGTCCGGAAAGTGCAGGGCAAGTTGGTGCGACTTGCCGGTGGGAATGAAGCCATACATCTTGTGTGACACCACAATCGGGTAGACCCAGAGCAGGTCCTTGAGCTCCCGCAGATCGAATATTAGGCCGGTTCGCACCAGGTACTCGCGGGTAAGACGATAGGTGCCGACCTGCAGGCTCGAGCCGGTGCGCATATCCTCCGTGATGGAATGCCCGGCCTCATCGAGCGAGATGGACGCTGCCTGCAAAGCCCGCAGCGCGCGGTGATTGCCCGGACTGAGCGCCCGCACTCCGGCCACCAGCGCCCACATCAAGGCAATCCCCGAGATCGCGGCCGCCGCCGACAGACCGATGTAGGCGGGCGCCGCAAAATCCCCAGTCTTGAGCATAATCGGCAGCACCTTCGCCTTCACCACCGGATTGACGCCCTGCATGAGATGATTGGAGACGTTGTGCGGCGTATCGACGAGCTTGCCGGTAATGGCCTGGTTCGCGAGCGGGGCAGCGCCCGAGGTCTCGACGAACAGCAGGCGATCGCCAACCACGGCGACCCAAAAATGGCCGGTGACGCTGCGACCGGTTTCAACTCCGTATCGTTTCCTGACCGAGAGGTGATCGACCCCCGTATCGAGCAGCTGCGCCGGCCTGAGGCTCACCCAATAGCGCGCAAGATCATCGGCTGACTGCGTCGCGACGAGCTCGGACAGCGGGATGGCATAGGGACCCGCGCGCAGGTTCTCAAAGTATCGCTGATTAAGAGCGATGCCTGCGCCAACCGCGGCGATGGCACCGACGCCCAGAGCAACATGTAGAAGCCTGGTCTGGCGAACCTGCTGCTTGAGCCACGACATCTGTTCCCCCGGATACGACTGTCCCCAGAAAACTTCGGTGCGATGGCGCATGCCTATCATGAAAGCGCGATGGCGGCGCGCAAGGCGCAGTCGCGCGGCTCACGAATGCCAAGAACCGGTGCAGTGGCAGCCGCCGGTTCATCCGCGACGGCGGCCACTGTTTCGTCAGGGCGCAGTACGGCCACGCCGACCTGAGCCTGCCCTCGGCATGTCCTGGGCCTGTCCTCGGCCTGCCCTGGGCCCGTCCTGGGCCTGCGAGGAGATCGCTGCGACCACGAGGAGATATTGCGCATCAGCACGTTCGCACGCGAGGCCGGCGTCGGCTACTGCCCAGCGCCCTCGCCACCAGCAGCGGCACGACACTTACCGACATCGCCGCCGCACGCGCGGTCATCCCAACCTCAGCGTCCCACCACGATTGCCTCTGACGCCGCCAGCGCCGTCAGGTCGGCCTGGGCCAGGAACCGGGAGACCGCGCTGATGGTCGGCGCATCCTTTAGCAGAGGTGCGTGGCCCTGCCCTTTGACGGTCACGGCATCGAGCCGGGGATGGCGCAGTTGCATCTCGCTCAGCGTCTTGGCGCTCAGGATGTCGGAGTTCTCACCGCGCAGCACCAGCATGGGCGCGTGGCTGAGCGCCACGAACTGCGGCCACAAGTCCGGCACTTCCGCAGCCACCAGCGAGATCGCCTTGGCGAGGTTGGCATCGTAGGATGGCGCCGGCAGCCCGTTGTCGTCGTTGAACACCTGGCGCGCGAACTCCGCCCACTGCTGGGCAGTGACGGCAGGGAACTGACGGCGGTGCATCTCGGCCACGAGGTCGGCCGCCTCCTTCCAGGTCGCCGGCAGCGGGACGCGGCCGATATAGGCAACGATGCGCGCCAGTCCCTCAGGCTCAATCACAGGCCCGATATCATTCAGCACCGCCGCCCCAATGGCCGCCGGTCGCAGCACCGCCATCAGCATGGTGATCAGCCCACCGCGCGACGTGCCGATCATGGCGGCGTTGTGCAGACCGCGCATGGTCATGAAGTCGAGGACGTCGTTGAGCTCGATCAGAATGGAATAGTTCTTCCAATCGGCATCGTGCTGTGAGCGGCCGCGACCGCGATAGTCCAGACAATAGACGTCGCGCCCAGTCTCATCAGGCTTCGACAGCGCCACTGCCAAGTCATGGAAGTCGCGACTGTTGCGCGACAGGCCGGCCAGGCACACGGCCGGCCGCCTCACCGAGCCCGGCACGGCGTAGTGCCTGGCATAGAGCCTGAGCCCGTCGCGCGACGTGAAGTAGATGTCGTTCCAGCCCTGCATAGTGTGCCCCAACGCCCCTTTGGAGCAACGCTGGCACGAGGCCGCGGCCGCCGCAAGCTCGCTTGCCCCAGCGCCCCGCAAAACCGTGCAAACTGCCCACCGCTAGTTGGCAGCAGCCTTCTTGTCCGGGGCCGCGCCGCTCGCCGCTTTCACTGCGCGCTTCAGGTCAGCCTTGAGGCGCACAGCGTTCGCCTCTTCGCCAAGACGCGCTCGATAAATCTGGATGTTGGACAGCACTTTTTGCACGTAGTCGCGCGTCTCCTCGAAGGGGATGCGGTGGATCCAGTCGATGGGATCGACGCTGCCGTCACGCGGATCGCCGAACTCCTTGATCCATTCGCGAGCGCGTCCCGGCCCGGCGTTGTAGCCGGCCAACGTCAACACGTAGGAGCCGCTGAACTCATCCATGCGGTCGGAGATATAGGCGCTGCCCATCATGGTGTTGTAGACGGGATCCTTCATGAGCCGCGGGATGTCGCACTTGATCTTGTAGTCGCGGCAGACATGACGCGCGGTGATCGGCATCACTTGCAGAATGCCTCTCGCCCCCGGCCCCGACAGCGTGCTCTGGTCAAACTCGCTTTCCTGTCTGGCAATGCCGAGGATGACGGCCGGCTCCGGCGGCTGGCGCAACGGTTTGTAGGCCGGCAAGCCCTGCACCGGATAGGCGTAGTAGATCAGGTTTTGTCCACGCGCGATGGCGCTCTTGCCGATGCGCACGGCCATCAGCTGATCGCCGAGCGATTGAGCCAGATGCGCGAGCATTGCCACCTCCGCTTCGGCGGCCAGGTGGTAGCGCAAATGGTTGAAGAAGGCGCGCACGACGGAGGCGTCGAGACCGGCCTTACGGGCGATGACGGTGGCCCTCACCGCATCGAGGCTGCTGAAACGGGCAGCCTCCGCCTCGGTCGGCGCGGCGGGCGGCTGCAGCTTCAAAAGCGAAGCCTGCGGATCGAGCTCCAAGCGGGCGAGTTGGCCGTGGAAGGTGTCGATGTAGACTGCCGCGGCGCGGAACGCGGCCTGGGCCTTCGTTTGATCTGCGAGCGCCTGATGCGTGCGTCCCAGCCAATAGTGACCGCGCGCCTTGCTCAACGGGCCATCAGCCGTATCCGCCAACATCTGGAAGTGGCCGAGCGCCATCTTGGCATCGCGCAGATGCCGCAACGCCAACCACCCGGCCAGGAAGGCTGCATCTTTGCCGGCGTTGTCTGACAGGCTGCCTGGGTCGCGCACGAGATCATACGCCAAACTGGGCTTGCCGGCCCTGAGCGCGGCATAGGCGCTGGCGCGGCGCTCCTGCCACCAGCCGTCAGGCTTGACGAGCACGGTCGCCGTCGGCTCGGCCAGGAGAATCTTCCAGGCCTCCTCATCCTTCTTCTGCCGGCGCAAAGCCTGCGCCATCTGCATGGCCACGCCCCATTCCGCCTGCGCCTCGGCCGGCAGCTTGGCAATCAGCTGGGTCGAGTTCTTGGCCTGCGTGAACACTGCCAGACGCGCTTCGGCCTTCTTCCGCTCCTCGGCCGACAGTAACGGCAACATACGGCGGATATACTGAGCGCGCTCGTTGCGCTCGCCGAGCCAGCGACTGTCGTTGAACAGCAGCCGGTCGAGGCGGCGCTTGTGATCGAGCTCGGTCAGCAGCGAGCCGAGGCGCTTTAGGAACGCGGCCTCCTGACCGGCCGGCAGGTGATATTCGGTCCAGGCCTTGGCTACCAACGCCTTGGCACGCGGCTCGTCCTTGTCTGCAAGATAGGCCGAGGCGAGGGCGGCCAGGCCAGCCGCTGTCGCCGGCTCCTTGCTGGCGAAGAAATTCTTGATCTCAGCAGGGCTCGCTGAGCCGTTGAACAGCGCCTCCTCAGCGCGCTGGGTAAGCAGGCGCCGATCCGGCCAGGCCGGGCTCGCGTCGAGGAAGGCTCGCACCTCGCCCGCCGTCCCGTAGCCGGCTCGATAGAGATACCAGTCGACCAGCTTGCGCGCCGCCGGATCGCCCACCTTGTCGCGGGCTGCGCGGGCATCGTCCAAGTCGCCCGCCGCGGCCGCCTGCAGCGCCCCCCGCAAGTGCGCCGCTTCCTCGCTCGAGAGGGCGAGATCGCGGATCGGCGCAATGGCCGCATCGTAGCGTGCGATATGCGCCAGCTCATGCTCGAGTGGCTTGTGCGCCGGTTCCGGCTTCTGGGCAGGCTCGGCCGCCTTCGCCCCGGTGGTCTTGGCCTCGGTGGTCTTCGCCGGCGTCTTGCTTGCGGCCTTCTTGGGCTCGGCCTTGGCCTTGGCTTTGGCCTGAGCCTGGCTGGCCTTGCTGGCCTTGGTGGCGGCCTTCTTCACTGCCGGCTTGGCCGGCGACTCCTGGGCGGCGGCCGGCGCAACGGCCACCAGCGCCCATACGGCCACCAGCGTGGCCGCGCTCTTGTATCGTGCTTGCATTCCCGTCCGTGTCGCTGAGCCCGTCTCAGGTTAGACTAAGAATCATTCGTCGATTTTCAGTAAGCGTGCCAATCTCACTGCAAACAAGGCGCGAAAATGGCTGCGCGGCGACGCTGAAGGCCGCCTTGCCCCGTTT
>DASTOW010000298.1:0-23186 GCA_035762425.1 Hyphomicrobiaceae bacterium | reverse complement strand
GGCTTTGCGCCCATCTGGCGCCGCGCGCTTGGGCTCGGGCGTGCCGGCTTTGGCACGGCGCGCCTTCTCGGTCTTCTCCTTGTCGGCCTGCAGCGCTGCAGCGGCACGGCGAGCAGCCGCCTCTTTCCGCTCCTTGTCGGCCTGCAGCTCGGCCTCACGCTTGCGCGCATCCTCGGCCTTGGCCTCATCCGAGCGCTCCGCCTCGCCGGCAAACCTTTCGGCCACTGCGTGTGCGCCCTCGTTGGCGTAGGCAGGAGCCAGCACAAAAGCCGTGACGCACGCCAGCAACGCAAAGCGCGCCATCGCACTCGTGGACATTACCGTCTCCCAGACATGATCCCGTGCGGCATCCCGTGCGGCAAATTTCGCGCGCCGCTGCGCTTGGCCTGGAGGGGCGGGCTGCGAGGCCTCCCCTCGGCTTCGGGCCGGCAATCTCGGGAGAGTTTGCGGCGGAATGCGGGAGGGAGGCTGAACGCCGGCTGAATGTCGCCTCAAGTTACAGCAATCGCCCGCAAGCCTTCGCGGTAGGTCGGATAGAGGAGCGACACCCCGAGGTCGCGCTTGATGCGGTCGTTCCTGACCCGCTTGCTCTCCGCCCAGAAACTCGCCGCCATGCCATGCAGACCGGCCTCGGCAAACGGCACCTCGGGCGGCACCGGCAACCCCAGCAATTCCGCTGCGTAGGCAACCACGTCCTGTGATGGCGCCGGCTCGTCATCGCTCACGTTGTAGATGCGATGTATGGCATCCTTGTCCATCGCCGCCGCCAGCACGCGGGCAATGTCGTCGACGTGGATGCGGTTGAACACCTGGCCCGACTTCACGATGCGCCTCGCCGTCCCCGCGCGCAGGTTGTCGATCACGCTGCTACGGCCTGGGCCATAAATGCCGGACAAACGGAAGAGCTCGACGCGCTTGCCGGTTTCGGTGCCGAACGCGAGCCAGGCCCGTTCGGCTTTCAGCCGCATCAGGCTGCGCTCCGAGACCGGCTGGCACACACTGGTCTCGTCCACCCATTCGCCGTGCCAGTCACCGTACACGCCGACCGTCGACAGGTAGCCGATCCACGCCAGATCCGGCATCCCCCCCAGGTCGTCCCGGAAATGTCGGAGCACGACGTCGCCTTCCAGATCCGGTGGAATGCTGACCAGGATGTGCGTCGCCCCTTGCAACAGCGCCCGCACCTCGGCCGAGGGTGTCTCGCCCTGAAATTTGGCGAGCTGCACTCCGCGCAGCAACGGCGGTTGGGCGAGGCTGGTGCGGGTGCCGGCGAGCGTGATCTCGCGTGCGCTCAGATGATGCGCCAGCGCTTCCGCCGAGTAACCGAAGCCGAAACAGAAGAGACGCGGGGGTGGCATGGCGAAGTCAACGTACCAGGGATTGGCACACCTGTCGCGGTGTTGCCGCCGCGCCTCGGCCACGCGCGTCATGCGTGTCCACCTCGATCGCAGGTCACAGGCATGACGCAAACGCTACCCAGGCTTGCCTGCAACTTTTGTGCAGGCCCTATGTGCAGGCCCTATCTGGAGGCTGGCAGACCTCTTCTGCGCAGATACGACTGACGGCAAGTTGGCGAGGCTGGAGTGACCCCCGGGACATTCATTGCCGCTCTCGACGCGTGGCGCAGCGATGGCCACGGGCGTATTCCCTCCGATCACAGGATTACCACCGCGGACGCGGCGAGCGAGCTGTGCCGCGCGCTCGCCTCCGGCGCTATCTGCTCGGATCGAGGAATTCCACAGCACCATGAGCGCTAACGAAGCGCTATTGCGCATCAAGGACCTGATCGGCCTTGCCCGGAGAGCCCGCGAAGCCGGGCACGGGCTGTATTGCTGGAGCAGTCTTTGATAACGGCACCGCCCGCCCGTTCCTGAGTATGACCACATCCACCTTGCGCGCGGCCTTCAGCCTGCCTGCTGCATCCACTCCGCCCGCACCGCAGTGTCGGCTTCGCACCATGCTCGCTGCTGCCTGGCTTGCGTGAAGGCATGCGACTCGGCCAGGCGTTGCAGCGCCCACACTGCCATGGCACGCACCAGCGGCGAGGCGTCACCGAGCAGCCGCTCGACTGCAGGCAGCAGCGCGCGGTCGCCCGAGTTGCCGGCAGCGATCAGCGCATTGCGCACCACCCGGTCGCGGCCCGTCCGCTTCACGGGCGTGCCCGCGAAGCGCTTGCGGAACGCTGCATCGTCGAGCGCCAGGAGGTCGGCCAAGGGCGGCGAGCGAACCTCCTCGCGCGCTTTGAGCTTGGCGTGGTGGGCGGCTGCAGCGAACTTATTCCACGGGCACACGGCAAGGCAGTCGTCGCAGCCAAATACGCGGTTGCCGATCGCGGCCCGGAACTCGGCCGGGATATGGCCCTTGTGCTCGATGGTCAGGTAGGCAATGCAGCGACGCGCGTCGAGCTGATAGGGCGCAGGGAAAGCGTCCGTCGGGCACACCTTGAGGCAGCGCTGGCAGCTGCCGCAGCGATCGGCCTCCGGAGCATCGGGCTCAAGCTCGGCCGCAGTCATGATGGCGCCTAGAAACAGCCACGAGCCGTGCTCGCGCGAGACCAGATTGGTATGCTTGCCCTGCCAGCCGAGGCCCGCCGCCTGCGCCAGCGGCTTTTCCATCAGCGGGGCGGTGTCGACGAACACTTTCACGTCGGCGCCGCTTGCACGCGCCAGCACGCCTGCCACGCGCTTGAGTCCGGACTTCATGACGTCGTGGTAGTCGCTGCACTGCGCGTAGCAGGAGATGGCGCCCTTGTCGGGCTCTCCCAGCACCGCGAGCGGGTCGTTGTCCGGGGCATAGCTCATGCCCAGCATGACGATGGTACGAGCCGCGGACCACATGGCGTTGGGGTGGCCACGCCGATCCGCCGTCGTCTGCATCCAGGCCATGTCGCCATGCCGACCCTCGCGCAGGAACTCCGTCAGCCGCTCGGCCACGACTTGCCCCAAGGCGGCCGGCGTCGTCACCCGCGCAGTATCGAACCCGGCCGCACGCGCCTCCGCCAGGACCAACTCTTTGAGACTTGCGCTCATGCCTCGCTCAGCAAGTAGGCAACAAGGAGAAGCGACCAGGGATCAGAAGGTCTCATGCCAATTGCCTACTTTCCGCTGTCTAATCCCTATTTCCCTCAAGAATACCGATGCAGGCTCGCCACAACCAGCCGAATTCCAGCCCGGCCCGGCTTGAGGCTGCCGGCCGCGCAGGCGTACTAAGCCCTTGCGTCACACGGACCTGCTGCACTGCCTTTTCTTGTCTGCCTCCGCCGATCGCCATTACGGGAGCTACAGATGCCTACTTGGCAGGTGATCCTGCTCGGCTTGATCGAGGGCCTCACCGAGTTCATCCCCGTGTCGTCCACGGGCCATGTGCTGCTTGCCGGCTATTTCCTCGGCTTTGAGTCGCCCGGCAAGACCTTCGAAGTTCTGATCCAGCTCGGTGCCATCCTGGCGATTCTCACCGTCTATGCTCACAAGCTGGTGCGCATCCTGATCGACCTGCCGCGCGATCCTCGCACGCGCCACTTCGTGCTGGCGGTGCTGGTGGCGTTCCTGCCCGCGGCCGTGATCGGCGCGCTCGGACACAAGTTCATCAAGGCGGTGCTGTTCGAGTCGCCCATGCTCATCTGCGTTACGCTGGTGGTGGGCGGTATGGTGCTGCTGGCGGTAGACAAGATGCGCCTGCAAACCCGCTACACCGACGTGATGGACTACCCGCTGACGTTCGCGCTGGCCGTCGGCTTGGCCCAGTGCCTGGCCATGATCCCCGGTGTGTCACGCTCAGGAGCCACCATCGTCAGTTCGCTGCTGCTTGGCGCCGACAAGCGCTCGGCAACCGAGTTCTCCTTCTTTCTTGCCATGCCGACCATGACCGGCGCATTCGCCTATGATCTCTACAAGAACTGGGCGAACCTCGCGGCCGACGACATCAAGTCGATCGCGCTCGGCTTCGTGGTGTCGTTCGCGGTGGGCGTGTTCGTGGTGCGCTACCTGCTCGACTTCGTCAGCCGGCATGGCTTTGCACCCTTTGCCTGGTGGCGCATCGCCGTCGGCGGCATGGGCCTCGGCGCACTCGCCGTGCTGGGTTAGGACTTGCCATTCCGGCCGCGCGCAGGCGCACAGACCCGAACCCGGGGGCTGCAGATTTTGAAACAGCGCGTTCTGGTGGCGTATATGCGCTGACGCGAACTCAGGGACGACAACCGCGCCTAGGCCGCGTGCGAGGCGGCGGGCTCGGTGAGCACCGAATAGAGCGCCGGCCGATCCTTTGCGGCCTTCAGCTTCTCGATGCTCGAGGGCTCGCGCAGCAGGCGCGAGATGCGGGCCAGCGCCTTGAGGTGGTCGGCGCCGGCATGCTCAGGCGCCAGCAGCAGGAAGATCAGGTCGACCGGCTCGCCATCAAGCGCCTCGAAGTCAATCGGCTCCTCCAGCCGTGCGAACAGGCTGACGATGCGCGGCAGCGCCGCGATGCGGCCGTGTGGAATGGCGATGCCCCGGCCGACCCCGGTCGATCCGAGTTTTTCGCGTTGCAGCAGCGTTTCGAAGATGTCGCGGGCGTCAAGGCCGGTCAGGCCGGCGGCCTTCTGCGCGACTTCCTGCAGCGCCTGCTTCTTGTTCTTGGCCCTCAGGGAGGGGAAAACCGCTTCCGGCGACAGGAGATCACCGAGATCCATTGTTGTTCTCTTCAAGCTGGCTGCGTTGTGTCCGAAGCCCGAACGTTCATGCACCTTTTGTGCCGCTCTGCGCTCATCCCGTGCGAACTCCGGCAGCGCTGCGCTACACGCTTTGCAGGGCGACCCTGCGCCCCGTTTGAGTGATACCCCATGGATATCCCCCGATTCCCACCCCCAGGGCGTCCCCACGCTGTCTGGGCAGGAACCCGACCCTCTCCTGCAATGCTCCCGCGCCCGCATCAGGTTCTGCTTGTGCATCCCCCGAACCGCGGGCCCCCATTTGCCATTGCAAGATGACGGGACTTACGGTGCCACCTCGACCCTGCGGGTGGCCGAAAACGCGCGGACCGTAGATCAGCCGCCAGGGGCTGTCAAATAGCCGGGGCACAATTTTTATTGCAGCACGCTACGTCCCGGAACCCGCGTAAAATACCTCCGCAAAGACCCCGTGAACCGGTCAAAGTCCGGCATCCAGCCGGGCTGCCATTTGCTTTTCGCGGCGGCGCTGCACGGAGGAGGGAATGCGCAATGCCTCCCGATATTTGGCCACCGTACGCCGGGCTATGTCGATGCCGTCCCGCTTCAGGTGCTCGACGATCTTGTCGTCGGACAGCACGGCAGCCGCTGATTCGGCATCGATCAGCTGGCGGATACGGTGGCGCACGGCCTCGGAGGAGTGCGCTTGGCCGTCGTCCGCCGACGCAATCGCCGAGGTGAAGAAGTATTTCAGTTCGAAGATGCCGCGCGGGGTCGCCATATACTTGTTGGAGGTCACGCGGCTAACGGTCGATTCGTGCATCGAGATGGCATCGGCCACCGTCTTCAGATTGAGCGGCTTCAGGTGCTCGATGCCATGCGTCAGGAAGCCGTCCTGCTGGCGCACAATTTCCTCGGCCACACGCAGTATGGTGCGGGCGCGCTGGTCAAGGCTCTTGACCAACCAGTTGGCGTTCTGCAGGCACTCGACGAGGTAGCCCTTGTCCTGGTCTGAGCGCGCCGTCTTGGACACCGTCGAATAGTATCCACGGTTGACGAGCACGCGCGGCAGGGTGTCGTTGTTGAGCTCCACCAACCAGGAGCCGTCGCGGGCCGGGCGCACCATCACATCGGGCAGCACCGGCTGGATCTGCACCGAGCCGAACCTGAGGCCCGGCTTCGGGTTGAGCTGCTTGATCTCGGCGATCATGTCGGCGAGTTCCTGCGCATCGACACCGACCGCGCGCTTCAGCGCCGCCAGGTTGTGGCTACCGAGCAGGGTCAGGTTGTCGAGCAACCTGGCGATTTGAGGATCGTAGCGGTTGCGATCCTTGAGCTGCAGCGCCAGGCACTCGGCAAGGTCGCGCGCGCATACGCCGGCAGGGTCGAAACCCTGCAGCTTCGCCAGCACGTTCTCGACCAGTAATCGGGGTGCGCCGAGCTTGTCGGCCAGCTCGTCGAGGTCGCCCTGCAGGTAGCCCGCCTCGTCCACCATGTGGATCAGGTGCGCTCCGATCAGCCGCTCGGCGGGCTTTCTGACCAGCATCTGCAGCTGCTCGTTGAGGTGATCGGCCAACGAGCGGCCGGCCGCCACGAAGTCCTCGAGGTTGACGTCCTCGCCGCCGAACGAATTGCTGGTGCGGGGCTTGAGCGAGGCCCAGCCGGACGGATCAGGCTCGGGACCGCTCGACTCGCGCTTGGCTTGGTTTTCCGGGGCCTCGTGCGAATAGCCGTTGACCAGCACGGGCACGTCCGGCGTGCTCCAGTCGCGTTCCCCATCGGCATCGCCCGCGTCGTCGGCGCGCTGCCCCTCGACGCCTCGCTGCGGCTGCTCTTCCGGCACCTCGCCGCGCTCGAGCAGCGGGTTGCGCTCCAGCTCGCTCTCAACGTAGGTGCACAGCTCGATGTTTGACAATTGGAGCAGGCGAATAGCCTGCTGCAGCTGGGGTGTCATCACCAGCTGCTGGCCCTGTCTCAACTCCAGTTTTGGCGTAAGCGACATAACAGCCCCGATCGTCGCCACGGCGCGCTACGGGGTCAAGTTATAAGCACGCCGCATTAATCGAACATATCCCCCAGATAGACGCGGCGCACGTCTGGGTTGGATTTGATTTCCTGAGGGTTACCATGTGTTAAGACCCGGCCGTCGTAGATGATGTAGGCCCGGTCTATCAGGTCCAGCGTTTCGCGGACATTGTGATCCGTGATCAGAACCCCGATTCCGCGCTGCGTCAAATGGCGCACTAGATCCTGGATGTCGCCCACGGCCAGGGGGTCGATGCCGGCAAACGGCTCGTCCAGCAGCATGAACGAGGGCCGGGAGGCCAAGGCACGCGCAATCTCGCAGCGTCGGCGCTCGCCACCCGAGAGCGCCAAGGAAGGCGACTTGCGCAGGCGAGTGATCTTGAACTCCTCGAGCAGATTGTCCAGCTGCTCCTTGCGCTTCTTGCGACGCGGCTCCACCAGCTCCAGCACCGCCATGATGTTCTGCTCGACCGTCATGCCCCGGAAGATCGAGGCTTCCTGTGGCAGGTAGCCGATCCCCAAACGCGCACGCCGGTACATGGGCAGCCGCGTCACGTCGCGGCCGTCGAGAGTGATCGCGCCAGCGTCGGCGGCGACGAGGCCCGTGATCATGTAGAAGGTGGTGGTCTTGCCGGCGCCGTTGGGACCAAGCAGTCCCACGGCCTCACCGCGCCCCGTGGCGATGCTGACCCCCTTAACCACCTTGCGCCCGCCGTAGCTTTTCTGCACGTCGACGGCCGTCAGCCAGCCCGGCCCGCCGTACACTTCTTCCTGGTGAGCAGGGGCAGCGGCGTGACCGTTGCGAAAAATACGCGGTGGCCGACCGGACCCGGGAGCCGGAGGCCGACTGGCGGGCGGCTTGGGTTTGGGGTTGCCGCGCAGACTGAAGGGAAACACACGCATCACCTAGTGTCCTGATCGCGACAATCGTCTGAGTGTGCGGCAGGTGGATAACGAACATCGGGATCTGAAGGACACGCGTCCGCCTCCCGATCCAGCCCGAAAAGTTGTAGCGGACGCCCCGATCATTGCATTAGTTGCCCCGGATCACCGAGCTGCCGCTGGTGCTGGGCTTCCAGGCTTCGTTGATCGAGGGCCCGCCCTTCTTCTCAATTAGTCCCTTGGCCCGGTCCTTGGCATCCTGCGGGAAGAACAGCAGGCACTGCTTGCCGGGCGGGCAGGTGCGTCCGGTCGGCGTCTCGGCGGCGCTCGACGACACGGCCGGGCCGGTGGCCTTGGGCTCCTCCTTGACGCTCGCGGTGGCTGGCTTGGCGTTGCCATCGTTCTCCACCTCGAAGCGATACATGCCGGAGGTGAGGTCGATCTTCAGCCGGGGGCCTTCGGCCACGTCCTTGCCGCGTGACACCACCACATGACCGACCAGCAGCACGGTGTTGGCCTTGACGTCGAAGGTGGCAGAGTCGCCGGTGGCGGTCTGCCCGTCTTTGGAGGTGATCAGCACCTTCTCCTTGGCATCGACACGGGTGAGCTGCGAGGTTACGCCGCCCTTACCGTCCTTGGTATCGTCGGCGGCTCCGCCCATGCCGAAGGCGGACTGGCCTGTGTAGTGGGCCGTCAGCTCGACGGTGCGGATTGTTATTTCGCCCTGCTGCGCCTTAACGTTGGTGCGAAACACCGCCTGCTTGTTGGCATCATAGATGTCGAGGGAATTGGCTTCGATGTCCATCGGCGCATTGGGGTCGGCCTTGAAGGTGCCGATCATGCTGCTGCCGACGGCGGCTGCCATCTCAGCATTGGCCGATTTCTGCTTGGCCGGCTGCGCGGCCTTGCCTTCTTGGATGAGCACGGCTGTGATGCGGCCGAGCTGCTGCCCACCTTCGGCCGGCGAGTCGAGACGACTTCTGCCATTCTTGCGGTCGACGAACAGGCGCCGGCCCTGCAGCACGTTCTTTTGCTGGTTGACAAGCACGTTCCCGGTAAACAGGGCGGTGTCGGCCTTGGCGTCGAAATCAGCCTGATCGGCCGCGATGCGCCGATCGCTACCCATGTTGATGACCGTACCCTTGCTCGCCAGCATGCGTGACAGGCGCGAGCCCCCTTCGCTGGGGCTGGACTTGGTCTGCCCGCTCGTCAGCGAATCGGCCGCCTTGCCCTCGTAGGCGATGCGCAGCTCGGGCGCCTTGAGAGTGGAATCACCCTGCTGGGCGACCACGTTGCCCGTGAACAGCGCGACGCGCTCCGTATCGTTGATGTGCAGCTTCTGGGCGGTGACATCGACCGGCTGGCGCGTGTCGCGACCGAAGCCGGCCGTGGCCTGCTGGGCGGTCGACACCAGGTTGACCGCGACGTTGCCGACCAGCGTCGACTCTTTCGTGTCGGTCTTCATGGTCATGGACCCGCCGCGCACGGTACCGGTCGGCATCGTCAGGTTGACAGGCTCCTTGGAAACCACGCGGTGCTCCTTGGAGTAGACCGTGGCACGCGACATGCGCGCGCTCATGCCGTTGGAGGCATCGATCTCGATGCCGTCGTAAAGCTCCAGCTCACCCTTGCCGTTATCGAGCGTCCCGTTCTTGGCTTTGAGCTTGGTGACTACGTTGCTGCTGGGCTGCACGAGGTCGCCCTCGACATCCATCAGCTTGATCGGCGCCTTGGCACTGAGCTCAAGCACGGCCTGCCTGGCGCGCACCTCGTAGCGGCTGCCATCCTTGTTGACCCCGAAGTACTTGGGGTTCTTCATGGTCATGTCATCGGGCGTCAGCTCGACCTGGCCGACATCGAGCCGGCCGGCCCCGATCTGCCAGCTTTTCCGCAGCGAAATCCCATAGCCAAGGCAAACGCCTACCGCCAGCACCGGCAGGAATGCCCGCAGCCCTCTTACCAGCCACGTATGTCGGCCGGCGATCCTGAAGGCGCGCGCGCGGTCTGAGGCGCTCGCCGCCCCGGCGACCGCCCGGCCGCGCATGTCCATTGTCATTGCCATCGGCGAGCTACCGGATTGCAGGGCAGTACCCAACCCCCAAGTCGCGCGGAAACTGCGGATCAATTTGGGTTATTCTGGGACCAGTGGCAAGCCGCGCCCCCGCCACCGAATCCGCCATGCTTTGCCAGCAAAATCAGTGTGCAAAGATATCCATGTCGGCAAAGCCGCCAAGGTCGAGAGCGGCGCGCGTGGCAAGGAACCCGAAACAGGCTTCGGCCTCGGGTAGCCGGCCCTCCCGCTCCAGCATCGCATCGAGCCTTGCCTTCAATGCGTGCAGATGCAGGACATCAGAAGCGGCATAGTGCTTCTGCTGGTCGCTCAGCTTGTCGGCGCCCCAATCCGAGCTTTGCTGCTGTTTGGACAGCTCGATCCCGAGCAGCTCACCGCACAGATCCTTCAGCCCATGCCGATCGGTATAGGTGCGCGCCAGTTTCGAGGCAATCTTGGTGCAGTAAATGGGCTGCGGCAGCACGCCCAGATACTGCTTGAGCATGGCCACGTCGAAGCGGGCGAAATGGAAGATTTTCAGCACCGCCAGATCGGCCAGCAGGGCCTTGAGCCGCGGCGCTGACCAGTCCTTCCCGTCGAACTGCACGAGATGCGCGTTGCCGTCGCCCCCCGAGAGTTGCACCACGCACAGGCGGTCGCGATGCGGATTGAGCCCCATCGTCTCGGAGTCGATTGCAACTCCGTTCGGGAAGGCGAGGCCCGCCGGCAGATCATTTTTGTACAGCTTGATGGTGGGGCCCACGACGTCCATCCGCACTGTCAAACTTCCTGCTTCTAACACATCAACAGGTTAGCGAAAGGTGGTTAAAGCCAAACATGCACCTGCAATGCACCCCCTGGGCGCCTCCCGCCGGCGCAGCAATGGCACCGCCTCACGTCGCCGCCGCGTCGCCGGGCCAGGGCAGCATGGCAAGGCCGCCGAGCACTATCGCATTGACCAGCACCACCGCGTGCAGGGCGAGCGCACTCACCACCGCGTCATCCCAGGGCACACCGACCTGCACCGTCGCCACCACCCAGGCCGCCTGCGTCGGGCCGATGCCGGCGATGCCGTTGATGGGAAGCGCGAAGGCAAGGCTGCTGGCCGCCCCTCCGAGCACCGCGGCCATGGCGGGCAGCGTATCGACGACGGCCTGTGCGATCAGTACCGCCATCCACGCCAGCACCAGCCAGATAGCAAGACCCACCGCCACCACTGCCACACGCACACGCAAGTCGCCAAGCGCATCGAGTGCGGCACTGAGCGGTTCTGCAAGCACGGTGCCGACGTAGGGGAGCCGAACCAGGTGGGGACGCAGCGCCCGTCCGGCCAGCGCCACACCGAAGGGCGCAACCGCAAGCGCCACCGCGCCCACAGCGGCCACATGACCGAAGGCGCCGGGCGCCAGTCCGAGCGACCACGCCGAGGCCAGGAATATGCACCCCACAGCCGCCAGATCGAACAGCCGAGCCAGCAGCAGGACGCCGGTTGCATGCAGGAAGCGGATGCCGTAGCGGCGCTGCATAAGAACGGGATAGCCGAGTTCGCCCAGCCGGAACGGCAGCACGAAGTTGAGGAAGTTGGCCTGGCAGGCTATCCGCACCATGGCGCTACCGGGCAGATCGAGATTGGCCGCGGTCATCATGGAATAGCGCCAGGCGCGCAGCCACTGCACCAGCGTGCACAGCAGGAACGCGACCACGATCGGCAGCGGCCTCGCGTCGGTGCCTATGCGGCGCAGCGATTGCAGCACGTCGGGGGTGAGCAGGAACCACAGGCAAAGCGCGGTGACGGCCAGCGCCAGCACGACGGACAAGGAGCGGTTCATGCGCACCGCCGGGCCGGTCTCATCTGCACTTGCAACCACCGGTACAGGCCATCAAAGTATCGACGGTTCGGGACAATTGCTGCCCGGGAGAGAGGCAGGCTCGTAGTACCATAGTTTCTCGGGGCCAAAGAAGCCAAGCAACCTTGATGCCGCTGCAGGTGCGAGCATTAGCGCGACGCCGCATCGTACACATGATGGACGACAGCATCGATGTACGTCCTGTGCGCCAAATGGACGCCAAGCTCGACCACGTGGCCGACAGCATCGGCCAGATCAAAACGCGCGTCGGTATCCTCGCGCAGCTGCGAACGACGTCGGAGAGTAGGCGGATCATTCACACGCCGCCTCGGCGGGCGGGGCGCGACCTCCTGCAGTTCTTCAGGGAGCGCACGCATTCATGGCCAGACGAGCACACGCTGTTTGCATCCCTTACGCCGCGAGGCCTTGGCTGCCGCGCCTACGGCGAGCGGTTCGTCGGTTGCGCTCGCCCGATCGGCGCCGCGTCATTCCGAGCTAGGGCCCGGCATCCAGCGTCTTCGCCAACATTGCGGCTGCTTTGCCGTCAATCCCTGCTTTCGGGTTCACCCGCACGCGTCTTGACCGCTGCCGGCCATTCGAGAACGAGCAGCGCCGCGAGAATGCCAGCGCTGATCACAGCAAGCAGCACCGTCAGGATCGAGAGCATTTGGTCTGGGTCCACCCGGTCGTTTTCAAAGCGAAACTCGGGCGGTGATGTAGGCGCAATGGCGTGCGATGTGGCTGCGGCAAATAGGTAGTCACCGCTCAGACGCCGAGCGCGATCCCTAGCGCCATCTGCAGTGCACAGTCGCGCTGCCGTGCGCTCCTATGTGTTTTTGGTCCCGCTGCCCCGCGTCGCAAGCGCGACGGTCAGTCTTGGCTTTGCTTGGACTTGTCAGGCATCACGCCGAACGCAGTGTAGGCGTGCTGGACCAACAGCGCGACCCCTCCGAACAGGACGATGAAGAGGACGAGGGCCGCTCCTTCCGGTGACACGTCGAGGCGAATTGTGGTGGCCAGCTTCATGGCGGCCACTACCGTCACGGCGGAGGCAGCAACGCTCGCCGTCGCACAACCTACGACCGCAACCCAATGCCGCTCGACAAGAGATGAAGGTCCTGCGGTTACGAGAAAGCCAGTCACGGTTTGCAGCGTAGCCAGCATGAGCAGTGTCAGGTGGCCGAAGCCCAGAGCTTGGGGTGGCGGCTCCAAGGCGATCGCAGCACTGCTCGCGAAGAAGATCAAAACGCTGAACGCAAATGCGACGACGACTGATTGCACCTTGGCCGCCCCCCTTCTGGCGAACTACTTGTTCCGGCCCATCTCGCTGCGACGCCGGCTGTCGTCCCCACCCTTGTCTAGAGGAATGAAGAGGGGCGGCGTTCCCCATCCGACCAGTGCCGTTGCGATCGCGGCGATCAGGACCACGATGAGTATCGAGAGCGCCATGTCTGCGTCCACTGCTTGAGCCACTGAAGGGCGTCGCATGTAGCAACGACGGGCGCTCACCTTGATCCCCTTTTTAGGGGAGACCGGCCTCATGTCTCTGCGGCCAATTGCGCCCGAGCCTCTCGCATTCGACGCACCGATAGCCCGATCAATGCGACTGGGTAACGTGGTGCCTGCCCGCGATCGGATTGGTTAAGACCTCACTCCGCCCTGGCTCAGGTGAGACCAACATCTCCCCCAGGCTGGGGAGTGCCCGCCACGTCTGACCAAGCTACTTGAGCCCGGTCGCGAGCAACTCAAGGCGGGATGCGCCGTGGGCCACCCCGCAACGGGGCGTCCACATGGAGGAGGGTCAGACCGGTGCAGCCCCGCATCCGCTTTTCCACACGCTGACCGTGAACCAGGGGGGACGCGGCAGGCGCGGCAGCTATCTCATCATCGTGCGCGTGCGCCCGCACCTGCCCTGGAAAATCTTTGGCGATGGCCTTCTCGTGTGGGCTACGCGAGAGGCGGCCGAAAGGGCGGCCGCAGCTTACCGCGAGGCGCTGCCCCATCAGGAGTGGAAAGTGGTCCCGCAAGGCGAAACGTGACCGCGCGGCGCATGGCGCGGCACACCTCGCATGTTTGCTAACCGCGCCATGAGATACACCGCTCCGCAGGCGTTGGGAGCGTTGCTTGGCCAGGCCCCCAGGCGTTAATAAGGAAGGGTGCAACGCAGGCCTTTCAACGCGCTCGCCCACACCTCCTACCACCACAAGACCGCCCGCGCACGTGGGATTCTCGCCCTGGGCCTAGGTCCTGGTTCGTGGCGGTCTCAGAAGGGGGCAGATGAACGGCGTGTCGAAGCGGACGTGACGCTGTTCTTCTGACAGACAGCTGATTGAGGTGTCCGGCCCACTTGCGCACGCCAGATATGACTCCACGCGCAGCCAGGCGCGCGCAGCTGCTCGGTCAGGAAATCATCCTCGCATCCTCCTTGACAGGTCGTCCTTCGATGTAATTGCATTTTGCGGCGACGGCTCGAGCACGAAACGAAGGGGAGGCATCCATGCCGCAGAGCGCTTCAAGCCCTCGATGACGATGCGACGCGCTAGTGTGTGACGCATTCTGTCCATCATCATGGCGGGGCCAACCAATAACACCTGCTGCCGACCACAAGAAAAGGCGGCGTCCTCGGGAGGACACATCATGCATCGACTAGGCGAGCTGCGTGCCGTTCAACGATTGGCTCAAATCGGCGTGGCCGCGGGATTAATCGCCGCGGCGGTTGCTGGCATCGCGCCGGCAGAAGCGGCCAAGCGTGGCGGGGTGCTCAACTTCGCCGTAGTCGCCGAGCCTCCCAACTACGACTGTCATGCCAGCACCACGTTTGGTGTCCTGCACCCCGTCGGTCCTCACTACTCGACTTTGCTCAAATACGTCGGCGACTGGCGGGATATGCGGATTGAGCCTGACGTCGCTGAAGCCTGGACGTCCACACCAGATGGACTGACCTTTGCCTTCAAGCTGCGCCGCAATGTGAAATTTCACGATGGTTCGCCGATGACCTCGGCCGACGTGAAGGCCACCTACGATCGCATAATCAATCCGCCGGAGGGCGTCTTGTCGGCTCGACGTGCGCTCTATGAGGACATCTTTGCCGTCGAGGCGCCCGATCCCTATACCGTCGTCTTCCGCTTCGCGAAGCCCAACGCGTCGGCGCTGGACGGATTCGCCTCGCCGTGGAATTGCATTTACAGCGCCGCCAGATTGCAGGAGAACCCGCGCTATCCCGAGGACAAGATCATGGGGACAGGCGCGTTCAGCTTCGTGGAGCACGTGAAGGGCCAGAGTTGGGAGGGCAAGCGCTTCGATGGCTACTTCAAGGCTGACCAACCCTACCTCGACGGCTACAAGGCATATTTCATCAAGTCCAGCGGCCTCGCTACCGGCATCGTTGGCGGCCAGTTCGACATCGAGTTCCGAGGTTTGACTCCCGCCGACCGAGACCTGATCGTAGACAAGCTCAAGGACAACGCCGTCGTGCTCGAAGGGCCGTGGTCGGCTAGCTTGATGCTGACCATCAATGCCCGCAAGAAGCCTTTCGATGACCTTCGCGTACGCCAGGCGCTCACTCTCGCCATGGACCGCTGGGGCAGCGCCCCGGCCATGGCCCGTATTTCGCTCATGAAATATGTCGGCGGCTTCACTCGGCCGGGCTACGCGCATGCTCTCACCGACGCCGAGCTCGAAGCCCTTCCGGGTTACGGCCGCGACATCGCCAAATCGCGTGAGGAAGCCAAACGTCTGCTACAGGAGGCCGGCGTCGCCAATCTCAAGATCAATTTTCTCAATCGCAACGTGGGCCAGCCCTACACGGCGGCCGGTATCTACTCGATCGACCAGTGGAGCAAGATCGGCGTTCAGGTCGAGCATCGGCAGCTTGAGACCAAACTGTTTTACGAGGCGTTGGGGCGCGGCGACTTCGACGTAGCGATCGATTTCATCACCGACCACGGCGACGACCCCAACCTTCAATACGTTCACGTGGTCTCCGCTGCCATGCGATCACCCATGTCCTATTCTCAACATCCCAATAAGAGGATCGACGATCTGTTTGAGCGCCAGAAGCGTGCCATTGACCCTGTTCAGCGCAAGATATTGACGCGTGAGTTCGAGCAATACTCGATCTCGCAAGCATACAACATCATGCTGTTCTGGTGGCAGCGCATTGTCGTACACAACAAACGGGTCAAGGGCTGGCAGCTGACGCCTAGTCACTATCTCGGCAACGACCTGACTGCTGTGTGGCTGGATCCGTAGGCCGCATCCCGAGCGTGCCTAACCTCGCAGGAGCGCCTAATGATCGTCGATGTCCGGACCTATACGTTGATCCCGCGCAGACTGGCAAAATATCTGGAGCTTTTTGAGAAGCATGCGTTGCCGGTGATGAAGCGGCACAATCTTGAGCTGACGGGCTATTACGTCAGCCATATCGGGCCCCTGAATCAGGTCGTGCACCTGTGGCGGTACGACAGCCTAGCCGACATGGAGAAGAAGCGAATGGCGCGAGACGCCGATCCGGCGTGGGGAGAATTCCTGGCTGTCACGGAAGGAATGGTTCTCGTGCAAGAAAATAAGGTTATGCGCCCAACTTCGTTTTCACCAATGCGCTAGCGCTACAAAGAATGCCCTGCTTAGGGTGAATGCAAGGCCAGATCACCGATACGACAGTGCACATCGTCCGCGCCACGAATCTCGCTTGTCCTATCGATGGGCTGCCGATCGAAACGCACGGGACGCAGCGCAGGTGCGCGGCCGGTCACAGCTTCGACATGGCGCGGGAGGGCTATTGCAATCTTTTGGTCGTCCAGCACAAGGCTTCGCGCGATCCTGGCGACAGCAAGCACATGGTTGCGGCGCGACGAAGATTTCTCCAAACCGGCCATTTCGAGCCTATTGCCGATCTCGTCTTCGATGCGGTTCGCAACTGCTCGAAATCGGCGGAGGATACTGCTTTCAATATCATCGATGCCGGTTGCGGCGAGGGCTACTACCTCGATCACCTTGGTCGCTTGGCGGCAGCGAGCCCGCAAACTGGCACTCTCGCACTCGCCGGCATCGATGTTTCGAAATGGGCGGTTAAGGCCGCCGCGCGGCGCACGGTGTCAGCGAGCTGGCTCGTTGCCAACAACCGCATTCCGCCGTTCCTGGCCGGCAGCGTCGACTTGGTGCTGTGCCTGTTCGGGTTTCCGATCTGGGAGGCCTTCAAGAAGATACAGAAGCCGGGCGGTCACGTGTTGCTCGTGGATCCGGCGGCCGATCACCTACTTGAGCTGCGCGAGATCATCTATGCAACGGTGCAACGGTCAACTCCACCGCCGTTAGGGCGCGCCCAAGCTGCGGGCTATGGTTTAAAGCATGAGCAGGAGTTGCGCTTTGCCGTGACCCTCGCCGATGCTGAGGCGATGCAGGATCTGTTGGCCATGACGCCCCATGCGCATCGTATGCCGCAGGATCGGCGCCAAGCGCTGGCCGGGTTGAGCACCTTGACCGTGACAGTCAATGTGGCAATCCGCCTGCTCGTCCTTGAAGGACCTTGACTATTGCCGTCCCTGCGCGATGTCACCGTTTCGTCTCCAGCGCAACCAGCGTTCGGTTGCTAGGTACGCGGCGCGCTAGCGGGCGGCGATATCGAGCGCAACGGCCTCGGCGACGCGAATGCCGTCGACGCCGGCCGAGAGGATCCCTCCAGCATAACCGGCCCCCTCCCCAGCCGGATAAAGTCCCGGCGTGTTCAGGCTCTCAAGATTGCGATCGCGGCCAATGCGGATGGCAGACGACGTCCGCGTCTCGACGCCGGTCATGACCGCGTCGTGCATGGCAAATCCTTTGATCTGACGGTCGAAGGCGGGCAGCGCTTCGCGGATTGCGGTGATTGCGAAGTCCGGTAGGCAGCAGCTGAGATCGGCCAGCCGAACGCCCGGTTTGTAGGACGGCACGACGCTTCCAAGTGCGCTTGAAGGTCGGCCCGCCAGGAAGTCGCCGACCAACTGGGCCGGCGCGGCGAATGTGCCGCCGCCGACCTCGAAGGCACGACGCTCCCACTGGCGCTGGAAGGCGATGCCGGCGAGCGGATGGCCAGGGTAGTCGGCAGGCGTGACAGCGACGACAATACCTGCGTTGGCATTGCGCTCGTTACGCGAATACTGACTCATTCCATTGGTCACGACCCCGCCAGCCTCGGATGCGGCAGCCACCACCGTGCCGCCGGGACACATGCAGAAGCTGTACACCGGCCGACGGTTGCCCGCGTGGTGCACGAGCTTGTAGTCGGCAGCGCCGAGGATCTTGTTGCCGGCCTTGTCGCCGAACCGGCAACGGTCGATCAGGGATTGCGGATGCTCGATGCGCACTCCGATGGAGAACGGCTTAGCCTCGATGTGCACACCGCGATCAAAGAGCATCTGAAAGGTGTCGCGAGCGCTGTGGCCAACGGCAAGCACGACGTGATCGGCGGCGATCCGCTCACCGCTTTCGAGTACAATGCCACGCATTCGGCGTGTGCCGTCGTCAGCAACGTCGATATCTGTCACCTTGGATTGGAAGCGGTATTCGCCGCCCAGGGCTTCGATCCTGGCGCGCAGATCCTCCAGCATGGGCACGAGCCGAAACGTGCCAATATGCGGTTTGGCGACGAAAAGGATCTCTGAAGGTGCCCCGGCCTCTACCAATTCGGTCAGGACTTTGCGATCGCGATGCTGGTGGTCCTTGATGCCGCTGTGGAGCTTGCCGTCGGAGAAGGTGCCGGCCCCGCCTTCGCCGAACTGGACGTTGGACTGAGGGTCCAGCACCGAGCGCCGCCAAAGGCCCCAGGTGTCCTTGGTGCGCTCACGCACGACCTTGCCTCGCTCGACGATGATCGGGCGAAAACCCATTTGCGCCAGGGTTAGGGCGGCAAACACACCGCAGGGGCCGGCCCCGATGACGACCGGACGTGAGGACAATTGCGAGGGCGCGCGCGCAGGAAAGCGGTAGGTCACGTCGGGCGTCTGCGCAATGTGGCGATGGCCGGCAAGTGCGCGCAATATCGAAGCCTCGTCCTTCACCTCCGCATCGATGGTGTAGGTCAACGCGATGGCGGACCTCTTGCGTGCATCCCAGGCGCGACGGAAGACGGTGTAGCCCACGAGCGCTTCTGAAGGCATCTTGAGCCGTTCGAGAATGGCCGATCTCAGCTGCGGCTCGGAATGATCGAGCGGGAGTCTTAACTCGGTCAATCGCAACATCGCGATACTCCAGCGTGCTGTCGAAGACCACTCTGCATCATTGGAGCACCAGGTTCGGACGTCACCAGAATGGCGACTAGGCCAACCGATTCGTGGCATGTCATTCCGGTTGTTTCATATCGCGCCGCAAGGGCGAAGCCAACGGCTGTGGCCAGGTCGCTGCCTTACCCGCCTCAGGCGCCTTTGATGGGCCATGGCGCGTCAATTTCGTGTTTCAGGCGACGGCCCGAGAGCAGTCCTGCGGCAGCCCGCACAGCCCTATGCCATTGACGGCGTTTGCCTGCCCGCGCCGCGTCGCATCCCTCTGAACAGTTGGACGCGAGAATGGCTATCGCTTGCCAGTGCAGGCTCGCTCTAGGTGATGTTGGCCGGCCATGATCGGCGGCGACCGATGGAGACGAGCGGCTTTGTTCTGGGAGTCTTGCGGGACGTGAGGGCCTGCTCGAACAGGCAACGATTGCCGGACGCAGTGACTGATGCAGGGCGTGCCGGACTGGGCCGGCACGCCCTGCATTTTTGCCTACGGACTGAAAACGAAGCCTGGCTTGATGGCCACGTCAGCCGGAATAGCTGACAGGTCGGAGAACAGTTCCGGATGCTTCGCCATCACGTTGAGGATGTACTTGGGCTCGATGTGCTTGTTTACATCGAACACCGACTTGATCACACCCAGACGCTGCAGCGTGTCCTGCGCCTTCCACAGCGCACGGTAGTTGTGCGCCGAGATACGACGGTCCACCTGCTGGATGTTGTATTGCATCGCCTGTTCTGCGACGTCCAACTTCAGCCCGGGGATCCAGCGTGTGCCGATTGCGGCCGCCTGCTTCGGGTTCTGGCGCATCCACTGGTCGGCCTCGGAAACGCCCGCCAGGAATTTCTCGATCGTCTCGCCGTTCTTGTCCGCCCATGGCCGCAGCGTGACGTTGAAACCGAGATAGGAGATGACATCGCCGCCGCGGATCACTTCGATCGCCCCTGGCACATCCTTCATACCGATGACTGGAACCGGATCCCAACACACATAGGCGTCGACGCCCTTGGCGAGCAACGCAACATTCATCTCGGGCGGTGGCGTGTTGACGAGCGTCACGTCGCTCACCACAAGGCCGGCCTTTTCCAGGAGCCCAAGAATGTAGAGGTGATTGATCGTGCCGAACGAGGTCGCGATCTTCTTTCCCTTGAGGCTCTTGAGGTCGCCCTTGACGATGCCGGAGTCTTTACCGGCAATCAGCGCAAGCGTGGCATCCGAGCCAAGCTTGGTGGCGTTGCCGCTGAAATTGCCAAAGAACACGAGGTCCATACCGCGCAGGATGGCGCCGATTGAGGGCACGCCGGCCTGTACCATGTCGGTTTCGCCGGCTTGCAGCGCGTTGAGCGCATCGACGCCGGTGGCATAGGGACGCGCGATCGCCACATCGAGACCTTGCTTCTCGAAGAAGCCACGCTCAACGGCGATGGGCAACGCCAGCATATCAATGGCGGCGACCATCCCGACTTTGAGTTTCACCGGCTCCTTGGCTTGCGCCATTGCCAGCGACGGCCACAGCAGCAAGGCACATGCAAGAGTTGCAATACGTCTCATCAGTCTCATCCTCCTGGTGGCAGCGGCTCGACACGCCTCACCCAATAGGGCCGGGCGATGCTGGTAAGGTCTGCACGTTTCACTCCCCGTACTTCGACGGCATTATCTTGCGTGCCGGAGACCCTGCCGTAGGTCTGCAGCAGCTGGACATGAAACCGCTCCGGCGGGAACGGCAGCATGACCAGAATATTCACTTTCTCGCCAGCGCCCGGAAGGTCCGCGATCTTGGTGGGAGCGGCGACGGTCAACCAAATCTGCCACGCGAGGTAAAGGGCCGCCAGCGCCAGCAGCACATGGGCCTTGCGCGATTTGAGCACGTCCTTCAGCATCGCCTCAGGCCGCGCGCACGAGTTGCAGCACGCGATTGCTGAGGGCCTTGAACGCATCGTTGTCGTTGAGTTCATCCCAGGAACGCGGGCGTGGCAGGTTGACGTCGATCTCGTCCAGCTTGCGACCCTTGGACAGCACCACAACGCGATTGGCGAGAAAGACGGCTTCTCCTACGTCGTGGGTAATGAAAATGACGGTGGGACGCTTCTGCTGCCAAATGCGCGTGAGTTCCTCCTGCAATGTCATGCGTGTCTGAGCATCGACGCTGGCAAAGGGTTCGTCCATTAGCAACACGTCGGGCTCATTGGCGAGTGCCCGCACGACGCCAACTCGCTGTTGCATGCCACCGGAAAGCTCATTGGGGTAGCGCCCGGCGGCTTCCGTGAGCTTGGCCAGCGCCAGATATTCTCGAGCGATCCTCTCTCGCTCGGCCTTGCGCGTGCCGCGCATCTTAGGACCGAAGGCAACATTGTCGAGCACGGTACGCCAGGGAAACAAGGCGAACGACTGGAACACCACGCCACGATCAGGGCCAGGTCCCTTTACCGGCAGTCCGCCGACCAGGATCTCACCGCCGGTGATGGGGATGAAGCCGGCGATCATGTTGAGGATGGTGGTCTTGCCGCAACCCGATGGGCCGACGATGGAAACGAACTCACCCTCCGCAACGTCCAGTGACACGTCGTGAACGGCCGTCACGTGTTTGCCGGCATAGGGGTCGAAGTAGGTCTTCGACAGATTGCGAATGGTCAGGCTTTTCACCGTGTCACCAACCCCCAGCGCTGGCCGGTGGCGCGCTCGATGGGCGCCAGGATCCAGCTGTCGACGATGTACCAGAGAACGCCAAGGATGATCATGCCCAGAAGAATCTCCACCACCGAGCCGGCGCGGCGCGCATCGAACATCATAAATCCGATGCCGCTGGTGCCCACGATAATTTCGGCAGCAATCAATGCGCGCCAACCATAGCCGAGCCCATTGCGCAAGCCAGTGACGATGTTTGGCAGTGCACCCGGAAGAACGATCTCCCAAACGATGCGCAGGCGCGAGGCGCCGAGGGTAAGCGCTGCTCGATGCATGTTGATGGGGATCGAGCGCACACCGAGCACAGTGTTGAGGATCACAGGAAAGATGACCGTATACACGATGACGAAGGTCATGGTGACGAGGCCATAGCCAAACCAGATCACCAGGATCGGTAGCCAGGCAATGTCGCCGATGGCTTGGAAGAATAGCAGCAGCGGCCACAGCGCACGGTGGGCGAGTTGGCTCATGCCAATCAGGATGCCGAGTGGAATGCCGAGCGCGATTCCCCAGAATGCGCCAACGGCAAGTCGCATCACGCTGTCCTGCAGATACTCGGGCAAAATCCCCTTGTAGACGAGATCGGCAAACGAGTGCACCACATCGACCGGGCTCGGGAGAAACGCGCGCGGGAAGAGGCCGGCCGCAACCACGGCCCACCACATCAGGACGAAGGGAATAAAGGGCACGATCGAGGCAACCGCCGGCCAGTGCGTGGTTAGCCGGACATAACGGCCCCATGCTCTGTGCAAGGCTGTGATCATGCGGGCTGCACCATGCCCCAGCGCTCGATGGTGGCACGCTCGAGCGGCGCGAGCACAAGGCGGTCGAGCAGCAGCCACAGCACGCCAATGACAATCATGCCAAGGACGATCACCTCGGTGCGATAGAAGTCACGCGCCACGAACAGCATGTAGCCGAGGCCGGCGTTGGTCGCGATCATCTCTGCCGCAATCAGCCCGCGCCAGGCGAAGCCAAGTCCGGTGCGGACCCCTGTGACGATATTGGGCAATGCTCCGGGCAGCAACACCTCGGTGAGCATGGACCAGGGTCCTGCGCCGAGCGAGGCCGCCGCATTGCGCACGGATCGCGGAATGGCGGACACGCCAAGCAGCGTGTTGTAGGTGACGATGAAGAATACGGCGTTGAAGATGATGAAGGTAATGGCGCCGAAGCCGTAGCCGAACCACAGGGTTGCAATCGGGATCCAGGCGATGCCCGCCAGCACCGAGAAGAAGCGCAGCGGCGGCGTGAGGAACGCCGAAATCCCTGAACTTACTCCCATCGCCACGCCAAGTGGGATGGCCGCAAGCAGCGCGAGCACGGTACCGACCAACACGCGCATCAGGCTGGCCCCGATGTGGTTGAGTAGCGTCCCGTCGCGCATACCTTCGATCGCCGCCAGGACGACAGCGTCCAAGTGCGGGAACAAGCGCGGGTTTACGTCGAAGTAGGGAACGAGTACTGCCCAAAGCCCTATCAGGACTGCAAATGGCGCGGCAAACAACAGCGCGGACAGGAGGTGTTGCGTGGGCCGCATGACGGTTCAGAACGCAGGGGAGTGCGATGGGCTGCCGAAATCGCCGAATTCTACCCGAGAGTGGGCAAAGTGTCCCGCCAGGACGGCGTCAGCTGCCAACGTAAAGTGAAAATCGCGGCCTGCGTGGCTTGGAAGTGGGCCTTGGCGCGAAGCAGGCAAGCATGACGCGCCCGCAAGCGCCGGCCGTTTGACCAACGCGGCATCAGCCGACCTCTTTCGCCGGGGAGAGGCCCTCAGGATAGGCGAACAATGGGCTCGCGCATTGCG
>DASTOW010000297.1:0-21276 GCA_035762425.1 Hyphomicrobiaceae bacterium | reverse complement strand
GTCGTCCTGGTAGGTGATCTCGCGCAGCAGGCCGTCGAGCGCGCCGCGCGCCGCCATCGCCGCCTCCAGGCGCTGGCGCTGCAGCATCGCCTGCAGGTGCAGCGAGAAGAACTCGCCGAACATCTCGGCCGCAATCCGCTCGGCCATCGCCAGCGTGCGCGGCTCGTAGTGGTGGCACGCGATCAGTCCCCACAGCTGGCCGCCGATGATGACGGAGATCGACATCGACGCCGCAACGCCCATGTTGCGCAGGTATTCGCAATGGATCGGCGAAACGCTGCGCAGGTGCGCAAAGCTCAGATCGAGCGCCGCTCCCGAGGCATCCAGCACCGGCTCGACCGGCACCCGATGGCAGGCGGCATCGGCGATGATACGGATGGTGTTCTTGAGGTACAGCTCGCGGGCCTGGCGCGGAATGTCGCCGGCCGGGAAATACTGGCCGAGGAACGTCTCCAGATCCTCGCGCTTGGATTCGCCCACCACCTGGCCGGCGCCATCGTGCCCGAAGCGGTAGATCATCACGCGGTCGTAGTCGAGCAGCGCGCGCATCAGGCGCGGCGTCTGCCGCAGCATCTCGTCGGGATCGGTGAAGCTTTTGAGGCGGGCTAGGAGCATGCGGGCAAGCGCCAGCGGGTCTCCCGGCCGGTCGGCGGGCGCATCCTCGAACTCAACGATGCCATTGCCCTTGTGGCGATGCACGGCCACGTCATAGGTGCGCCCGCACGCCGTCCGCAGCGACATGAGGAGGCCCGGCCTCGATGCGTCAGGTGAGGTCGCGAGCGCATTACGCATGTTGTGCAGGGCGGGCTCGCCGACCAGGCTTTCCAGCGGCATGCCTATCAGATCGCGACCCTCGAGCCCGAGCATCGCCGCGGCGTTGGCCGAATGCCGAAGGACCGCGGAGAGGTCGGCAGCGCAGGCAAGCAGGCACCCGTGTGGCTGGATGCTGCCTGGAATGTGGATCGGCTCGCGATCGCAGTTGGTTAGATCGACGCTAGCGGCGAGCTGCATGGTCGGCCCTCAGCACGGCGAGGCGTGCAGCATCGAACACGGTATTGGCCGCAGCGACGGCAGAAGCAACGTTGACAGGACCCCCATGCTCCAACAACGCCAGAAAGTCCCGCCAGGTTGCCAACGCCTGAATTTGTATGCCGAGGTGGCGGGCGCCATGGGCATCACAAAGCCCGAGCCGCTGGGCATCGCGGGCGATCAGCCGGGCCCCGAGGCAGGAGCCCTCAAGCACGTACAGGACGCCGAACAGTTGCCCAGCATCCACAACGGCAACGGGCTGCAGCTGCGGCAACGGTTCGGCTTGCAGGTCGGCCAGATCGGCGGCCAGGTCCGGCGCGATGCAGGTCGGGCGCCATTCCCCAAGCATCCGGGGCCAAGCCACCGCCGCAAGCGCCGCCTCGATCGGGGCGCGGAAGGCATGTATCCCGCGCAGGTAGCGGACATAGCTCGGCAGGCTATCGATGGGTCCAACCACGGCTTCAAGCGCTGCGTGCGCCCGCGCGGTCTCACCCCGCAGGATATGGCGACGGGAGGGAAACGACATCGATGTTGAGCTACTCGCTGTGCACGGTCGGAACATACGGCAGACATTGCATTGACTTGTCAATTCAGGAGGTTAAATGAGCACGCGTAAGCCTGCCGCGACGCCGGCCCGCCGTTGGTCGAGTTGCGCGCATCAGCGCCTTGGTTGCGTCACCCGAATCGGCTGACAGTGGCGCCTGCAACGGGTGAGCAGGATGGCCATGGTCGAGCGCAACGGCGGCAGGCGTGTTTCCGACACCGACGATGACGGCGATGCGCGCTGCGACGGCCGCCGTGCGAACGCGCCCAAGTTCGAGAAGAAGACCATCGCCCTGGTCTACGACTTCGACGGCACGCTGTCGCCCAAGCCGATGCAGGAATATGCCTTCCTGCCCAAGATCAATACCGACCCCGAAGCCTTCTGGGCCGAGAGCAACCGGCTGGCCAAGGAGCACGCCGCCGATCCGCTCATCACCTACATGCATCTGCTCTACAAGAAGGCCAAGGAGAAGAACGTCCGCATCGACCGAGGCGACCTGGTCGCGCAGGGTCAGCACGTCGAGCTGTATCCGGGTGTGGAGGGCTGGTTCGATGCCATCGGCGCCTACGTCAAGGAGCACGCCCAGAGCCACGGCGTAGCGCTACGCCACTACCTGATCTCATCGGGCCTAACAGAGATCATCGAGGGCACCTCGATCTACAAGCGCTTTCACAACGTGTTCGCCTCGGAATACTGGTTCGAGGCCTACGACATGCCCTACCCCAAGCGGGTCATCACCGACACCGGCAAGACGCAATACCTGTTCCGCATCAACAAGGGTGTCGAGGACCTTGGCGAGAGCATCAACCAGCACATGCCGGAGGGCGCGCGGCCGATTCCGTTCTCCAACATGATCTACTTCGGCGACGGCGACACCGACGTGCCGTCGATGGCGGTGACGCGCAAGAACGGCGGTCACGCGGTTGCGGTCTATCCATCGGGGCAGGCCAAGGGCAAGACCAAGTGCGTCGACCTGTTCAAGGCCGGACGCTGCGATTTCTTCGCGCCCGCCGACTACCGCGAAGGCTCCGACCTTTTCAATCGTACCTGCCTGCTGCTCGACCGCATGCTGGCGGACATCCGCGTGCAGGAAGAAATGTGGCGGCTCTCCCGCGAGGCCGCACGCGGGAAGTAGGCGGCTCGGTGCCTTATTGACACCGGGCGATGGCGGTGCCGCGTCGCTTGCAACCTCCTGAATTCCATCAACAACTCAGCGCGTCATGTGGTCGGTCCGCCACAGACCTCGATTAGCTTCGGGCATTCGCCAATTATGCGATGAACGATATCGACTGTCGGAGTAGGTTGCCGCCGACCTGCCAGCAAGGCTGGCTCGTGATTGGCCAATCCCAGGGGGCAATGTGAAGCGAACTCTGACGGCGATTGCGGCTCTGGTGGCCAGCGCGTTGGTGGGTACATCGGCTGCGAGCGCCGGAGACGGGTACAGCCCCAGCGAAAAGCTGATCTTTGGCAGCGTCAGCCAATACACCCTCGGCCACCGCGACCTCGACTCCACCGATGAAGCGTCCGGACATACGTTCGAGTTTACGTCCACAAGCGCGTACAACATCCCGATCTGGAACAGCTTTTCCATCCAGCTCGATGGCGCGAGCGAATATTACACCGGCCTGAATGGGCATGCGGATGTGAACAGCAACAGTGCCGTCGGCTTGCACTTGAGCTACCGCAACCCCAACCGGGGGCTCGTCGGTATCTTCGGCGGCTATGCGTGGTCGAAGCTGAAGTCGGGGCACGGCGACGACAGTTACCAGATGGCCATGATCGGCGCCGAGGCGCAGGCCTACCTGGGCAATCTCACCCTGTACGGCCAGGTCGGCTACGGCAACAACACCAAGGGTGCTGTCGGCGAAGGGTTCAACGAGGGCTGGTTCGTCCGTGGTGTGGGCCGCTACTTCTTCACGGCGAATACGAAGCTCGAGGCGGAGCTCTCCTACGCCGAGGCTGATCCGTACATCGACGGAAATGACAAAGGCAAGTTCACCGGCTGGGCTGTCTCGCTCGATCACAAGCTGTTCGATGTGCGCAGCTACCCGGTGTACGGCACGTTGGGCTATCGCGGCGCCTACTACGACGCCACGACCGAGAACGATCATGCGACGGAGCATGTCTTCAAGGCTGGCATCAAGGTGCTGCTCGGTGCCAACACTTTGCAGCAGAACGACCGCTACGGCGCGACGCTGGACCTGCCCATGCTGCCGGTTCGGGCCAACAGCCTGGCCGAGAACATCGACTAAGGGTCTGGGGCTGTCGCCAACGATCAAAAGGGGAAGCCGGTGGCTTCCCCTTTTGCGTTCTGCGTTCACAGTTGGCGAGAGGCCGCGCTTTCGTCACGTTTGCCGGTCAGCCATTGTCCAGCGGACCGGTCGGAGGATTGCCATGTACCGGACCTGGTGCGCGAACATCTGCCGAAGCCGATCGATGCTTGCATTTGCGCTCGCGCTCGGCCTGGCAACGGCCGGCCCGGGCACGCAGGCAATCTCTGTTGGTGACCCATCTGTGTTCGGCGTGTTCGCCGGCAGCAGCCCGTGCGGCGCACCGATCCGGCAGCTTCTGGGCATTCCACCTGACGCGGCAGCGGATCTGATGCAGTGGCGGCTCACGCTGTATCAGGATGCGGCAACGCGGGCGCCGTCACGCTATGAGCTTCGCTACGCGTATGGATCGACGGCGCCAGGCCGTCCCGGCATCGCCAGCAATGTGCGGACCGAGGCCCGGCAGGGGCAGTGGACCGCCGGCACAGGTACCAGGTCGAATCCCGATGCCGTCGTGTACGAGCTGGGCGGCGGGCTCTCCTTGTACGCGGTGGATGCAGGCGTCCTGCATGTGCTCAACCCCGACCGCAGCTTGATGATCGGCAACGGCGGCTGGAGCTTCACGCTGAACCGCATGCCGCAGCCCGAGGCAACCGCGGGCTGGATGTGGCTGTCTCCCGTGACCTGGGTGCGGTGGCTGGTCAGGCCCGAGACGTCATACCCGATCGGTCCGCTCGCATCGGGCCCAAGCGTGTACGGCGTGTTCGAGGGCCGCAGCCCCTGCCAGGCCATCGCCCGCGAATTGCAGCTGCCCGTCGATCCGGACTGCGCGAAAGTGAAATGGCGCGTGACGCTTTACCAGGATCCTGCAACGCGGGCGCCGACCACCTACAAAGTGGAAGGGTCGCTGTATCGCAGTGGCGCGCGTGCCGGGAGCTGGACTGTCGCGCAGGGGAGCCGTGCGGGTGCGGGCAACGTCGTCTATCAGCTGGCGTCCACACCGGCCGAGCCGGCGCTGTTGCTGGCCAAAGGCGATGACAACGTGCTGTTCCTGCTCGACCGCAATCTGGACCCGCTGATCGGGCGCGACGACTTCAGCTACACGCTCAATCGCCGCAGCGGAGCGATGTGAGCCGCTGACACTGCAGGACGTCGGCAAGACCTACATGCCCGGATAGTTCGGTCCGCCGCCGCCTTCCGGTACCACCCAGTTGATGTTCTGGTTGGGATCCTTGATGTCGCAGGTTTTGCAGTGCACGCAGTTCTGCGCGTTGATGACGTAGCGGGTCTGGCCGCCGTCCTCGACCCATTCGTACACGCCCGCCGGGCAATACCGGTTCGACGGCCCAGCGTAGACATCGTGCTCGGAGCGCTTCTGCAGCGGCATATCCGCCACCTTTAGATGCACCGGCTGATCCTCTTCGTGGTTGGTGGCGGAGAACGACACGTTGGTCAGCCGGTCGAAGGTCAGCACCCCGTCTGGACGGGGATAGTCGATGCGCGGCATGGAGGCCGCCGGCTTCAGGGCGGCGTGATCGGGCTTGCCGTGCTTCAGCGTGTAGCCGAGACCGATGCCGGGAATGAGCGTGTTGAGCCACATGTCGATACCCGACGCGAGCGTACCCAGCATCGTGCCCAACCGCGACAGCATCGGCTTGGCGTTGCGCACCCGGCGCAGGTCGCGGGCAATGGGACCGGACAGCACATCGGCGGAATAGGCCTCGAGCCGGTCGTGTGCACGGCCTGCATCGATCGCCGCGAACGCCGCCTCGGCCGCCGCCACGCCCGACAGCACGGCGTTGTGGGAGCCCTTGATACGCGGCACGTTGACGAAGCCCGCCGCGCAGCCGACCAGCACACCGCCGGGAAACACCAGCTCCGGGATCGACTGCCAGCCACCCTCGGTGATGGCGCGCGCCCCATAGGCGATGCGCTTGCCGCCCTCGAAGGTATCGCGGATGGCCGGGTGCGTCTTGAAGCGCTGGAACTCCTGGTAGGGAGACAAGTGCGGGTTGGCGTAGTTCAGGTGCAGCACGAAGCCGACCGACACCAGGTTGTTGCCGTAGTGATAAAGAAACGAGCCGCCGCCCGTGCGATCATCGAGCGGCCAGCCGAGCGTATGCTGTACGAGGCCCGGGCGGTGCTTGTCGGGCTGCACCTCCCACAGTTCCTTGAGGCCGATGCCGTACTTCTGCGGCTCGCGGTTCTGCGCCAAACCGAACCGCGCCTGCAGCTGTTTGGCGAGCGAGCCGCGCGCGCCTTCGGCGATGATGGTGTATTTGCCGCGCAGCTCCATGCCGCGCGTAAAACGGTCTGTCGGCTGGCCGTCCTTGCCTATGCCCATGTCGCCGGTGGCGACGCCCACCACCGCGCCCTTGTCGTCATAGAGCACCTCGGCGGCGGCAAAGCCCGGATAGACCTCGACGCCCAGCTCGGTCGCCTGTTCGCCCAGCCACTTGGTGAGATTGCCGAGGCTGGCGATATAGTTGCCGTGATTGTTCATCAGGGGCGGCATGATGAAGTTCGGAATGCGCAGTACGCCTGCGGGGCCGAGGTAGTAGAAGCGGTCCTCGCGCACCGGCGTCTCCAGGGGTGCGCCTTTGGCCTTCCAATCGGCAAACAGCGTCGCCAGACCGATCGGATCTATCACCGCACCGGACAGGATGTGCGCGCCGATCTCCGAGCCCTTCTCGAGGACCACAACGGACACCTCGCTGCCGGCAGCCGCCGCCAGCTGCTTGAGGCGGATGGCCGCAGCGAGACCCGCCGGCCCTGCTCCAACCACGACGACGTCGAACTCCATCGCCTCGCGTGGCGGCAGCTCCGCATTGTCCTGTGCCATTGGTCCCCTTCCTCGCATGACACTCGTGTGATGATCGAGACGTTCGCACGCCTTGGTCCGACGGTCTTGGGCGAACGTCTGGCTTCTCAATCACACGAGCAACTTCAAGAAACCAGTGTCCCTTGTCATTGCCAAGTTCACTGCCAAGTTCACTGGCAAGTTCACTGGCAAGTTCACTGGCAACGTTGGCTGGAGGGTCTGGCGGACCTTGCAACCGGGACACTAGGCTGGCAATTCTGCGCGTTCGATAGGTCGCCGCTGCCGCCAGCGTCAAGCATCGTGTGGAGGGCTGCGCGCTCAGCGGCCTTGCCCCGCTGGCAATGGCAGGCATTCCGACTAGACTGCGGCACATGCTGGACAAGACTATAGCGGCGGAGCTGGCGGCGGTGCTGGAATGGTACCGCGCGATGGGCGTCGATGATCCTGTCGGGGAACAGGCCATCAACTGGCTGCAGCGGGGCGATGCTGCGCCCGGCGGCCAGCGTTTGCAGCAGCCTGCCGCACCGTTGGATGACCGGCCACCACCGATGCGCGAGCGGCCTGCGGCCCGCGACCTCCCGGCGCGCCCTGCCACGCCGACAGCTCCTGCGCGGCAGTTCCCTGCTGCCGTACCCGATGCGGCCGTGCATTCGGCGCGGCAAGCTGCGCGCCAGGCCGCCAATCTCGACGAGCTGCGGGTCGCGCTCGCGCGCTTCGATGGCTGCAGCCTGAAGGCTACCGCCAAGAACCTATGCTTCTACCGCGGCGCGGCCAAGTCGCGCATTATGCTGGTCGGGGAGGCGCCGGGCCGCGATGAGGACATCGAGGGCCAGCCGTTTGTCGGCCGCGCCGGCCAGCTGCTCGACAAGATGCTGGGCGCCATCCAGCTCACCGAGCAACACGTGCACATCACGAACATCGTCTATTGGCGCCCGCCCGGCAATCGCACGCCGACCCCGCAGGAGGCGCAGGTGTGCCGACCCTTCCTGGAACGGCAGGTGGAGCTGGTGGCGCCGCAAGTGATCGTGCTGTTGGGCGGCGCCGCCGCCAAGCACATCCTGGACGTGGCCGAGGGGATCATGAAGGTGCGGGGCAAGTGGCGCGAGCTGGAGATCGGCGCACACCGGGCACGCTGCATCGCAACACTGCATCCGGCCTACTTGCTGCGCACACCGGCCGCCAAGCGGCTGGCGTGGCGCGACCTGCTCGCCATTCGCGCCGCATTGGACGGGTCGAACTAAAGTCTAAGGCCGGCCGATGAAACCGGAAGTCCCAGAAAACACGGGATTTGCGCACCGCAAATCGTGCATTTGCTTCAAATTGTTCGATCACGTTTAAGCGAGCAGCAATGAGCGCTTCCTAGGTTGTGGGTCGAACGCAGGGATGCCTCCGCGACTTTGGGAACCCGGGAATATGGTGCGTCTTACCTACCGCTATGTGCGACCGTTGTCGGTGCTGTATGCGCGCGCCCTCGGTCCATACGAGCAGTCGACGCCGGCGGCGTGGGCGAAGATGGCGGAGTGGCTCGAGAAGCACAACGCGCGCCGGCTGACGAAGCGCGTGTACGGCTTCTTCCGCGACAATCCGAGAACCACACAACCCGAATTGCTGCGTTACGACGCGTGCATTGGCATCGTCGGCGATCTCGATGCCGATCCCGCCACCGGTATCGGCCGCCAGGTCCTGCCCGGTGGGGCCTACGCGGTGCACACGCACGTTGGCCCCTACGACCAGATGGGTGGCATCTTTTCCAAGCTGCACACCAGCGTGGTGCCCAAGCGTGGTCTGTCGGTCGACTACGACCGCTCGTTCATGGCCATCTATCTCAACGACCCGGCTATCACCCGCGAGATGCATCGGCGAACCGAGCTGTGCGTCCCGGTGCTGCCGATCCGCATGCCGCTGTCGAGCAACGACGACCACGAGCAGGACGTCGCCGCCGACATGGACAGCCTGGCCGTCCGAGCTCAGGCCTAGCCCTCGTAGCCTTCGATGATCATGAGGTCGGCGTTGCTGGCCTCATCGCGGATCTTGGCGGCCGCCTGGTATTCGGGTGAGTCGTGGCAGGCCTTGGCGGCCTCGTAGCTGTCGAACTCGATCACCACGTTGCGGCGTTCGACGAGATTGCCCTTGACCACCTCGTGCTTGCCGTTGCGCACCAGAAAGCGGGCCTTGTACTTGGCGAACGCGACTGCGTTGGCGGCCACGTAGTCCTTGTAGCGCTCGGGATTGGTGATTTTTACGTGCGCAATCCAGTAGCCCTTGGGCATGGCGGTTCTCCTGTGGTGTGACTGAGCCGAGATCGAAGGTGGCACGAGGCGTGGGTCGGCTCAACTGAGCACGCGCACCAGCCACAGGGCGAGGCTCGGGAAAGCCACCACCAGACCCAGCCTGATGATGTCCATGCCGATGAAGGGCAGCACCCCCCGATAGGTGGATGCGATCGGCACAGTGCGCGCGATCGAGCTGATAACGAAGACATTGAGCCCTATCGGCGGCGCCGTCAGGCCGATGCCGACCACGATCA
The DNA here is from genome assembly GCA_035762425.1 of Hyphomicrobiaceae bacterium. Lineage (GTDB taxonomy): Bacteria > Pseudomonadota > Alphaproteobacteria > Rhizobiales > Hyphomicrobiaceae > AWTP1-13. The sequence goes on along the minus strand of DASTOW010000297.1, from coordinate 12,085 downwards.
GCACCAGGATGCCGAACCAGATCGCCACCTCGTCGGCGGGCAAACCAAAATCGAGCGCCTGCACGATCGGGAAGAACACCGGCAGCGTCAGCAGCAGCATGGCCAGTTCGTCCATCACTGCGCCTAACAGGATGTAGAGTGCGAGCAGGCAGACCATCACCACGTATGGCGGCAACCCCTGACTGGTCACCCATTCCGCGGCCAACGTCGGCATCTGCGAGCGCGCCAGGAAGGCGTTGAACACCTCCGAGCCCAGCAGAATGATGAAGATCATGCCGGTGGTATCGGCGGTCTGCTTGAGGGCGCCGACAATCGCCTCCAGCGACAGCGATCGCTGCAGAAGGCCGACCAACAGCATGGCAATGGCGCCGAAGGCTGCTCCCTCGGTCGGCGTGAAGACGCCGCCGTAGATGCCGCCGACCACGATCACCGCGATCAGCAGCACCGGCCACACGGCAGCCAGCACCTTCAGCCGATTGCCAACGTGAACTTCAGCCTCCGGTGCCAGATGCGGCCGGCGGCGCACCACCCAGGCAATGGCAATGCAGTAGAACAGCGCCGCCATCAGGCCGGGGATCAGCGCTGCCTTGAACAGCTTGGCGATGTTTTGCTCGGTGGTGATGGCATAGACCACCAGGATGACGGACGGTGGGATCAGGATGCCAAGCGTGCCGCCGATGGCGATGGTACCGGTGGCAAAGCCGCCGTCATACTTGTAGCGCTGCAGTTCGGGCAGGGCCGCCCGCCCGAAGGTGGCGGTGGTGGCAACCGACGAGCCGCAGATGGCGCCGAAGGCTGTGCACGCCCAGATGACGGCCATTGCCAAGCCGCCGCGCAGGCGACCGGCAAACGCTTCAGCAGCGCGGAACAGCGCCGTGGAAATACCGGATCGCTCGGCCAGCGCTCCCATCAGAATGAACAGCGGGATGACCGACAGCGTGTAGTTGGCGAACTGGTGATAGGTGTTGGTCTTCATGTAGGAGAAGAACGCACCCCAGCTCGACTGGTACACGAAGCCCAGCGCGCCGACGACCAGCATCGACAGGCCGATCGGCATGCGCAGCGCAATCAGCAGCAGCATGGCGCCAAAGCCGAAGAACGCCAGGGTCAGGCCGCTCATAACTGCCCCCGGATCAGCCGCAGGGCCGTCGCCAAGGCAACCATCGTAAGCAGCACCATCAGTGCAGCAGACAGGGCAATGGCCGGCCAGATCGCCACCTGCAGCAGCATGGTGGTCTGGCCGGTGCGATAGTGCTCGTAGGCTCCGTCGATGAGGCAGACGGCCAGGAAGCCCATCGTCGCGGCATACACCACGTCCCAGAAAGCATCGATCAGCCGGTTGGTGCGCGCGGGCAGCCAGTTCGTGAACGTGTCGACCAGGATGTTGCCACGCCTGGCCTGCGTATAGGGAAGGAACGTGAATACGGCGATGGCGGCGCCCATGCTGACCAGCTCGAAGTCGCCATTCACCGGAGAATTGAAGAAGCGCCGGCCGATCACACTCACCACCACGAGGCCGGCCATGGCCAGCAACAGCAGGCCGCCAAGCACGGCAATCCACCCGGCCATGCGCTCGATGAAAGGTATGTGTGCAGCAGGCTGCGGCCGCGCTGGATCGCCAGTTTGGCTCATTGGATTCCCCCCAACTTAACCCGCCCCAGCTTACGCTTTGTTTGCGGGATACTCCAATGCGCCTGTTCGCTGACGCAGGATCGCCGCGCACGGACGGGCGTGCGCGGCGACCAGATTGTCAGGCCTTGTCGTGTTTGGCCACGAGGGCACGGGCCTGCTCGAGCAGCTTGCTGCCGTCCAGGCCCTTGTCCTTCACCTGCTTGACCCAATTTTCGACGACCGGCTCGGTGGCTTTGACCCACCTGGCCTTCTCGTCCTCGGAGATGCCGCCGATGCTGTTGCCGCTGCGGGCCTTGACCATCTCTGACACGGCCTTACCGGCATCGTCCCACATATTGCCGGCCAGCTCGGCGAATTTCATGCCGGAGTTCTTGTCGATCGCCGCCTTCAGGTCGGCGGGAAGGCCGTCGTACTTCGCCTTGTTCATGGCCAGGAAGAACCCCGCCGTATAGAGCGTCGGCGAACCTGGAATCTCCGTGTGGAACTTGACCAGCTCGTGCAGCTTGATGGCCGGCACCACCTCCCACGGCACCACCGCACCATCGATCACGTTCTGGGCGATGCTCTCGGGAACCTGCGGGATCGGCATCGGCACACCGACCGCGCCCAACGCCCGCAGCGCCTCGCCGGCAAGGCGGGTTGGAGAGCGCAATTTCAGACCCTTGAGGTCGTCCATGGTCTTGACGGCCTTGTTGGCGTGAATGAGGCCGTGGTCATGACACCAGTAGCTCAGCAGCTTGACGTCAGCGGTCTCCTTGCCGAGGTTGGCGTCACCGAACTCTTGCGCGGCCCGAGCGTTGGTAATACCGCGCCGGGCGGCGACAAACGGCAGCTCGAACACCTCCGTTGAGGGGAAGCGACCGGCGGTCGAGCCCGGCAGTGTCCAGACGATGTCGACGACGCCGTCACGCGCCTGATCGTAGAGCTGCGGCGGGGTGCCGCCGAGCTGCATCGAGGGGAAGATGTCGATCTTGATCTTGCCGCCCGAGTCCTGCTCCACCGCCTTGGCCCAGGGCGACAGCATCTTGGTGTGACCGTTGGAAACGGGCGGCAGGAAGTGATGCAATTTGAGCGTCACTTGCGCCTGCGCGAACGCCGGACGCGCAATGGCCGGCGCGGCAAGCACGGCGCCGCCGGCACGCAAGAATCTGCGGCGAGACAGGGTCATGTGTGTTTTTTCCTCCCGATGTTATGTGACGCCTACTATAGCGAAACCCGGTGCCAGACGCACCTGCCGGCAACGGTCTATCTAGCCCAAGAATAGTTGGAGAACAAAACCTTCTTACTGCGCCCAACCCTACCGGGTTGGCGACCGCCGGGGCGGTGTGCAATGCTAGTTGTTCGCACCAATCAACCAATGAGGCCAGCCAGCCGTGGACATGCGTTACGAAGCGCCCAAGTCGCTCGACCAAGCGGTCGCGCTGCTGGTGGCGGAAAAGGGAGAGGCACGCGTGCTGGCGGGAGGGACCGACCTGCTGGTGCAAATGCGTACCGATGTGGTGGAGCCGGCGCTGCTGGTCGACATCAAAGGCATAGCCGAGCTGCGCGAGATCAAGGACGAGGCTGGCGGCTTTCGGGTGGGCGCGGCCGTAACCGGAGCGGAGCTGAAGGAGCACCCCAAGCTCAAGGCAATGTGGCCAGGCGTGGTCGAAGCGGCCAACCTGATCGGCTCCACACAGGTGCAGGGTCGGGCAACCATGGGTGGCAACCTGTGCAACGGCTCGCCGGCCGCCGACAGCGTGCCGGCACTGATTGCTGCAAGTGCGAAGGCGTGCATCGTCGGACCTCAGGGCCGGCGCGAGGTGGCGGTCGAGGAGGTGATGCTGGCGCCGCGTAAGCTGTCGCTCGCCAAGGGCGAGCTGATCGCGTCCTTCCTGCTCCCGGCCCGCCCACCGCGCGCCGGCGACGCCTACCTGCGCTTCATTCCGCGCACCGAGATGGACATCGCCGTGGTCGGCTGCGGGGTCTGCCTGACGCTGGACGCCAAGGATGTCTGCACGGCTGCCCGCGTCTCGCTGGGCGCGGTGGCCGAACGGCCGCTGCTGGTTGCCGCCGCTGCGGCGGCGCTGGTCGGCAGCACGGTCGACGCGGCCGCCCTCGACAAGCTCGATGCCGCAGCGCGCGCCGCCTGCCGGCCGATCGACGACAAGCGCGGCACCAAGGACTACCGCATCAAGGTCGCCGGCGTACTCGCCCGGCGGGCCACCCAGATTGCACTCGAACGGGCGAGGAAGGCCTGATGGCAAAGCATCACGTAGCGGCGACCGTCAACGGCGACGGCGTCGAATTCCTGTGCGAGACGGACGAGACTTTGCTCGACGTCTTGCGCAACCAGCTCGGCCTGACCGGCACCAAGGAAGGCTGCTCGACGGGCGACTGTGGCGCCTGCAGCGTCACGGTGGATGACCGCCTCGTCTGCTCCTGTCTGATGCTCGGCGTGGAGGCTGGCGGCAAGTCGATCACCACCATCGAAGGCATGGCTGACGGCGAGGCGCTGCATCCTCTGCAGAAAAAGTTCATCGAGCATGCCGCCCTGCAGTGTGGCATCTGTACGCCCGGCTTCCTGGTTGCAGCCAAGTCGCTGCTCGAACGGACGCCCGACCCCACCGAGACCGAAGTGCGCTACTGGCTGGCCGGCAACCTGTGCCGATGTACAGGCTACGACAAGATCGTGCGTGCCGTGCTTGATGCCGCTGCCGAGATGAGAGGAGCCTGAGATGCAAGAGAAGGTAAAGGACGCGCCGGCTTCGCCGTTTCAGTGGGTCGGATCGCGTCCCGAACGCCCCGACGGCGTCGACAAGGTCACGGGCCGCGCCCGCTTCGGCGCCGACATGGCAATGGCCGGCCAGCTGGTCGGGCGCGTGCTCAGGAGCCCGCATGCGCATGCCCGCATCCGCTCGATCGACACCAGGGCGGCTCTCAAGCTGCCCGGCGTCAAGGCCGTGGTGACGCGCGACGACTTCAAGGATCAGCCGTCCGAGTTCATCCCGGCCGGCGAGATGATGATCAACTACCGCGATGTTGTGCGCAACGTGATGGCCCGCGAGAAGGTGCTGTTTGAGGGGCATGCCGTAGCCGCCGTTGCCGCCACCAGTGCTGCCATCGCCAAGCAGGCCCTTAAGCTGATCAAGGTCGACTACGAGGTGCTGCCGCACGTCATCGACGTGGTCGAGGCAATGCAGCCCGGCGCGCCGCTGCTGGATGAGGGTCTGATTACGGCCGGCGTGGAGCCGGCGCCGAACAAGCCCTCCAACGTCGCCAAGCGCGTCGAGTTCGCCCTCGGTGACATCGAGGCCGGCTTCAAACAGGCCGAGGTGGTGATCGAGCGGTCCTTCACCACCAAGCCGGTGCATCAGGGCTACATCGAGCCGCACGCCTGCGTGGCGAGCGTGTCCGAGGACGGCCAGGCCGAGTTGTGGGTGACCACGCAGGGCCACTGGATCGTACGCGCCCACTGTGCACGGCTGCTCGGCTGGGACGTCAGCCAGATCCGCGTGACGGCATCCGAGATTGGCGGCGGTTTCGGCGGCAAGACCGTGGTGTATCTTGAGCCCGTCGCCCTGGCGCTGGCCAAGAAGTCCGGCCGGCCAGTCAAGATGGTGATGACCCGTGAGGAAGTCTTCCGCGCCTCCGGCCCGACCTCGGGTGCCCACCTGCGCGTCAAGATCGGCGCCAGGAAGGACGGCCGCATCGTGGCCGCCGACGCCGAGCTCAAATACCAGGCCGGGGCCTTCCCTGGCTCGCCGGTGCAGCCGGGCGCCATGTGCGCCTTTGCACCCTACGACCTCGAGAACGTCAAGGTGGTGGGCTACGACGTGGTCAGCAACCGCCCGAAGGTGGCTGCCTACCGTGCTCCCGGCGGCCCGATTGCCGAGTTCGCGGTCGAGCAGGTGATGGACGACATCGCCAAGGCGATCGGCATGGACCCGGTCGACTTGCGCCTCAAGAACGCGGCCAAGCAGGGCACCAAAGCCGCCTACGGGCCGAAGTTCGGCCCCGTCGGCCTGATCGAGACGCTGGAAGCTGCCAAGGCCCACGCGCACTGGCGCACGCCCCTTGCCAAGAACCAGGGACGCGGTATCGCCTCCGGCTTCTGGTTCAACATCGGCGGCGAAACAGCGGTTTCGATGTCGCTGAACGAGGACGGCACCCTATCGTTGACGGCCGGCACGCCCGACATCGGCGGCTTGCGCGCCTCGCTGTGCATGATGGCGGCCGAGGAGCTCGGCATCGACATCGGCAAGATCCGCGTGCAGATCGGCGACACCGGCCAGCTTGGCTACAACTTCCTGACGGGCGGCAGCCGGGCCACCTTCTCGAGCGGCATGGCCACCGTGGAAGCCGCTCGCGAGGTGATCAAGGAAGCCTGCAAGCGTGCCGCCAAGCTCTGGGAGCTGCCTGAGGACGCCGTGGAATACGTCGGCGGCGCAGTGCGGCCGGCTGGTCCCAACGCCGGCAAGCATACCCCGATGAGCTTGAAGGACATCGCCGGCATCGCCGGAAAGACGGGCGGTCCGATTGCCGGCTATGCGCGCATCAACGCCCACGGTGCCGCGCCGAGCTTTGCCACGCACATCGCCGATGTCGAGGTCGACCCCGACACCGGCCGCGTCTGGGTGGTGCGCTATACCGCCATCCAGGACGCGGGGCGTGCGATCCATCCGAGCTACGTTGAAGGCCAATATCAAGGTGGCGTGGCGCAGGGCATCGGCTGGGCGCTCAACGAGGAATACATCTACGGGGCGGACGGCAAGCTGCAGAACCCCGGCTTCCTCGACTATCGCGTGCCGGTCGCTTCCGACCTGCCGATGATCGACACGGTGATCGTCGAGGTGCCAAACCCGCGCCATCCCTACGGCGTGCGCGGTGTCGGCGAGACGCCGATCTGCCCGCCGATGGCGGCCATCGCCAACGCGGTGTGCAATGCCACCGGCGTTCGCTTCACCGACTTGCCGATGTCGCCGCCCAAGGTTCTGGCGGCCCTTGACGAGGCCCGCGCGAAGGGAGCCGCGAAGATCTAAGGCGTGGATCCCCGCCAAAGCGGGGATCCACGCCGGGCATGCGATGGCGAACGGCGTGGGTGCCCGCCTGCGCCGGCATGACGTTGGCCAAGGATTGCGATCGCAAGCATTGAGATCGGCACAGGAACCAATGGCCCACGTCACGCTGATCGGCAACCTCAGGCAGTTCACCGGCGGCGTCACAACGCTCGAGGTGGACGCCGCTACGGTGCGCCAGCTGTTTGCCCGACTCGGCGAGAAATACCCCGAGCTGGCGCCGCACCTCGAAACCGGATCGGCCGTCGCCATCGATGGCCAGATCTACCAGGACGCCTTGTTTCAGGAGATCGGCCCCGACAGCGAGGTGCACATTCTGCCGCAAATCGCCGGCGGGTGACGACTTCAGGTCGCCCGGCCGCGTCGCTCGGTCACTAGGATGGCAAGGCCGGCCAGCACGATCAGGCCGATGCCTGTGCATGCCATGAGGTCGGGTAGCTCGCCAAAAACGACACGCCCCAGCACCATCGCGGTCACCAACTCCAGATAGACCAGCGGCGCCAGAACCGCAGCCTCGCCATGGCGGAAGGCCGCGATCAGCATGAAGTGGCAGCCCGCCGAGAGCGCGCCCATGGCGGCAATCAGCAGCATCGCCTCCGGCGTCGGCCACGACCAGTTGAGAACCGCCAATGGCGTGAGCAGGAGTGCACCGAACACGCACTGAAAGCGCAGCGCGTCGACAGGTGCTGTTGTCGAGGCCGCCACGCGCGTTGCCACCAGATAACCGGCCGAGAACGCGCCGCTCAGGACGGCCAGCACCGAGCCGAACTGGAAATCGACCCCAGGCCGCACGATCAGGAGTGCACCGGTCAAGCCGGCCAGGGCCGCACCCAGCCTCCACGCCGTGACCCGTTCGCCCAGCAGCCAGGCGGCCAGGACCGCGGCGATGACGGGGCCTAGAAAGAACCCGCCGAATGCCGTTGCGAACGCAATCTCGGCGATGGCGAAGAAGAAACAGGTCATCGCCGCAACCGCCAGCAGCGTGCGCAGCGCGTTGGACGCGAAATCACCCCTAACACTGCGGAAATCGCGATGCCACGGTAGCGTCAGTGGTACCACGATCAGAGCTGCCGCCGCGTAGCGCAGCCAGGCGATGAAGAACGGCGAGTGGCTCGCCGTCAGAGCCTTGGCGATGCCATCCACCAGCGGCACGGCCAGCGATGCCACCACCATCAGGGCGATGCCGACCATGGGTTGCGGCGGGCTGTTGACACCGATCGTCGTGTTCTTCACGCGGCAGTGCCCCTCATCCGACGCGAGCGGGCCAATCGCGGCAGTCGCGTACGTGCCGCAAGGTGCACGGCCAGATCAGCGAAAATCGCTTCATCCTCCCACAGGTGTTGGTCGCACCCCAGTTGCTAATGACTGAGCGCGACATTCCAACTACGATGCCGGCCACGATAAGCCAAGACATTCGCGGCAAGGCGCGGGCATCGCGCGCACCAGGGAGCAGCAATGACCAAGCACATCTCTTTCACGGTCGCCGATTTCGTCGCCGAGATCGTGCTCAACCGGCCGGAGAAGCACAACGCTGTCACGCCGGAGATGGCTGCGGCCTTGCAGGACGCCTGCGCGTCGGTCGACCGCGACGACGAGGTGCGGGTCGTCCTGATCAGGGGTGCCGGCGAACGGGCATTCTCGTCGGGCAGCGATCTCAATTCGCTGGCCGAGTATCCCGACGCGTGGAAATTCCGCAATCGGGTCATCTACGAGGGCACCATCCGCAACATCAGGAAACCGGTGGTTGCCGCCTTGAAGGGCTGGGTGCTGGGCGGCGGCGCCGAGATGGCCCTGGCCGCCGACCTGCGCGTTGCCGGTCGCAGCATCAAGATGGGCTTTCCTGAGGTGAAGCGCGGCTGGGTCGGCGGCGGCGGCGCCTCGCAGATGCTGCCGCGCATCGTTGGCTACGGCCAGGCCATGCGCCTGCTGGTGACCGGCGAGCCGATCGACGCCAACGAAGCCTATCGGCTGGGTCTCGTTGAGTATCTGGTCGACGATGCCGAGGTCGAGCCCACCGCACGCGCGCTCTGCAAGCAGATTGCCCGCTACAGCCCGGTCGCCACGCAATCAGTGAAAGCTGCCACGCGCATGGCGTTGTCGTCGTCGCTGGACGCCGGGTTGCGCTACGAGAACGAGATGAACACGCTGTGCTTCTCGGCCGGCGACCACATGGAGGGCATCAATGCCTTCCGCGAGCGCCGCAGCGCAGAGTTCCGCCGATGAGCAAGCATCGGGTCGGCATCGTCGGCTTGGGCATGGCGCTCAAGCCGCACCTGCAGAGCCTGGAGGAACTCGGCGATCGGGTCGAGATTGCGGCCTGCTTCACGCCGAGCGCCGAGCGTCGGGCGGCCTTCGCCAGCAACCATCGACATCCGGTGGTGGACAACCTGGAGACGATCCTGTCCGACCGCAGCATCGACGTGGTGTTCGTGCTCACTCCGCCGATGGCGCATCTGCAGGTGGTCGAGCGTTGCGCCGCCGCCGGCAAGCACGTGCTGCTGGAAAAGCCGATCGACGTGTCGAGCGAGCGCGCCCGCCGCGCCGTCGGCGCCATGGAGAAGGCCGGCCGCAAGCTGGCGATCATGCTGCAGCATCGTTTCCGCGCAGCCTCTCTTCAGCTTGCCAAGGCGGTGCGTGCGGGAGAACTCGGCCCCCTCGTGTCGGGCTCCGCTGCCATCCGCTGGTGGCGTACGCCCGAGTATTTCGCCCAGCCCGGCCGCGGCATGCAGGCGCGCGACGGCGGTGGCGTGCTCATCACCCAGGCCATCCACACCCTCGATCTGTTCCAGAGCCTGGCCGGCCCCATCGTCAAGGTGGCGGCCTTCGCCAACACCTCGCCGCTGCGCACTATCGACACCGAGGACGTCGTCGGTGCGGGCGTCGAGTTCGCCAATGGCGCGGTCGGCACCATCGATGCGACAACCGTTGCCTATCCGGGCTTTCCCGAGCGCATCGAACTCGCCTGCGCGAAGGCGACCGCCGTGCTCGCCGCCGAAACGCTGGATTTCTATGGCCAGGATGGGCGGCACACCCACCACCAGGGTGGCCCCTCCAAGAGCGGCGGCGCTGATCCGATGGCATTCGCCAACGACGCCCACAAGGCGCTGATCGTCGACTTCCTCGAGGCCATCGATGCCAACCGCGAGCCAACCACCAACGGCCGCGAGGCGCTTAAGGTGCATCTCCTGATCGAGGCGATGCTGCGCTCGGCTGAAGAAGGCAAGGCGATCGCCGTAGCCACCGCCTAGCCTCACGCAACCCCGCTAGGCACGTTAGTTCTTTCTGATCTCCACGCCCGGAGCCTTGAATAGCGTGTTGTTCTCGCGATCCCAGTACAGGTATCCGAGCACCACAACGGCAACCAACAGTATGCCGATCAACATCGATCGTCCGTCCATGACTGCCTCTCCCAAGCCGCGTTCGCCAATTTGGCGGCGGCGGCCTCTCCAAACCACGTAGGGACATCCTACGGCTCAGACAACGCCTGACGGCGTCGGGAGTTTCACTCCGCCCTGCAAGCTAGCGCGCGGGCCGGTTGATCTCGGTGACGGCGATGTTGGTCAGCTTGTGATTGGCGGCCTTCTCCTGATCGAGAATTCCCGACAGCAGTTCGTGCGCCTCATCTTTTCCCAGCGCCTTGGCCCACTCGCGCAGCGTGCCATAGCGCGAGATCTCGTAGTGCTCGACGGCCTGGCAGCAGCCGATGATGGCCGCGTGCTTGGCGACCGCGCCCTTGGCGTCTTCGATAACGCCCTCGGTTTCCTTGATCAGGCCCTCGATTGCATCGCACTTCTCGCCCGATGCCTTCTTGCCGATCGACTTGAACACCGCCTGCAAGGTTTTGATCTGCCCTTTGGTCTCACCCAGGTGATCCTTGAGCGCGGTCTTGAGGTCGGCATTGCTCACCGCATCGATGACCTTGGGCAGCGCCTTGGCGATGGCGTTTTCGGCATAGTAAACGTCCTGCAGCGTGTGCTCGAACGCATCAGCGAGTGTTTTCATCATAGCCTCCGGAAGTTTCCTGGCGAACGCCCACGACCGAGCTTCGTTCCAGCTGCCGCAGTTGCCGAGGCTGGGCGGGTCAGACCTGTTGCAGCAGACGCCGCAGCGTCGCCGCATAGCGGCGGTTCACTGCGTCGCGCTGGACATGGCGCCGGTCCGCTACGACATGCAAGCCCCTGACAAACACGTCGCGCACGACGTTGCCGGCCGCGAATATCCACGCATCGAGCAAGGCATCACCGTCGCGGCCGATCAGCGACGGATCGGCATCATCGAGCACCACGATGTCGGCACTTTGCCCCACCGACAGACCAGCCTTGCCGAGCGCGAGTGCCTGGGCTCCGCCTTTGCGCGCCGCCTCGAACATGCTTCTGCCGGTCGACGAGCGGCCGGCGCCGAAGCGGTTGCGCTTGCGATCGCGCAGGCGCTGCGAATACTCGAGCGTGCGCAGCTCCTCGTTGAGGGAAATTCGCACGTTGCTGTCCGTGCCCACCGCGAAGCGACCGCCCGCGCCTTCGTATTCGACGCCCGCGAAGATGCCATCTGCGAGATTGGACTCCGTCATCGGGCACAGGCCAGCCACCGCCCCCGAACGGGCTAACCCCGCCACCTCTTGGCTCGTCATGTGCGTGCAGTGGATCAGGCACCAGCGTTGGTCAAGCTGCACATTCTCGAGCAGCCATTGCACCGGCCGCTTGCCAGACCAGGCCAGGCACTCTTCCACTTCGCGAACCTGCTCGGCGGCATGCAGGTGGATCGGCCCCGCGGCGTAGCTATGCACGAGCGCGGGAAGCTCGTCAGCCGCCACGGCTCTGAGCGAATGAGGTGCGATGCCGAGGCGCGCGCCTGGCAGCCTGCCGATGTGTGCTGAGCTCGCCTCCATCAGCGCAGCAAAACCGTCAAGATCGGACACAAAGCGCACCTGCCCAGGGTTCGGCGCCTGTCCCCCGCAGCCGCCGTGTGCATAGAAGCAGGACAGCAATGTCAGGCCGATGCCGGTGGCCGCAGCGGCGGCGACGATACGAGCCGCCGTCTCGGCAGGATCGGCGTAGCGCGCCCCGTCGGCAGCATTGTGCACATAATGAAACTCACCGACCGTTGTGAAGCCCGCTTCCAGCATCTCCACGTAGGCCAGCGCCGCCACTGCCTCGATGTCGTCGGGGGTCATCTGCGCCAGGAAGCCATACATCACCTCGCGCCAGGTCCAGAAGTTATCGTCCTTTGGACCATGCACCTCGGTGAGGCCGGCCATGGCGCGCTGGAAGGCGTGGCTGTGCACGTTCGGCATGCCCGGCAGCGCCACGCCGCGCATTTTCGTGGCAGACGCCGGCGCAGGCACGCCGGTCGCGATTGCCGCGATGCTGCCATCGCGCACCGACAGCAGCACGTCATTT
>DASTOW010000296.1:0-53953 GCA_035762425.1 Hyphomicrobiaceae bacterium | reverse complement strand
CGCCGCTATGCCATCGTCGCCATCACGGCAGCGGCCGGCATCCTGTCGCCGCCCGACCCGTTCAGCATGATCGCCATGGCGTTGCCGACCATCCTGCTCTATGAGGCCTCGATCTGGGCGGTGGCGCGTGTCGAGCGATCGCGCGCGGCCAGGCATGCCGCCACCCAGTCGGCATCGACTTGACGGCCGCGCCAGCGGCTGGACCAGATCAGTTCAACCCCGTATAGCACAGCCAAATTCAGCCGCCATGCCCGCGCAGGCGGGCATGCACGCCAAGCAATTGCGGCAGGAGCTGCACATCCAGAGTTGCGTGCCCCGCCCACCATGCCCAAGGCGTGTCTTCGACAAGACGCGGCAACGACGGCAAAACGAGAGGCCAGCGCCGTGTTCGACATCAAGTGGATCAGGGACAACCCCGAGGCGTTCGACGCCGGACTTAGGAAGCGCGGCATCGCCCCAGGCGGGGATGTCAAGTTCTCGGCTGAGCTTCTCGACCTCGACGAGGCGCGGCGCAAGGCGGTGACGCGCCTGCAGGAGGCGCAGCAGCGGCGCAATGCGGCGTCGAAGGAGATCGGCAAGGCCAAGGCCGCCAAGGACGAGGCCAAAGCGGCGGCGCTGATGGCCGAGGTCAATGCGCTCAAGGATACGCTTGCCACGGGCGAGGACGAGCAGCGCGCCGCCGACAAGGCGCTGGCCGATGCGCTGTCGGTCATCCCCAACACGCCGCGCGAGGACGTGCCGGAGGGCAAGGACGAGCACGGCAATGTCGAGCAGCGCAAGGTCGGCACGCCGCCGAAGCTCGTGGGCGTGAACAAGCCGCTGCAGCATTTTGAAATCGGCGAGCGGCTCGGCCTGATGGACTTTGAGACGGCCGCCAAGCTGTCCGGCGCACGCTTTGTTGTGCTGAAGGGCGCGCTGGCGCGCATGGAGCGGGCGCTCGGCGCCTTCATGCTCGATCTGCACACCGCGCCAGAGAAAAACGGGCTGGGTGGTTACACGGAGATTGCGCCGCCGGTGATGGTGCGCGATGAAGTCATGTACGGCACGGCTCAATTGCCGAAGTTCAAGGATGATCAGTTCGATCAGATCCCGCAGGTTGAGGGTCGAACAAGAGGGGCGGCGCGCAAGTACCTATCCGATTTTGTAAATGACTTTTCGCATCGGCTCTCCATGCACCGCGACCAGACAGCTTCTCTGGAAAATCTGGCAAGCGATTTACCGAAGTTGCAAGATCAGTTTGAGAGCAAGTACGACGCTTGGACGGCGATTGACGAATTCATGTCCAACGGTCGACGCTGGCTCATCCCCACGGCGGAAGTGCCGCTCACCAACCTCGTGCGCGAAAAGATCACCGACGAGGCGGAGCTGCCGATCCGCGTCACCGCGTTCACGCCATGCTTCCGCGCCGAAGCGGGCGCTGCCGGCAAGGACACGCGCGGCATGATCCGGCAGCACCAGTTCTCCAAGGTCGAGCTGGTCTCCATCACCACGCCGGAGCGGTCGAGCGCCGAGCACGAACGCATGACGGCGTGCGCTGAGGCCGTGCTACAGCGCTTGGGGCTTGCCTATCGCACCATGCTCCTGTGCACCGGAGACATGGGTTTTGCCTCGCAGAAGACCTACGACATCGAGGTGTGGCTGCCGGGGCAGGACACCTACCGCGAGATCTCGTCCTGCTCGGTGTGCGGCGACTTCCAGGCACGGCGCATGAACGCGCGCTATCGACCCAAGGGCGGCAAGGGCACCGAGTTCGTGCACACGCTGAACGGCTCGGGACTGGCGGTCGGGCGCACGCTGATCGCCATCCTGGAGAACTATCAGCGGGCCGACGGCTCGGTCGCCATCCCCGACGCCCTGCAGCCTTACATGGGCGGCCTGAAGAAAATCGAGGCGACGTAGGAAGGGCAGGTCTGCGCGGCCTTGCCCAGGGGATGTCAGGCCGACGGCTGCTGCAGCTCGGCTTCCAATGAACTCTCCAGGCTCTTGATGTCGGCCGAGCCTGCAAGGAAACGGCAGGCGGCCAGCACCTCGACGAGGATGGGGTCGAGGGCGGCGGTATCGTAGACGAACTCCTGCGCTCCGCCCGGCACCGCGTCCGTGTCCAGCTTCAACATCAAGGCATCGCCCTCGACCTTCATGCTGGCGCATTCGCGGGCGCGCGCGAGGGCCGCAAAGTCGAGCCGCGCGGTGACATCGGGCGGTTCACCGGACGCCAATCGGGCGGCGTATTCGATCAGGCTGCCGCGGCTGACCCACACACCATCGAGGCAGAGGACACGCTGCGACAGGAACCCTTCCAGCCTGACGTTGGCGACGCGTTCGGGATCGAAGTTCTTGACCAGCGCATGACGCTTTCTGCCGCGCGTCGCCGCGACCGCCCGTAGCGTGGCTTCCCCAACCTCCACGCCGCCGCTCAGGAAGAACAGAAAGGGCTGCTTGTCGGCAGCCTTGTAGACCGGGTTGTTGTCGGGCACGTCGAGGTGGACCCTGCCTGTGCGCGGCGTTGCCAGTGCTGCGAGGCCGCCGTCGATGAGCAGCCGCTGCAAGGCAGCGGTCAAGCGTCGGATGTCATCGCCGGAGAGGGCAGACGCACGCAAGACCGCTCTCGCGTGGCGCAGGTCGGCAAGCAATGCAGCGCCGGTCGACAAGGTGTCGGCACGCATCTTTGCCAGCTGCTGTGGTGCAAGGGATGCCATGAACGTTCCGCCACTGCCGTTGATCGCGGGTGATATTCGCGGAGATCGACCAGCTTAACAACGGGCAATGTCCTTGGTGACCGGCCGGCTGGGCGCCAGCTCCGTGGGGTCGGAAAGACCCTGGCAAGAAAGGTCTTGCAGGCTGGCCGCGTCGCCGCTAGTTTAATGACTGACGGGTCAGTCATATATGGTGAAAGCGACCTTCAATGGCCAAGCAGGCGAAATCCAAGCCGGCGAAATCCAAGCCGGCAAAATCCAAGCCGGCAAAATCCAAGGACGGCCGGCGGCACGGAGCAGGCCGCGGCGGCACAGATCGTTCGCCGTCGCCTGCGGCGCTGGGCCAGCCACCGGCGGACAAAGCTTCGGTTGGCCAGGCCCGGTCCGGCCAGGTCCGGTCCGGCCAGGTCCGGTCCGGTCAGGCCCGGTCCGACCAGGCCGTGGCGGCCAACGCCGGGCGCCCCGCACAGGCATCGGGCGAGCCCGGCAAGCGCACGCGGGCGCGCAAGGTCGACGCCGACACGCGGCGGCAGGCGATCCTGGATGCGGCGCTGTCAGTGTTTGCCGAGCACGGCTTCGAGGCGGCGCGCCTCGATGAGGTGGCGGCACGCGCGGGTGTTGCCAAGGGTACGCTCTACCTCTACTTCCAGCACAAGGAAGCCTTGTTCGAGGAGCTGATCCGCGGCGCCGTGGCGCCGGTGATCGACACGCTGAGCACCGTCGCGGCCAACCCGAGCGTGCCGCCGGTCGCCGTGCTCGAAGCTTTCTTCGGCATGTTCGAGCAGCAAGTGCTGGGCACGCGCCGCAAGCTCTTGCTGCGCCTGATCATCGCCGAGGGCCCGCGCTTCCCGGCGATTGCAGAGTTCTACTACCGCGAGGTGGTGTCGCGCGGCATCAAACTGATGCGTGGCGTTGCCGAGCGGGCGGCGGCGAGTGGCGAGTTCGCTTCCGACGCGCCGGCGCGCTTCCCCCAATTGATCGTGGCGCCGCTGCTGGTGTCGGTGCTGTGGGACGGCATGTTTTCTGAAATCGATCCGCTCGATGTCGGCGGACTGTTGCGTGCGCACCGCGAGCTGCTGTGCGGCAAACCTCAAGGGAGCACGTCATGAGTAGACCGAACAGGCGGGCAGTGCTGCTGGCGGTATCTGGCATCGTCCTGGCCGGCGTCGGCGCCTATGCCTTCTTCAATCGCGCCACGCCGGCCAACATGTTCCAGGGCTGGGTAGAGGCCGAGCTGCTGTTCATCGCCCCTGACGAGGTCGGTCGCGTCGAAACGCTCAGCGTCAGTGAGGGCCAGGAGGTGGCGGCCGGCGCGCCGCTGTTCAGCCTGGACGCGGATCTGCAGCGGGCGGCGGTGGCCGAGAACGAGGCGGCGGTCGTCAATGCGCGGATCGCCCATCAGCGCGCGCAGGAACTGCTGAAGAGAGCGGTCGGCTCGCAGAAGGCGTTCGACGATGCCGAGTCGGCCTTGCGTACGGCCGAAGCGCGGCTTAACTCGGCCAAGACGCGGCTCGACCGGCGCCGCGTGGCGGCGCCCGCCGCCGGCAAGATCCAGGAGGTCTATTACCGCCAGGGCGAGCTGGTGCAGCCGGGACGGCCGATCGTGTCGCTGCTGCCGCCCGGCAACATCAAGGTGCGCTTCTTCGTGCCGCAGGCGGTGCTGCCAACCGTGCGTATCAACGACCGGGTGTCGGTACAGTGCGACGGCTGCGCGAGCGACATTTTTGCACGCGTGCGCTTTATAGCGGCGCAAGCCGAGTTCACGCCGCCGGTCATTTACAGCCAAGAGGAACGGGCGCGGCTGGTGTTCCGGGTGGAGGCGATCCCCGAGCGCCCCAACGACTTGCGGGTCGGCCAGCCGGTCACGGTGATGTTGCAGCCCGCCGCCGGTGTCAGCCATGCCAGCAAGTGACGCGCCCAACGGCGAGGTGGTGATCGACGTCCAGGGCCTCACCAAGTCGTTCGACGGCCGGGTCGTGGTGCGCAACCTGTCCATGCAGGTCAAGCGCGGCCAGATCTACGGCTTCTTAGGTCCCAACGGCTCGGGCAAGACCACCACGCTCAGGATGCTGTGCGGGCTGCTCACGCCGGACAGCGGCCGCGGCACGGCGATGGGCTTCGACATCCGCACCGACAACGAGGAGATCAAGCGCCACGTCGGCTACATGACGCAGCGCTTCAGCCTGTATCAGGACCTGTCCATCCAGGAGAACTTGGAGTTCGTGGCGCGCGTGTACGGTCTGCCCGACCCTGTGCGCGAGGCTCGCGGCGCCATCGACCGGCTCGGCCTGCATGGGCGCGAGAAGCAGCTGGCCGGCACGCTGTCGGGCGGCTGGAAGCAGCGCCTGGCGCTCGGCGCGTG
Organism: Hyphomicrobiaceae bacterium; assembly: GCA_035762425.1. Classification (GTDB taxonomy): domain Bacteria; phylum Pseudomonadota; class Alphaproteobacteria; order Rhizobiales; family Hyphomicrobiaceae; genus AWTP1-13. The sequence continues at coordinate 48,898 of DASTOW010000296.1, read as the reverse complement.
CATTCTGCCCAAACCGGAACTGCTTTTGCTCGACGAACCCACCGCCGGCGTCGATCCCAAGGCACGGCGCGAGTTCTGGGGCGAGATCCACAAGCTCGCCGCCGAGGGCATGACCGTGCTGGTCTCGACGCACTACATGGACGAGGCCGAGCGCTGCCACGCGATCGCCTACATCGCCTACGGTGAGCTGCTGGCGCAGGGCAGCGTCGAAGAGGTGATCGAGAAATCGCACCTGCGCACCTGGAACGTCAGCGGGCCGGACCTGCAGCACCTGTCAGACAAGCTGCTCGGCGCACCCGGCATCGACATGGTGGCGCCGTTCGGCACCAGCCTGCACGTGTCGGGCCGCGATGCTGCAGCGCTGGATGCGGCGGTGGAGAGGTTCCGCACCGATCCGCACCTGGCGTGGTCGATCTCCGAGCCGACGCTGGAGGACGTGTTCATCGATCTGATGTCGCGCTCACAGGACAACTTCAGATGACCGCACAATCCCCATCCGCGCGCACCGGGGCCCTGACGCGCACCTGGGCCATGCTGATCAAGGAGTTCGTGCAGCTGCGCCGCGACCGTTTGACGTTTGCCACAATGATCTTCATCCCGGTCATGCAGCTGCTGCTGTTTGGCTTCGCCATCAACACGCAGCCGCGCGAGCTGCCGACGGCGGTGCTGGTGCACGAGGACAACGATCTCACCCGTTCCATTTTGGCGGCGCTCAGCAACACCAGCTATTTCCGCGTCGTGCGCGTGGCCCGCACCGAAGCCGAGATGGACCACTGGATGCGCTCGGGCAAGATCCTGTTCGGCGTCGAGATCCCCGCGGGCTTCGAGCGCAGTGCACGGCGCGGTGACATCCCGGCCCTGCTGGTGGCAGCCGATGCCAGCGATCCGGTGGCGGCCGGCACCGCGCTCGGCGCGCTGGAGGGTATCGTAAAGACGGCGCTGGCGCGCGATCGCGGCCTGCCCGAGACCATCCAGAGCGTGCCGGCCTTCGAGATCCGTCAGCACCGCCGCTACAACCCAGCCGCCGTCACGAGCCTCAATATCGTGCCCGGCCTGCTCGGCACCATCCTGACCATGACCATGCTGATCTTCACGGCGTTGTCGGTGACGCGCGAGGTGGAGCGGGGCACCATGGAAAGCCTGCTGGCCATGCCGATTCGGCCGGTCGAGATCATGTTGGGCAAGATCGCGCCCTACATCGCCATCGGCTTCATCCAGGCGGCGCTGATCATCGTGTTCGGTGTGCTGATCTTCGACGTGCCGATCACGGGCAGCGTGACCCTGCTGGCGGTGCTGAGCACGCTGTTCATCGCTACCAATCTGTCGATCGGCTACACGTTCTCGACCATTGCCCAGAACCAGCTGCAGGCGATCCAGATGTCGTTCATGTTCTTTCTGCCCAACATCCTGCTGTCGGGCTTCATGTTCCCGTTTGCGGGCATGCCGGGTTGGGCGCAGGTGATCGGCGAACTGCTGCCGCTCACCCACTACATCCGCATAGCCCGCGGCATCATGCTGAAAGGGGCCGACCTCTACGACCTGCAGTTCGAGGCCCTGGCCCTGGTCGGCCTGATGCTGGTAGCCATGACCTTCGCCGTGCGCCGTTTCCGCCGCACGCTGGATTAAGGCAGATTAGGCCGAGTGCCTGAAGACGAATCGATAGACGCCGTTTGCTTGGCTTTGCTCAAGCAGAGGATTGCCAGTGGCTTCGCTGAAGGCGTTGAAATCGGGTACCGAGCCTGGATCGGTGGCAAACACCTCCAGCGTTGCCCCCTTCGGCATGCCGGACAGCATCTTCTTGACCTTGAGAATCGGCAGCGGGCAGGCGAGGCCCTTGGTGTCGAGCGTCTGGTCGGCCATGGCGGTCTCCGGGAACGGCGAGGGTCGAGCTGTAGCAACGAATTGCCCGCCCTGGCAACGGCAGGCGCAGCCTGCGGCATGAAGGCTGCGGCGGCTTGCGCAGGCGTCGCCGGCAGGCCACCATGGCCGGAATTTTCTTTCCTGCGTCGCGTCTTAGTCGCGCCACGGCTTGCTGACCGGCTATAAGATAGACCAGACATAAGCTCGATCGGGGGGAAGATGGACGCCAAGACCGGGCCGGGCGAAGCGCACGGGTCGTTCGCGTTCACGCTGGGATTGGAGCGCGCGGGTCTGCTGGCGCTGAAGGTGCCGCGCCTGACGGCCATCCTGATCGTGCTGTTCTCGGTGGTGGCTGCCTGGGGCGTGACGCGCCTCAAGGTCGACGACTCGCTGTCCGAGCTGTTCCGCACCGACACCGACGAGTTCCGCCGCTACGAGGAGATCGATCGGCGTTTTCCCTCCAGCGAGTACGACGTGCTGGTGGTGGTGGAAGGCAAGGATCTGCTGAAGAAGCCGCAGATCGAGGCGTTCCGCCGGGCCATCATCGACCTGCAACTCGCCGACGGCGTCGAAGGGCTCGTGTCGATGCTGTCGGCGCGCGGCAAGCCGGATGCCAGCGGCTACGCTGCGCCGATCGTGCCGGACGATCTGCCGGACGGCCCGGCCTACGACGAGATCATCCAGGCGCTCAGGGCCAACGAGATCGTCACCGGCAAGTTTCTGTCGCCGGATGGCGAGCTGGCGCTGGCGGTGGTGGCGCTGGACCGCAAGGCGGTGGAGGAACTCGGCGCCAAGGCCGTGATCGGCAACCTGCGCAAGGCGGTGGAGGACGAGGTAGCGCCCGTCGGCCTGAAGGTACAGCTGACCGGTGCACCGGTGATGCAACTCGAGATCCGCAATGCGGTAGAGCGCGACCAACTCGTCTACAACGGCCTTGGCCTGCTGTTCGGCGCCATCATCGCCGTGGTGTTCTTCCGCCGCGTGTCGCTGATGCTGACGGCAGCGGTGCCGCCGGTGCTGGCCGTGCTGTGGTCGCTCGGGCTGCTTGGACTGCTCAATTTCAAGCTCAACCTGTTCCTCAACGTCATGACGCCGCTCGTGATGGTGATGGGCTTTGCCGACAGCATGCAGATGGTGTCGGCGATCCGCATCCGCCTGCGCGAGGGTGACTCGCGGCTCAAGGCGGTGCAGTTCGCGGTCAGGGTGGTGGGGCCGGCCTGCGTGCTGGCGCACGGCACGGCCATGCTATCGTTCGCGGCCCTGCTGTTCTCGCAGTCGGGGCTGATCCGCACCTTCGGCGAAGCCGGCATGCTGGCGGTGACGGTTTCGTTCATCGCCATCATCCTGGTGCTCCCGCTGCTGGGTCTGCTTTTCATCCGCAACGAGACATCGCTGGCCCGTGCGCACGCGCCGGCCGATCGGCTGATGGATGGCCTTGGCCTGCTGGTCGGCTGGATCGTCGACCGGGTCGTGGCGCGCCCGTTGGTGACCAGCCTGATCGGCTTTGCACTGTTCGTGGTGTTCGGCGCCGCCTACCTGCAGCTCGAGCCGCGCTATCGGCTCGCCGATCAGGTGCCGGACCGCGAGCAGGCGCTGGGCGCCACCGGCCGCATCGACGAGAAGCTGACCGGCGCCAGCCCGGTGCACATCATGATCGAGTGGAAGACCGGCGATTCGCTCTATTCGGACAAGCCGCTCGAGGTGATCGCCAGGACGCACGAGATCCTCGAGAAAACCGCGGGACTGGGCAACGTCTGGTCGCTGGAAAGCCTGCGCCGCTGGCTCAAGGAGGCGGGTGACGAGCGCATCGAGACGGTCAAAAAGTACGTCGGCATTCTGCCCGAGCATCTGGTGCGGCGCTTCATCGCCAAGGAGGAGAACGCCGTGCTGGTGACGGGCCGTCTGCCCGACATCGATTCAAGCCGCATCCTGCCGGTGGTCGAGAAGATCGACCAGGCTCTCGACGGCCTGCGCAAGCAGTATCCGCAGTTTGCCATCTCGGTCACCGGCCTGCCGGCCATTGCCGCCCGCAACAGCGCCCGCATGATCCAGCAGCTCAACGAGGCGCTGCCGCTGTGCGTGGCTTTCGCCGCGCTGTTGCTTGCCGTTGCCTTCCGTTCGGTGTTCGTGGGCCTGGTCAGCCTGTTGCCCGGACTGTTTCCGGTGGTGACCTCAGGCGCGATCCTCTGGTTCATGGGCGGCGGGCTCGAGTTCGCCTCGGTAGTGGCGCTGCTGGTGGTGTTCGGATTGGCCATCGATGCGCTGATCCACTTCTTCAACCGCCTGCGCTTGGAGGAGCAGGCAGAGCCGCGCGCGGAGATCGCCATCCGCAATGCGCGCGTGCTGGTCGGCCCGGCCATCATCTTAACCACGCTGGTGCTTGCGTTCGGTCTCGGCGTGACGGTGTTTTCCGACTTGCCGAGCCTGCGCACGTTCGGCTTCATCTGCGGCACAACCCTGCTGGCATCGCTGGTTGCCGATCTTGTTTTTCTCCCCGCACTAATCATGCTGGTACGCAAGGTGTGGCGCGCGCCGAGCTGATCGCGAGCGCATCTGTGGCTAACGAACATGACCTGCGCCGCGTATGCGGCAGTTTCACAACGAAACAGTGCGAACCTGTACGCCTGCCGCGCGTTGACGGGCCGAGGGTTGACGTGCTTTAGGCGCTTAAGGGGATAGGCGCCCATGTCGCCCGGGGGGCAGGCCCCCAGGCATTAATAAGCAAGCGCAACGACACGAGGTGCTGGCTTGCATCGTCCGGTCCGTGTGAGCATCGCTGCCGCCCTGCTGGTTTTTGTGTTGAGCGGGGTTGCCCAATCCGGGGCCCGGGCGGCCGCTGAGGATCTGCTGGCGGTGCAGCCGGTGCAGGCATCGCCCGAGGGCCACTTCGAGCAGTTCCTCGACCGGCTGATGCGGGCGGAATCGAATGGCCGAGATACGGCTGCCAATCCGCGCTCGACGGCGCTCGGCGCCTTCCAGTTCATCGAGAGCACATTCCTGTCCGTGACGCGCCGGTACTTTGCGCGCGAGGTCGCGGAGCTATCCGATGCCAGCCTGCTGGCTCTGCGCACCAATCGCTCGTTCGCGCGCCAGGTAGCGGCGGCCTACAGCAGGGAAAATGCCGCCTATTTGAGCGAGCAGGGCCTGCACCCCACGTTCGGGCATCTGCGGCTGGCATTCCTGCTGGGTGCGGTCGGTGCGGCCAAGGTGCTGAAAGCGGAACCGCAAACGCCGATTGCCGATGTCCTGCACGCGGCAGTGCTGCGGGCGAACCCGTTCATGCGCGGCATGACGGCTGCCAGCCTCAATCAGCGGGCGCACCGCGATCTCGACCTGCGACCGGACAGCAGCGTGGCCATGCCGAAGGTGGCAGCTGGGTCCACGGTGACGGCCGTCGAGGCGACGTGCAACCAGGGCCTGCCCAGTTGCCGGCGCTGGATTGCCCTGCGCGCGCGCCAGCTCGATGCGGCCAAGCCGGCCACGGCCGCCAAGCCCAGCAGGGGCACGACCGTACGCAAGACACCTGCCAAGACGTCCTAACCTCGCGGAATGCTGGCGAATTTCCTTGCCCGGCGCGTGCAGCCGATGGCAGGGTCGGATGGTTCGTTGCCGGATGACTGCCAGCGTTGACTTGGGGGAGCGCCGGCCTGGGGGAATGCAACATGATCGCTCGCGCGGTTACTCGCGTGCTGGCGTTGATTGGCCTGTTGGCAATGCTGGGCAGCGCATTGCATGCGCAGAGCGTGCGAGTTCCGCCCGAGGTCTCTTCGCTGGGCGCGCAGCACCCCGCCGAATACTACAAGCGCGCCTCCAGCCTGTTCGGGGCGGGCCGCAAGGACGATGCGGTGTTCATCTTCTATCTCGGCCAGCTGCGCTACCGGGCGCACCTATCGGCGCGGCGCGACCTCAAGCCCGATGGCGACCCTGCGCTGTTCGGGTCGCTGTCGGAGGTGGTAGGCCGTCCTCTCAACGAGTACGCGTTCGGCGACCTGCCGGCGCTGGTCGAGATCATCGATGCGGTGCTCGCCTTCGATACTGCCAATCCGGACCGCTTCACGCCGCCCGCGCAGTTTCCCGACGTGTACGTCGGCGTGCGCGACGGCCTTGCCAAAATGAAGGCGCAGCTGGTGAAGGACGCCGACCAGATCCGCGAGACGCGGCGCAAGAACGGCCTGGAGAACCGCAAGTAGCGATCACTGGGCCGGCCGGCCGGCCAGGACCCGCACAATCCGGCCGTCGATGATGAGCAGGGCGGCGGCAATGATGAGCGCGCCGACGATCTCACGGCTGGTGAGCTGCTCGCCGAGGAACAGCCCGCCGAGCACGATCGGCGTCAGCGGCATGATGAGCGTGACCAGCAGGGCATTGGTGGCGCCGGCCCGCCGCAGCACGGTGAAGTGGCACAGGGCGGCGAGGCCCGAGCCGAACACGCCGGTCGCAATGATCGCGCCAAGCACCGTCAAGGACGGCATCGGCAGCGTCCACGGCCAGTCGACGGCTAGCGCCAGCGGCACGGAAATGGATAGCGAGGCCGCCATCTGCATCATGGCGATGACGAACGGCGGGTATTCGCCGAGCTTGTTGCGGGCGTAGATGTTGGCGAGCACGTAGAGCAGCGGTGCGGCCAGCAGCGCCAGGCGCGCGAGCAGGTCGGCCGTGGACATGACCGCCAAGTCCGAGCCGACCAGGATGGCGACCCCGACCACGCCCAGCAGGATGCCGGCCAGCTTGTTGGGGGACAGCTTCTCGTCGTGGGTCAGGACATGGGCAAGGAAGATGCCAAACAGCGGCGCGGACGCATTCAAGATGGCGGCCATGCCGCCCGTCGCACGCGCCTGCCCCCACACGATCAGGGCGAAGGGAATGAGGGTGTTGAAGGTGGAGAAGAATGCGAAGTGGCCCCACTCGGCGAGCGTCGCCGGCATGCGATAGCCAAGCGAGGTGACGATGGCGATCAGCATGATGGAGGCGAACACGCCGCGGATGGCGACCACGGTCAGGATCGGCACCTGGTCCTGTACCACGGCGATAAAGAAATAGGAGCTGCCCCACAGCATCGACTGCAGCGCAATCAAGCCCCATTCGACGGCGCCCAGCCGCAGTGGCGGCGCATTGGCCAAGGTCTCCTCCCGTGCCCGCAAACGCGGCGCTGTTTTGGCGGGTTGGCACGCGTTTCGCAATCAAATCCGCGCCCGCGCAAGGCAACCCTGCCGGCGGCGCATGCCAGCGTCCCGATTGCGAAATTCCCCCGCGGCGCGTGCTCCGCAGCGGGTGACGGTGGACGCCCGGCTGGTTATGGTGGCGGGCCAGTCAAGGGTGGTGCGCAATGTCGCAGCAGCAGTTCGCCTCGGATAACAATGCTGGAATGTGCCCCGAGGCGCTGGAGGCGCTGGTGCGGGTCAACGCCGAGGGACATGCGCCCGGCTATGGTGACGATGCCTGGACCGAGCAGGCCAAGGCCCGCATGCGCGAGCTGTTCGAGAGCGACTGCGCGGTGTTCTTCGTATTCAATGGCACGGCCGCCAATGCCCTGGCCTTGGCCCAGGTGTGCAAGCCTTACGACGCGGTCATCGCCCATGCGGTCAGCCACATCGAGGAAGATGAGGCCGGCGCGTTGGGGTTCTATTGCGGCGGCGCCAAGGTGGTGACGGCCGACACGCTGCTCGGCAAGCTGACCCCGGATGTCGTTGACAAGCTGGCGAGCAAAGGCAGGGGCGTGCATCACGTCAAGGCGCGCGCGCTGTCGCTGACGCAAGCCACCGAGCTCGGCACGGTCTACTCGCACCATGAGGTGGCGGCGTTGGTCGGCGTGGCTCGCCGCCACGGCCTCAAGGTGCACATGGATGGCGCCCGCTTTGCCAACGCGGTGGCGACGCTCGGCTGCACGCCGGCGCAGGCTTCATGGCGCGCCGGCGTCGACGTGCTGTGCCTGGGTGGTGTGAAGAACGGGCTGGCGGTCGGGGAAGCGGTGCTGATCTTCGACAAGGCGTTGGCCCAGGAATTCGAGTGGCGCGTCAAGCAGAGCGGGCACCTCAATTCCAAGATGCGCCTCGTCACGGCGCCGTGGCTGGCGCTGCTGCAGGACCAGCTGTGGCTCAAGAATGCGCGGCATGCCAACGCCATGGCCCAGCGGCTCGCCGGGCATTTGCGCGCGGTGGCTGGCGTGCGGGTGATGTTTCCGGTCGAGGCCAACGCCGTGTTTGCCGAGATCCCCGCACGCGTGCAGGAGCGGTTGCGCGCCAAAGGCTGGCGGTTCTACACGTTCCTTGGCGCGACGGGCTGCCGACTGATGTGCGCCTGGGACATGACGGCGGACAGGGTCGATCGCTTCGCGGACGACCTGAAGCACGCCGCCGCTGCCCAATAGGTTGGCTTAACGCACTGACCAGGCGGACGGTGAGAGATGACGAAGAAGCCGCGCATTGCCGTAATCCTCGACGAGAATACGAGTGGGGATGGCACTCGTTACGAGGCGGCGAAAGGCTACTTCAGCGCGATCGCAGATGCGGGCGGGTTGCCGTTCGGCATCCCGTATCTCGCCCAGATGGTCGACGTGGTCATTGAGGAGTTCGATGGGCTGCTGTGCGTCGGCGGACGCTTTGCATACCCCGATGCATGGTATCTCCGGGGCCAGACATCGCAAGCACCGAAGTCGGAGCGCTATCACGTCGAGCGGGCAATCGTTGAGGGCCATCTGGCGCGCGATAAGCCCGTGCTTGGCATCTGTGCGGGTATGCAGCTGCTCGCCTGCCTCAATGGATGTCGCCTGTGGTCGGACGTGCAAGCCGCAATGCCGAACGCCCTGGAGCACGACAAGCGCGGCTATCTGCACCAAATTACTTTGGTTGCAGGCTCCAGGCTGGCTGCCGTGGTCGGGCAGCCCGCCATGCTCGTCAATACCTTCCATCGCGAGGCGATCGGTGAGCTGTCCCGTTCGGTAGTCGCCAGTGCCCATTCAGACGACGGCGTCATTGAAGCGATTGAGATCCCCTCGCGAGCCTTTGCGCTTGGTGTGCAATGGCACCAGGAGCTGTTCGCGGCGTCCGATCATCCGGGAAACCGCATCTTCACCGGCTTGATCGAAGCGTGCCTCGCCTCGGCAAAGTGAGCCCTGCTGGAGCACCGTGGTACGGGCTTGGCCCTAACCCAACCTGCGGGCAGCGATTGCGCCGCGCGCAAAGCGCAGCAGGCGGCCGTCGATGATGAGCAGGCCGGAGCCGATGACGAGAGCGCCCAGCATCTGATGGGCGGTCAGCTCCTCGCCCAGGAAGGCGGCGCCGAGCCCGGTGGCGGTGACGGGGATTAGCAGCGTCACCAGCATGACGTTGGTGGCGCCGGCCGTGGCGCTGATGCGGAAGAACAGCACGTAGGCCAGGGCGGTCGAGAGCACGGCAAGCCCGAGCACGGCGCCGATAGCCGACGGCGGCGGCATCGGCAGCAGCCACGCGCGCTCGAGCAAGGCCGGCACCAGCATCATGGCCGACGAGCAGACCAGTTGGCCGGCGGCGGACACGAGCGGCGGGGTGTCGCGGAAGCGACGCAGCCACAGGGCCGAGAAGCCATAGGAAATGGATGAGCCGATGAAGCAGACCATGCCGAGCAGGCTGGTCGCGTGCATGTTGGCAGCGGCAGGACCCATCAGGACCGCCACGCCGGCAAGACCCAGCAGCACGCCGGCGATCTTGGCGGCGCTCAGCGGCTCGTGCGCAAAGATGCGGGCGATGAGGATCGTGAACAGGGGCGTGGTCGCGTTGATGACCGAGGCAAGCCCGCCCGTCACGTGCGGTTGGCCGTAGAACATCAGCGTGAAGGGAATGATGTTGTTGAGCGTGGCCAGGACGGCCAGCGACCGCCAGATGGCCATGTTGTCGGGCAGGCGAAAGCCCAGCAGGTGAACGATCGGCACCAGCACCATGGCGGCCAGTGCCACACGCAGCAGCACCAGCGTCAGCGGCGGCACGCTCTGCGTGGCGATGACGCCGAAGAAGTAAGTAAGGCCCCAGAGGACCGAGAGTGCAAACAGCAGCAGCCAGTCGGTGGTGCGCATGGGCCTGAATGGGTGGTGCGAGCCGCGCTTGATAGGCTGGCCCCTGCAGGCCGTCCACCCGATTCACGTGCAGTGCAGGTATGTCACAGCCCCGCAGACATGCCGCCGTCGACGGCCAGCACCGCGCCGGTGATGTAGGAGGCGTCGTCGCTGGCGAGGAATAGGACGGCTTTGGCCATGTCCTCCACCGTGCCGAACCGCTTGAGCAGCGTGCGCTCGAGCAGGGCTTTGTGGATGCCGGGGTTGGCGAGCGCGCGCTTGGTGAGCGCAGTTTCCACGAAGCCGGGCGCCAGTGCGTTGACGCGGATGTCAAAAGGCGCGTATTCGACGGCGAGACCCTTGGTCAGCGCCACGACCGCGCCCTTGGTCGCTGAGTAGGCGGTGAGCTGCCGCAGTCCGCGTTCGGCCATGATGGAGGCGACGTTGACGAGCGAGCCGCGGCCGGAGGCCTTCAGCAGGCCGAAGCCGTCGCGTGCGACCCGCACCACGCCGTCAAGATTGACCTCGCGGATCTTGACCCAGTCAGCGTCGGAGAGGTGGCGGAAGTCGCTGCGCACGTTGAGGCCGGCATTGTTGACCAGCACGTCGAGGCGGCCGTGGCCCTGCTCGACGTCGCGGATCATGGCAGCCACGTCCTGGCCGCGCGACACGTCGACGGCCAGCGCGCGCGCGGATGCACCGGCCTTGACGAGCCGGCCAGCCACCGTCTCGGCGGCGGCTCCATCCACGTCGGTGACGTAGACGTAGGCGCCCTCGCCAGCGAGCGTCGCCGCAATCGCCTCGCCGATGCCGGCACCGGAGCCGGTCACCAGGGCAACGCGGCCTTCAAGACGTTTCATCGTAGCCTCGCTTGGGGGCGCGCTTGGGCTTGGGTTGCGCAGCGGGTTCGGCCGGCGGCTGCCATGCCTCGCGCATGGTCACCAGCTCCTCCGCCGCGCTCGGATGCAGGGCCATGGTGCTGTCGAAGTCGGCCTTGGTGGCCTTCATGCGCATCGCTATGGCGGCCATCTGCACGATCTCGGCGGCATCCGGCCCGAGCACGTGGCAGCCGAGGATGCGATCGGTCTCGGCGTCGACGACAAGTTTCATGAGTGTGCGCTCGTCACGGCCCGATACCGTATTCTTGAGCGGGCGAAAATTTACCTTGTAGATATCGATTTTGGGGTGGCGCTCGCGCGCCACGTGCTCGGGCAGGCCGACGGTGCCGAGCTCGGGCGTGGCGAACACGGCGGTGGGGATCAGCTGGTGGTCGACCGTCACTGCTTTGCCGCCGTACATCGTGTCGGCAAAGGCATGGCCCTCGCGGATGGCGACGGGGGTGAGGTTGACGCGGTCGGTGACATCGCCGACGGCGAAGATATTGTCGACCGAGGAGCGCGACTGCTCGTCGACGACGATCTCGCCCAGTTCGCCGAGCTTGACGCCGGCCGCCTCCAGCCCAAGGCCGGCCGTGTTGGGCGTGCGCCCGGTGGCGAACATGATGATGTCGGCCGCCAGCGTGCTGCCGTCCTGCAGCGTTATGGTGTGGCTCGACCAGCCCTTGTCGATAGAGGCGATGCGGGCATTGCAGCGCACGTCGACACCGCGCTTGAACAGCTCCTGGGTCAGGCTGTCGCGCAACTCCTCGTCGAAGCCGCGCAGGATCTTGGTGCCGCGATAGAGCAGCGTGGTCTCGGCGCCGAGGCCGTTGAAGATGCCGGCGAACTCGACGGCGATGTAGCCGCCGCCGACGATCACGATTGAGGATGGCATCCTCTCGAGGTGGAATGCCTCGTTGGAGGTGATGGCATGGCCGGCACCGGGCAGGTCGGGAACGACCGGGCGGCCGCCGGTGGCGATCAGGATGGTCTTGGCGCGGACGGTGCGATCGCCCGGCTGGATGCGCACGGTGTTGCGGTCGATCAGCTCGGCGCGGGCCGAGAACAGATGCACGCCGGCGCGCTCGAGGTTGCTCTTGTAGACACCGCTGATGCGCTCGATCTCTTTGTCCTTGTTGGCGATAAGCGTCGGCCAGTCAAATGAGGGCGTGCGCAGGCTCCAGCCGAAGCCTTGCGCGTCCTCGAACTCGTCGCGGAAGCGGCTGGCGTACACCAGCAGCTTCTTGGGGATGCAGCCACGTACGACGCAGGTACCGCCGTAGAGGTACTCTTCGGCAATTGCCACCTTGGCGCCGTGCATCGCGGCAATGCGCGCCGCCCGCACGCCGCCCGAGCCGGCGCCGATCACGAACAGGTCGAAGTTGAATTCAGCCATGCGACACCCTTAGAGGGAGATCGATCGCGATGGAAGCATTTCGGCTGCCATCAAAGCGTGCATCTCGTGCTGCGGACAACAACACCGGTCCCGGCTAGGTGGTCGGGCTGCCGGCTTGGAGCAGGTATGGCGGCATCTCGTCCTTGAAGGGGTAAAACTGGAAGTAAGGCCGGGCCTCGGCGATGACGCGCTTGAAGCTGGGGCGCGCCAACAGCCGCATGAAATAGGCGGCGACGTTGGGGTGACTCTGGGAGAATGGCACGACGATGCCGGCATAGAACAGGGCCGGGGCAGCTGCGCAGTCGGCGATGGTGAAGTCCTCACCGATCGCCCAGCTCTTGCCGGCCATCTGCCGCTCCAGCACGGCGTAGGCGGTGACGAGGGAGGCGCGTGCTTCTGCCACGCCGCGCGGATCATGTTCACCCTCGCCCCTGAGGCGGTCGATGACGATCTTTTGCATCGGCACCTGGACGTAGAGATCGAAGAAGCGGTCCCACAGCCGTGCATCGAGGCGCGCGCCGTCGCCGGTTGGCAGGAGCGGACGCGGGCCCGGGTAGTGCTGGTCCAGATACTCGATGATGATGCTGGTCTCCGGAATGGTCCGATTTCGGCTGTCGTCGCCCAGCACGGGCATCTTGCCGACCGGCCACATCTCGAACAAGCGTGCGCTGGCGGCCGCATCCATCAGGTCGATGATGTGACCGCTGAAGCGCGTGTCGTTCTCGTACAGCGCGATCAGCACCTTGTGGCAGAACGAAGCCAGCGGATGATAGTAGAGAGTGAGTGCCATCGTCGCGCCCCCGCGCTGAGCCGCTACAAGTCGACGCCGCGCCGTTTTAGTTCGCGGCGCGCTTCTTCCTCGATCTCGCGGCCGATACGCTGGCCCCAGCGCTGTCCGGCCAGGATCGACTCCTGCATAATCTGCGGCTGCACGTCGATCAGCTTTGCACCGACAGGCGAGCGATAGAAGTCGGCCACCGCCCGCATTTCAGACGCCTCCAGCCGCTGCGCGTAGAGCCCGGCAATCTCCTCGAGCAGCTCGCCGCGGCGGCTGATGAACCTCGACTGCATCTGCTCGAAGACGCTGTCGATGATGTCCGCTCGATCAGGGGCGACGCGGCGGAAGCCCTGCTTCAGGTGATCGAGCAGCAGCGGGATGACCTGCTCGAACTGCCGATCGACGCGCGAGGCATCCATCATGTCTTTGGCGGCCGCCAGACGGTCGGGATCGGGTGACTGTGTCTGCGCCACCGAGGCGACGGGCGACGCCATGGCGAGCAAAACAATGGCCAGGATGCGAGCGCGCAGCTGCATAGGTTGCTCCTTGCTTGGTGCGCCGGGTGGCCGGCCTTAGGTGTCGTCGCCGTCGGCGTCGCGGTCGACCACGACGACGCCATCCGGTCCGGCAATGACGGCTGCATCGGCGATGCCGAGGAACAGGCCGCTCTCGACCACACCCGGGATCAGCTTCAGCGCATCCTCCAGCGCCTCCGGGTCGGCGATCTGACCGAAGGCGCAGTCGAGGATAAGGTTGCCGCCGTCGGTCTCGAACGGCTTGCCGTCGGCGGCGAGCCGCACCTTGATCTCACCCTCGCAGCCGGCATCGGCAGACAGCACCTCGACCATGTTGCGGGTAGCGGCGAGGCCGAAGCGGACCACCTCGATGGGGAGCGGGAACTTGCCGAGCGTGACGACGAGCTTCGAGGCATCGGTGATGACGACCATGCGCTGCGAGGCGGTAGCGACGATCTTCTCGCGCAGCAGCGCACCGCCGCCGCCCTTGATAAGGCGGAGCTGGGCGTCGATCTCGTCGGCGCCGTCGACCGTGAGGTCAAGAAAGGGCGTGTCATCGAGGCTGGTGAGCGGGATGCCGAGACGCTCGGCCTGCGCGCGCGTGGCCTCGGAGGTGGGGACGCATTTAACCTGCAGGCCAGCCTTGACGCGCTGGCCGACCAGGTCGACGAACTTGGCCGCCGTCGAGCCGGAGCCGAGGCCGAGCGACATGCCGTTCTCGACGAACTCGAGGGCCCGCTCGGCGGCCTGCTGCTTCAAGGAATCTGCGCTCATGTTGGCCTCTGTTGCCTCGCCCCACCACTGCGTGGGCAGAGAGCTAGGGTGAGGGCAGAAGCTTGCTCCAACACCCCGTGCCTGCCCCTCACCCGGACCCTCTTGCCATCAAGATGGGCAGAGGGGCGCCGCTACAGGCCGCCCATCAGGAGGTATTTCATCTCGAGGAATTCCTCCACGCCATGCGAGGAGCCCTCGCGGCCGACGCCCGATTCCTTGACGCCGCCGAACGGGGCCACCTCGCTCGAGATGATGCCCTCGTTAATGCCGATGATGCCGCATTCAAGCGCCTCGGCGACGCGCCACACCCGGCCGAGGTCGCGCGCATAGAAATAGGCGGCGAGACCGAACGGTGTGTCGTTGGCCATGGCGATCACGTCGTCCTCGGTCTTGAAGCGGAACAGCGGTGCTACCGGACCGAATGTCTCCTCGCGCGCGATCATCATCTCGGAGGTGACGTCGGCCAGGATGGTCGGTTCGAAGAAGTTGCCGCCGCGTTGATGGCGTTGGCCGCCGAGAACGACACGCGCGCCGCCTTTGAGGGCATCAGCCACGTGCTCCTCGACCTTGTCCACGGCCGCCTTGTTGATGAGCGGGCCGGTGGTGACGCCCTCATCAGTGCCGGGGCCGACCTTCATCTTCTTGACCTCTGCGGCGAGCTTCTCGGCAAAGGCATCGTAGACCTTGTCCTGCACGTAGATGCGGTTGGCACACACGCAGGTCTGGCCGGCGTTGCGATACTTGGAGGCAATGGCGCCTTGCACCGCCTTGTCGAGATCGGCATCGTCGAACACGATGAAGGGGGCGTTGCCGCCGAGCTCAAGGCCGAGCTTCTTGATGGTCGGCGCGCATTGCGCCATCAAGGTGCGGCCGACCTCGGTCGAGCCGGTGAAGGTGAGCATGCGCACGGCCGGGTTGGAGGTCAGCTCCTTGCCGATCACGCTGGCCTTGCCGGTGATGACGTTGAACACGCCCTTCGGGATGCCGGCCTTCTCGGCTAGCGCGGCCAGCGCCAGCGCGGTGAGCGGGGTCTCGGAGGCGGGCTTGAGCACCATCGTGCAGCCGACCGCCAGCGCCGGGCCGGCCTTGCGGGTGATCATGGCGGCCGGAAAATTCCACGGTGTGATTGCCGCGACCACGCCGACCGGCTGCTTGATCACGACGATGCGAGCATCCGACTTGAAGGTCGGGATGGTCTCGCCGTTGATGCGCTTGGCCTCCTCGGCGAAAAACTCGATAAAGCCGGCCGCGTACAGGATCTCGCCTTTGGCTTCGGCCAGCGGCTTGCCCTGCTCGTTGGTGAGCAGCAGCGCCAGCTCGTTGGCGTGCTCGACGATCAAGTCGTACCAGCGCCGCACCAGCTTGGAGCGCTCCTTGGCCAGCAGCTTGGACCATTTCGGGAAGGCGCGGTTGGCGGCGGCGATCGCCTCGCGCGTTTCCGCCTCGCCGAACTCGGGCACGCGGGCCATGATGTCGCCGGTGGCCTTGTTGGTGACCGGCAGCTTGGGCTCGCCGACCCACTGGCCGTCGACGTAGCACTGGTTCTTGGCAAGTATGGTCGGCTTGTCCATGAGCAGCTCCGCTTGGGTTTGCGCCCGTCTCGATGCTGCTGACTGTGTAGGCCCGCGTATCGGCGCAAGCAAGCCGCCGCCTGCGCTTCAGCTTTGCGATAACGGCCGTTTGCGGTGCGGAAATGGGCGGCAACGGCGCCAGGAGGGTCAATTCAGCTTGTAGCCGAAGCGCAGGCCGGCGCTCGTCAGGCCGCTATTGAAGTCGCACAGACCGGCGTTCGACAGGTGCGTGACGGTGCCATACACCCGCCAGCGCTCCGACACCTGGTACCCGAGCGAGATGGACTCGCGAAAGTTGAACGCACAGCCGTACGAGAAGCCACCGGTGCCGTCGGTCGGGCCATCGTGCAGGGCGCCGCCGAAGGACACCTCCAACAACCATTTCGGCGCGAGCGGAATGTCCCAGGTCAGACCGGCATAGAGCTGATTGGTATCACCGCTGGAGTTGACCGACGCGCCGATGTGGAAGCGGGGGCGCAGGAGAATGTTGGCCAGCGAGGAACGGTAGACGGCAGCCGGCCGCTTGAACAACAGCTCGACATTGAAGTCGATGCCGTCTTCGTTGGGGGTTGGCTCGATGTCATGTGCCAGCACGCCGAGGCGCACCTCATCCAGGATGGAGCGCGTCCAGATGTTGGACGACTGAGCATGAGCGCTCGTCGCGGAGACGCCGCACAGCGCCACGAGCGCGACGGTCGCGCGGCATACAAAGCCTATGTGCACGTCGAGCATCGAACGCACATACTGCAACGGCCGCATGGCAACACACTCGGCTAAGCTGCGATTTGAAACGGAGATCCGCCCTCGCGAACTGCATGCCAGCTGCATTGGTCAGAAGTGAGGGGACAGTGCGGCATAAACCCGGCGAGAGGTGCCAAACCCGCATTCGGCGTTGCTTGCTCGCAACGACCGACGCACAAATTCCAAAGCCGCATGGCCAAGTGTGCGGCCAGGTGAGCCGGCATGGTGTGCACGCATGCGCGATGCGTGACGATCTGCGCAGGCGCGCCAATCCGAGACGGGCGGTGACAGGACGCTGAAACCGCAATAGGTTGCGCCCGCGCCTTGCAATCCCAAGCGAACGCGATGCACCCCGATCTTAACGACTGCACCATTGTTTTCGACCTCGACGGCACTCTCGTCGATACGGCGCCCGATCTGGCGGCGGCGGCCAATCACGTGTTTGAGCAAATCGGTTTGGCGCCGATATCGCCGCAGGCTCTGCATCCCTTCATCAGCCGCGGTTCGCGGGCGATGATCGAGGAAGGCCTGCGCCTGCATGGGATCGGCAAGCCCGAGGCCGAGGTCACGCGGCTGCACGAGCTGTTCTTTCCCTACTACGCGGCCAATGTCGCAGCGTTGAGCAGGCCGTTCGACGGTGTTCCCGAGTTGCTCGAGGCGCTCCAGCAGAAGGGTGCGCGGCTCGCCGTGTGCACCAACAAGTTCGAGGCGCTTTCACGGTCCCTGCTGGAACAGCTGGGGCTCGCGGGTCGCTTCGGCGCCATCGCCGGCCGCGACACGTTCCCGGTATTCAAACCGGACCCCGGGCATCTGCGCAGCACCGTCGCCCAAGCCGGCGGCAGTATCGGGCGGGCGGTGATGGTGGGCGACAGCGAGGTCGATGTGGCGACGGCGATCGCCGCGCGCGTGCCGTGCATCGGCGTCAGCTTCGGCTACACGCCGCGGCCCATGCGGGAACTCGGGGCCGATGTGGTGATCGACCATTATCGCGAATTCCTGCCCGCGTTGCGCACCCTGCTGGCCTAGCCTGAGGCCATCCCCGGCTGCTTTGATCCTCTAACTGGCAATTTGCGGCGGGGCCGTGCACTGTGGGCGTCAGCCCCGAGCATGGAGATACCCTCGCCGTCATGGACTCCCTTCTGACCCTTGCTGTCGACCCAACCGCCTGGGTGGCGCTGGTGACGCTGATCGCGATGGAGGTCGTGCTCGGCATCGACAACCTGATCTTCATTGCCATCCTGACCAACAAGCTGCCCGAGGAGCAGCGCGCCAGCGCGCGCCGGGTCGGCATCGGACTTGCGCTGATCCTGCGGCTCGCCCTGCTCGGCACCATTGCCATCATCGTCACGCTGACCACGCCGATCGTCAGCGTATTCGGTCACGATCTTTCCTGGCGCGATCTGATCCTGATCGCCGGCGGCCTGTTCCTCGTGTGGAAGGCCACCAAGGAGATCCACCATCGCGTCGACCCCGATCCCGCTCCCGATCTGTTCAATCGCCGGCAGGAGACGCTGGGCTATGCCGCGGCCATGGGCCAGATCGTCATGCTCGATCTGGTGTTCTCGATCGACAGCATCATCACCGCCGTCGGCATGACGCCGCATCTGCCCATCATGGTCATCGCGGTGGTGGTGGCGGTGCTGGTCATGCTGGTGGCGGCGGCGCCGCTGTCGAATTTCATCAGCGCCAATCCGACCGTGGTGATGCTGGCACTGGGCTTTCTGCTAATGATCGGCATGGTGCTGATCGCCGACGGTTTCGGTGCGCATGTGCCCAAGGGCTATGTGTACGCGGCGATGGCCTTCTCGGTGGGCGTGGAATGCCTCAACATGCTGGCGCGGCGCGCGCGGCGCAGGCGCAAGGAGCTGGGTAGCGAAGGTGGCGCCGGCCGCCCCGGCTGAGGCCCGGAACGGGTTTGGCGCTGCGGCGCGAGACCTCGAGCGGGGCGAGGCGTTTCAATCCGGAGCGATCCTAACCGAGTGCACTGCCCAATTAATTCCACATTGAGCAATTGCGCAAAATCCCCTCCTGCTGCCGATGCGCGCTTAAGGAAGCGAGCCTATCGTCTCCCCTAGGGAGAACGCACGAGCATCGCCACGGAGAACGACCGTCGGCGGCAAGACCGGAGATCCGCGAGGCCTACGCTCAGCATCCGCAGCCGGGTCATCGCGTTCGCGCTCTTGGCTGTTGCGCCATTGGTCTTCAACAATGTGCGCCGCCAGGAGGCCGATCGGGCGGAGCGCATCGAAGTGGCGCACCGCGAGGTGTTCAATCTGGCTCGTCAGGGCGCCGAGAGCCAGAAAGACGTGTTTGACGCGGCGCGGGCTTCCCTGGAGTTCCTGGCGCGCATCTATCCGCAGTATCGCAACGAGCACGCCGCCTGCAATAGCTTCCTGGCCGATGCGCTGTCGGGGTTGCAATGGGCCAAGAGTTTCGTCATCGCGGACAAGCATGGGCGCATCTTTTGCGCGGGCACGCCGGCTTCCATCGGTCTCGACATCTCCGACCGCGCACATTTTCAGCGGGCAATGCAGGAGGGCGGGTTCGCTGTCAGCGACTACTCCGTAGGACGCCGCCTTATTTTCCCAACGTGTTCGCCACCTATGCCGAGCCCGTATCCAAAGGGCAGCCCGACTCGGTGTTCGTTGGCCTGATGGATCTGAGCTGGATCGGCCGCGTGGCCCAGGCGGCTGCCAGCCGGCCTGGAACCGTCGTGCTCATGACGGACGGGGCGGGAACCGTGCTCGCGCGCTATCCCGAGCCGCAAAAATGGGTTGGCCGCAGCTATCTTGATCACCCCCTTGTCACGCACATGCTGTTGCGGACTGAAGGCACCGTCACGGAAAGCGGCCTGGATGGCGTTCGGCGCGTGTTCGGTTTCGTGAAGCTGCCCGACATCGAGACGCGCTTTGCCGTGCGCCTCGACGAGGCGGCGATTTTGCGCCACGTGGACACCGAGGAAACGATTGCCTACGTGGCCGTAACTGCAATCAGCGTGCTCCTGTTCGCGGCCGTCTGGTTCGGCGTGAGTGGTTGATCGTGCGTCCGATCCGGGCGCTTGCGGCGACGGCGCAACGTGTTGGCCGAGGCGAGGTCGGCGTGCGCGTTAGCGACAAGTCGTGGACTGCCGAGTTCGCGCCGCTGGCCGCAGCCATGGACGACATGGCCACCACGCTTGCGCAGCGCGAGGGGCAGCTGCGTGTGTCAAATGGCCGCCTGAAGGCATTGGCGCGGCTCGATGGACTGACGGGCCTCCTGAACCGGCGGGGGTTCGATGCCGACCTGCAGGTAGAATGGCGCCGCGCCGCAAAACTGCAGCGTCCCTTGGCCCTGCTCATGATCGATGTGGATCACTTCAAGCTGTTCAACGACACGCGCGGACATCTGGAGGGGGACGACTGCCTGCGGGCGGTCGCGCGGACGCTGGCCCTGGCCGCAAAAGCCGCAAACGGCGATTGGCGGCAGGCGGCTCGCTATGGCGGAGAGGAGTTCGTCGTGCTGCTGCCGCATGCCACGGCCGCCATGGCGACCGAGCTGGCGGAGCGCATCCGGGTGGCGATCGAGGACCTGAACATTCCTCATCCTACGGTGCACACCGGCCGCGTCACGGTCAGCATTGGCGTTGCTGCGGTGATGCCGCGGGATTTGGCGGGCGCACAGGCTCTGCTGAATGAGGCTGATGCGAACGTCTATGCTGCCAAGCACCTCGGCCGCAACAAGGTGGTCGCACCGGGCCCGGTCGGGCTGCTGGAAGCGAGCTGACGATCGTTGGCGCTGACGCGGCCGCGGCCTAGGCGGCGGTTTCCGCGATCAGGTGATCGACCACGCCCTTGAGCGCATCGGGCGGCGAAATGCCCTGCGACAGCAACTTGGTGTAGTGCGTGACCTGGCGGTCGGCGCTGGTGCCGCGCGCGACGATGGTGCGCGCGTGCTCGATCTCGGCCACGCATCCGAGTGCCTCGGCATCCTCGCGCAGCATGGCCAGAAGCTCTTCGACGAGGTCGCCGAACGGCACCAGCTCGCCCTTGCCGAGATCGAACAGCGTACCCTTTACGCCGTAGCGCTGGGCGCGCCAGCGGTTCTCTGCCAGCAGGAACAGAGGGTAGGTGCGCCAGGTCTGATTGGAGCGGCGCAGGCGGAACAGCATGCGCAAGATGCACACGTACATGGCGGCGACGCACACGCCGTCCTCGAGCCGCGTGCACACGTCCGTGACACGCATCTCCAGCGTGGGGAAGCGCGATGACGGCCGCAGGTCCCACCAGATCTTGGTGGCGTCCTCGATGACGCCATTGCGCACCAGCAGGTCGACGGTCTGGGTGTACTCGGCCCAGCCCTCGAAGCGGCCGGGCATGCCGGTGCGTGGCAATTCCTGATAGGCGGCGAGACGGTAGCTCTTGAGGCCGGTGTCTTCGCCCTCGGCGAACGGCGAGGAGGTGGACAGCACCAGAAGATGCGGCAGGAAGTAGCGCGCCTGGTTGAACAGGTCGATGCGCAACTCGTTGTCCTCGATGCCGACGTGCACGTGCATGCCGCAGATGACCAGCCGGCGTCCGACGCCGGCCAGGTCCTGGGCGAGCGATTGGTAGCGCTCGCGTTCGGTCGGCTCCTGGACACTCCAGCGGGCAAAGGGATGTGTTGATGCCGCGATCGGGGCGAGATCGTAGGCAGCGGCCACCTCAGCGATCGCCTGGCGTAGCTGGGCCAGCTCTTGGCCCGCCGCCGCTGGACCGCGATGCACGCTGGTGCCGACCTCAATCTGCGACTTCAGGAACTCGCGTGCCACCTGATCGCCAAGCGCCTGGCTGGCTGCCTCGAACAGACCTTGTGGCATGTCGCGCACCAGGTCACGACTGGTGCGTTCGACGAGAAGGTATTCCTCCTCGATGCCGATGGTGAAGGACGGGTCTTTGAGCGGCATGCCGGCATGGTGGCATGAATCGTCGGTGCACCATAGCGGCGGGGATGCCCTATCCCCTCTCCCGGGAAAGGATGGGGAGAGGGAATGAAGGTCACGTCTCGTTGACCAGCCAAGCGTATGCGGCTCGCCAAAGCGTGGCGCGGAACTGATCGCGGAAAAAGCCGTGGTGGCCGATGCGCTTGGCGCCGGTGTCGGCAAGGCGGATGGGCCAGGTCGAGCGCTCGGTGTTGCCGGTGAAGTGACTGGCGATGTGCGCGACGGCGGCGGGCGTGCCCCAGATGTCGTCCTCGATCTGGGCAAAGCGGATCGGGGCACGGAACTGGGCGAGGTATGCGACTTCAGCCAGCGTCGGATCGCCGAACAAGAACTCGGGATCCATGCACCAGCGGGTCCATTCGAGGAAGGCTGGGCCTGGCATGTCCTCGCCGCCCATCATCCAGCCGGGAAGGTGGCCGACCAGCCCAATGACGACAGGCGCCACCACGCCCATCAGGACGCGGACGCGGTAGCGCTCGGGGCTGGTCAGCAGCCGCCAGTAGCCACTCAGCGTGCCGATATTGAGCTGGCGGGCGATGGCCGTGTTGTTGTGTGCCAGGCCGGTGGCAAAGCCGCCCATGCTGTGGCCGATCCAATGCAGCGGCCGGCGCGGGTAGGTGCGGACGGCCCAGTCAATCACGGCGGGCGTATCGCGCGTGCACCAGTCGCGCATGCGCGTGCGCGAGCCCTGCAGCGAACCCCGCCGCGACAGGCCGATGTCGCGATAGTCGAACGTCAGGACGGGATGGCCGAGGTCGGCCAGGTAGGTGGCAAAACGTGCGTAGTAGCGGCTGGGCACGCCGGCAGCAGCGCCGATCGCAATCAGCGGGGCGTCGTCTGGCGTCGGCCGGGCGGGCTCGAACAGGCTAGCCGCGAGCGGCGTCCCGTCGGCAGCCGCGATGGTCAGCCTCAAGCTGCGGGCAGCGGCGGCAGCGGCGGGGCGATCGGACACATCGAGCATCGTGCGGTCTCGGCATAAGTTGACGTTAACGTCAACTTATGCGGCAAGGCGGCGGGCTTGGCAATGTGGCGCCGGTAAACTGGCGGTGAGCGCGGCTTTCGCCTATAAGCCCGGCCTCAGGACACCAGTGCAAACGGACAATGTGGACTTCCTGCCCGCCGGCCGGCTGCGCCGTCGGTGCGCGGGCATTTCACCGAGGAGTAGTGGTCATGCCCGCGCCGTGGACGCCAGACAGCTGGAGGTCGAAACCGATCGTCCAGGTGCCGGAGTATCCCAATCCGGCCGCCCTCGAGGACGTCACCGCCAACCTGCGCAATTTTCCGCCGTTGGTTTTTATTAAAGAGGTGCAGGACCTTAAGGCCAAACTCGCCGACGTGGCGGGCGGCCATGCATTCCTGCTGCAAGGCGGCGACTGCGCCGAGAGCTTCAAGGAGCACAAGACCGACTACATCCGCGACTATTTCCAGCTGTTCCTGCAGATGGCGCTGATCCTCACGTTCGCCGGCAACAGCCAGGTGGTGAAGGTGGGGCGCGTGGCCGGTCAGTTCGCCAAGCCGCGCTCTTCGCCCACCGAGAAGCAGGGCGGCGTCGAGCTGCCGAGCTACCGCGGCGACATCGTCAACGGTCCGGAGTTCACGCCCGCGGCGCGCATTCCCGATCCGCAACGTCAGCTGCAGGCCTACCGGCAGTCGGCGGCGACGCTCAATTTCCTGCGCGCGCTTCTCGACGGCGGCTATGCCTCGCTCGACAACGCGCACCGCTGGGAACTAAAGTTCATGGAAGGCACGCCGGTCGAGAAGCGCTATGACGATCTGGCCGACGAGATCAAGCGCACGGTGGAGGTGAACCGCTTACTCGGCATGTCGGCGGAGAACACGCTGGCTCTGCGCACCACCAGCTTCTACACCAGCCACGAGGCGCTGCTGCTTAGCTACGAGCAGGCGCTGACCCGGCGTGACGAGCTGTTGAGCTCCGGCTCCCATGTCGCTACCAGCGGTCACATGTTGTGGATCGGCGACCGCACGCGCCAGCCGGATGGTGCGCACGTCGAGTTCTGCCGAGGCATCGTCAATCCGATCGGGCTCAAATGCGGGCCATCGCTGGAGGAGGACGAGCTGCTGCGTCTCATCGACATCCTCAACCCAAGGAACGAGCCGGGGCGTCTCACGCTCATCACCCGGTTCGGCGCGAGCAAGATCGACAAGCATCTGCCCAAGCTGATCCGGGCGGTGCAAAAGGCTGGTCGCACGGTGGTTTGGGAATGCGATCCCATGCACGGCAACACGGTAACCGCGGCGACCGGCTACAAGACGCGTCCGTTCGACAGCGTCGTCAGCGAGGTGGAGCAGTTCTTCGCCATCCACCGCGCCGAGGGCAGCTACGCCGGCGGTGTGCACGTGGAGATGACCGGGCAGAACGTGACGGAATGCACCGGCGGCGCCACCCGCATCTCGGAGGCCGATCTCGCACGCCAGTACGACACCGGCTGCGACCCGCGGCTCAATGCCGGGCAGTCGCTGGAGCTCGCCTTCCGCATCGCTGAGCACCTCAAGGCGGAGCGGTCGGGCGGCGGCAAGCGCGCCGCCGCGGAATAGGCCGCGCCATCATTGCGAAACAATCGCCTGCCAGCTTGCCCTGCCGTTCTCCGCGGCAGGGCTTGCCCCTGGATTGACAGGTCCCGGGCGCCCTTCCCATAGTGTAGCGGCCCATAGTGTGGCGGCCCACAGTGTAGCGGCCCATAGTGTAGCGGCTCATAGTGTGGCGGCCTTGGGCGCCGAATTTTGTACGCAGGGGGTCTCACACATGCAGCGTCATCTCGGTTGTGCAACGATTTTCGTACTCGCGATGTCCTCCAATCCAGTCATGGCGCAACAGAAGGTCGAGATTGGCCCGGAGCCGCTGTGCACGGCAGCCTTCGGGACGGCTGGCTACCCCGCGTTGACGCGCTTCGTTCCAGGCGACATCCCGGCGCCGGCACGTGCCAACGTCCGAGGCGTGGTCGTGAGATCGATCACCTGGCGGCCCGGCGAGACGATCAAGGTATGCTTCCGCGCCGGCTCGCCCAAGGCACGCGCGCGTGTCGCCAAGTTCGCAAACGAGTGGATGAACTACGCCAACGTCGTGCTCGACTTCGGCGACAAGGACAATCCGCGCTCCTGCCAGGGCGACAACAGCGAGGCGATCAAGATCGACTTCGTCGAGAAGGGCGCAGCTGCCGGCTACTGGTCGCAGGTTGGCACCAACAGCCGCAAGGTCGCGCACTCGATGAACCTTGGCGACATCGGTCGCGACGAGCTGCCGTTCCCCGAGGCGGAGGCGCGCCGGCTCACCATGCACGAGTTTGGACATGCGCTCGGCATGCTGCACGAGCACCAGAGCCCGAAGGGCAATTGCGGCGTGGAGTACCACGAGGAGGCCTTGCTGGCGTATGGGGCGCTGCTCGGCTGGTCGCGCGAGAAGGCGCTCAGCAACTTCATCCCGTATTCGGAGTCCGCTGAGCTCAACGCCAGCGAGGTCGACCGCAGGTCGATCATGCACTACAGCCTGCCGCCCTGGATCTTCAAGGCTGGGCAGAACAGCCCCTGCTTCGTGCGACCGAACTACGAGATCTCGGATGGCGACAAGGCCTTCATGGGCCGGATCTATCCGAAGGCCGAGGTGGTGGCGACGCGCAGCGTCGCGCAACCCTCGGCTAGCCAGCGGCGCACTGCGCTGATCGAGGAGTATCGCGGCCAGCTGCACAAAGCCGGCGTCGAGAAAGGCAAGGCCGATGAGCTGGTCAAGCAGTTCTCGGCGACCCTGCCGGCTCCGTAGCGATGGCCGGCGGTTTGCCGGGGGCACGCAAACCGCCTGCACCAGCTCCGCTGCAGGTAGGGTGCATATACCAAGCCGGCAGGCGACACTTGTGTGCGGCCGGCTGCCCGGTTAACCGCGACGAGCTGTTCACCTACTTGCGGGGAGCCTTGCATGCCGCGCACCATCTGGCGCTATGTCCTGCCCACTCTGACGGTGTTTGCGGCCGGCCAGGCCAGGGCGCAGACGCCGCCTGCCGACATCGTCAAGAAGATCTACGACCGGGCCATCGTATTTTGCAACGGCGCGGATGTGGCGCCGCCCTACACCGACAAGTTCATGCGCGAGGTGTTCGACAAGCCGGTCGCCGACCGCTATCTGACGCGCCTGCACAAAAGCCAGGTCGATTTCGACATCTTCATCGACGGGCAGGACTGCAAGCTGAGCAACCTCGCCATCGAGCCGCTGGACAGGACCGCAGCCACAGCCGTTGTGCGGGCGCAGTTCCAGAACTTCGACGCGGCCCGCGCCATCGACTTCGAGTTCCACCAGTCGGGTGGTGCGTGGCTGATCTCGGACATGCGCTATCGGCATCGCCCGTTCACGCTGCGCCGCTATCTGAAGCTGAAGCCGCGCACCTGATGGCAAACTACGCTGGCGCTTGCGCAAGGAACGTCGCGACTTCGACAAGTCTGCGCTATATGTTGCCGTCAGTTTCGCACGTGGAGACGAGCATGCCCAAGATGTCGGACAACCGCCGTAAGCGCATCCAGGCCAAGCAGCGCAAGGCGACCAACGCGCTGAAGCGCGCGACCAAAGCCGCCAAGCGCGAGCGCAACAGCGCCAAGGCGGGCTAACGCCTTCACGCACGAACGCATGCGCCGGGCGGGCGACCGGGTGCCGGGCAGCGGGCTGGTTGATATTGGCCCGCAGGGTGGGGCAAGCGCGGCATAGCGTCGATGGAAAGGCGGTGCCTGCATGGCGACTTGGCTTGCTCGCGTGCATTTCCCGGATTGCCAGGTGCGCTATGCAAGGTACTCGACCGTGGTGGAGGAGGTGTATGACGAGCGCTTCGGGCATTGCCGCGCCAAGAACGAGACGGACGCATTAGGCGACCTGTGCCATCGGGGCGAGGTCAGCGGCGAGCCGGCGCCCGTCGACCGGGGCAAACCGCTGTCGGAGCCGGGCAACATCGTGCCCGTGCGGATCGAGGTCGAGCCAGACGGCATGACTTGGCCAGCGCTTTACTGCCCGCGGCAGAAACGGATCGTCGGCCCGCATTCCAAATTCTTCGCCGACACCCTGCAGCAAAACTTCAACCTGGTTGTGCGGAGCAATCAGCTGCATCTCGTTCATGCGTGGGCGGTGACGCCGCCAGCCGGAAAGGGGCGTCGTAGGGGCGGGGAGAAATCCAACCGCCGGGACCTGACGCTCTGCGCAGAGCCGGCGGTCGGTGAGGTCATTGCTTTTCTACGCACCTATTACCCGGGCAAACCCGACCATGTGTCGCAGCCGGCGCCGCGCAATCTCTACGGCGAATGGAGCGATGGGCGCATTTGCCGGCGCTGTCTGCTGCACGAGCAGGCGCTGAACCCGCGCGGTTAAGGGTTCATGGCGGTTGTGGAACTAGTCCTCGTAGTCGATCGACAGCGAGACGATTGGCATGCGGGTTTGCGTCTGACCCGAGCCCTCCCAGACAACTCCAGAAAGGGGCTTTTGCTGGTGGACGATTTTGGCGTTGGGGTTGGCTTGGCGCCATTGCGCCAACCGCTTGTCGGCTGCAGCCATGCTCCCAGCCACAAAGGTCTTTGACTTCTTCGCGTTGGGCCTGTGGGTCAAGGGCTCCGGCGTTGGCGATTCGCCCGACCGCCGGTTGCATGTGCGGCTTCGCTGATCCGATGGGCCTGGCATCGGACTGCGCCGTCCTGCAGGCCGTTGCCTTGGTTGTTCCTGGAAAACCGACGCTCTGGCGCTGTGTCGGCAGACCACTATGCGAACAGAAAAAACTCAAGTAGAGCCCAGCCACCATGCTTTTGCCCCACTCTCTCCACAGGACGCAGTGGAACCTGCTTGTCGCTGAAGGGGTTGATCCGGCGGTGGGCATCGAAAGCAACGGGAACTCTGCCATGAAGCTTGGCACACGCCTGATACGAATTTGCCTGTTTGCCGCGCTTGCATTTGCCTGGCAGGCTGACCCCGCCAGCGCCCAGCTGTTTTGGGATTGGGGTGGCAAGGAGGATGTGGCCTCCAGCGGCAAAGAGGTTGTCCGCTTCAGTCCACAATACCAGCCGGGTCACATTGTGGTGAGCTTCGGTGACCGGCGGTTGTACTACGTGCATGCGCCGGGTGAGGCCATCAGCTATCCGATCGCAATTCCCCGCGAGGAGGATCGCTGGGAAGGGGCCACGACCGTGACGAACAAGCGGGTCAATCCGCCCTGGACACCAACGCCGACCATGGTGGCGGAGAATCCGCGGCTGCCGCGCTGGGTGCCGGGCGGACATCCGATGAATCCGCTGGGTGTGCGTGCGCTCTATCTGGGCGCGAGCACCTATCGAATTCACGGCACCGATGCGCCCTGGACGATCGGCACGGCCGTCTCGAAGGGCTGCATCCGCATGTATAACCAGGATGTGTTGGACCTCTATCCGCGCGTGCCGATCGGGGCACCGGTTACGGTCACGTGGGATCGCTTCGGATCGGAAGGCGGTGGCTATGCCTCGGCTCGGGCGCCGGCACGCGGCCCGGCCCTGCGCGAGATGCGATCGTCGGATCTTCCGAACCGGTTTTGATGCCCAGGTCTGGCGGCGCTCACCCTGCGCCGGCAGCGGGCCAATCCAAGCGGCCGAGCGCGAGCACAAACAGTTGCTTGGGCTGGTTAGAGGTGCGACCGGGGCGTTGGCGGTGCCCTACGGCGGCATATGCCAGACACCCGCTGCAGCAACGCCATCGACGCTGGCGCGCTGTCGCACTCGATAGTCGCTTCGTTATTGGCGAGCTGGGCTCGTGGCGCTGCCTCCTTGAGAGGCAAGAAAACCGCAGGCACTTACCCGCGCTTCCTCCATATTTGCCAAGCAAGGTGCGTTGCAAAGCAACGTACCATTGAGGAGGCCCGCGTCATGAAGCCGATCATCAACCTCGACGACATCGCCGCGTTCGAGGACATCGAAGCGAACGGCGTCTACACGTCAAAGCGCGCGCTGTTCAGCGCGGGCATCGGTGCCCGGCAACTCGGCTACAACTTGACAGTGCTGCCGCCCGGAAAGGTGCAGTGTCCGTTTCACGTGCATCGCGGCGAAGAGGAGATGTTCCTGATCCTGCAAGGCGAGGGTGAACTGAGGTTCGGCGACAAGCGCTATCCGATCCGCAAGCACGATGTCATTGCCTGTCCGACGGGCGGGCCGGAGGTGGCGCACCAGATCATCAATACCGGCAAGACCGATATGCGATACCTGTCGCTATCGACACTGGCCGAGATCGACGTGTGCGAGTACCCCGATTCGGGAAAGGTTTCGCTCGTGACCGGGCGCCGGGGCGAGCCGGGCTTGCACAAGATCTTTCGGGCCGAGACCACGGTCGACTATTACGATCGCGAACAGCCCTGAGTGAGGCCTCACCGGGGTAGCTTCAGTGCCAGAGCGCGGCGCCGTTGGCCTCGTCGCCTTCGCCGTCGATGCGACGCATGGCGACCGGATGGGCCGGGCACTGCCTCAGTGCGGCCGCTTCGCTGGATACTGCCAACAAGCGTAACTCGAGCTGCTCGTTCACCACCAGCAGATCGGCGACCTCCAGCTCCTTAGCGGCCAGCTTCTCGGCGAGGATCTGGTTGGCTGACTTCATTGCATGGTCCTCCGTACGCTTGTCATTTCGGGGCATGGCGGGGCGGGGTGTATCAACCCCAGACAGGTGGCCGGCCGGCCCGCTTGGCGCAGCCATCGCATCTGGCATGCCAACAAGGCCGTACTCACCCGATGTGCGGGTACCGCAAAGCACATGCACCGTCGCAAGCGACAGCCTAAGTCGCGGACGCCTTGCCCTCCCTCAAGGGGCAGGTACCGCAGCGTCGGCGCG
The DNA here is from genome assembly GCA_035762425.1 of Hyphomicrobiaceae bacterium. Lineage (GTDB taxonomy): Bacteria > Pseudomonadota > Alphaproteobacteria > Rhizobiales > Hyphomicrobiaceae > AWTP1-13. Next base: position 19,577 of record DASTOW010000296.1, on the reverse strand, counting down.
CGGGCTAAAGGGGTTCGCGGAACTTGTTGGTGATGGGGTAGCGACGATCGCGGCCGAAGTTGCGGGCCGTGATCTTGACGCCCGGCGCTGCCTGCCGCCGTTTGTATTCGGCGATGTAGAGCAGCCGCTCGATCTTCTTGACGATGTCGGGCGCATGCCCGCGTGCGACGATGTCGGCGAGCGGCATCTCCTTCTCGATCAGGCATTCCAGGATGTCGTCCAGCACTTCGTAAGGAGGCAGCGAGTCCTGGTCGGTCTGGTTGTCGCGCAGTTCGGCGGTCGGCGGGCGGGTGATGATGTTGTCGGGGATCACCAGGCCGCGCGGTCCCTTGGCCCCTTTTGGCAGGTGCGCATTGCGCCACCGCGACAGGGCATAGACCTGCATTTTGTAGAGGTCTTTAATGGGGTTGAAGCCGCCGTTCATGTCGCCGTAGATGGTGGCGTAGCCGACCGACATCTCGCTCTTGTTGCCCGTCGTCACAACCATGCCGCCGAACTTGTTGGAGATGGCCATTAGCGCTGTGCCGCGTACGCGCGACTGGATGTTTTCCTCGGTGATGTCGGGCGCGCGGCCGTCAAACAGCTTGGCGAGCACCTTGCTGAAGCCTTCCACGGGTTCAGCGATCGGCACGATATCGTAGCGCACGCCCAACGCCTTGGCACATTCGGCCGCGTCGTTGAGGCTAACGTTGGACGTGTAGCGATAGGGCAGCATCACGCAGTGCACGCGCTCGGCGCCCAGCGCGTCGGTGGCAAGCGCAGCGACCAGTGCAGAATCGATGCCGCCCGAGAGGCCGAGCACGACACCGGCAAAGCCATTCTTGTCGACGTAGTCGCGCAGGCCCAGCATGCAGGCGTGGTAGGCGGCCGATTCCTTGTCGTCGACGGACGCGCGCAGGCCCTGCTCGCAGCGCCAGCCGCCGTTGCTGCGCTGCATGGTGACGAGTGTGATCGCCTCCTCCCACGCCGGCATCTGCACGGCAAGCGTGCAATCGGCGTTGAGCACGAAGGAAGCGCCGTCGAACACCAGCTCGTCCTGGCCGCCGACCTGGTTGACGTAGAGCAGCGGCAGGCTGGTCTCGGTGACGCGGGCCACCGCCACGTTCATCCGCAGGTCGGGCTTGGGCCAGTCGAAGGGCGAGCCGTTGGGCGAGATCAGGAACTCCGAGCCCGTCTCCTGCAGGCACTCGCACACTTCGTCCTGCCAGATGTCCTCGCAGATCGGCACGCCGATGCGCACGCCGCGGAAACTGACCGGCCCCGGCATAGGGCCGATGTCGAACACGCGCTTCTCGTCGAACACGCCGTAGTTCGGCAGATCGACCTTGAAGCGCACGCCCTGCACGCGGCCGCCGTCGAGCAGCGCCGCCGCGTTGTAGAGCTTGCCGTCCTCGGCCCAGATGCTGCCGACCAGCACGCCGGGGCCGCCATCGGCGGTGTCCTTGGCGACCGCCTCGACGGCCGCGCGAGCGGCTGCCGCAAAGGCCGGCTTGCGCACCAGATCCTCGGGCGGATAGCCGGTGATGAACAGCTCGGGCAGCACGATGAGATCGGCGCCCTCGGCAGCGGCCTTGGCGCGCGCCTGGCGCAGCTTCTCGGTGTTGCCCTTCAGGTCGCCGACCGTCGGGTTGAGCTGGGCGAGGGCGATTTTGAGCGTATCGGTGATTGCATCCGGCATGACTGGACATTAGGGCTTGCGGCCGGATTCGTGCAACGCGGCAGATAGCAGGGCAGGGGAGCAGAGGACGCGTGTCGGCGGGTTTGGCAACCATACTGGGCGCAGGGGCCATCCTGCTGTGGGCAACGCTTGCCACCCTGACGGTGCTGACGGGTGTCATCCCGCCGTTCGAAACCACGGCCCTTGCGTTCGCGATCGGGGCCAGCGTGGTGGCCTTGGCGGCCGTGGCGCGAGGGCGGGCGCACCTAATGCGGCCGACACCGGCCTCGCTGGCATTGGGCGTCTACGGACTGTTCGGCTACCACTCGCTGTACTTCGCGGCCCTGCGACTGGCGCCGCCGGCGGAGGCGCAGCTGATCTGCTCGCTGTGGGCACTGTTGATCGTGCTGTTGTCGGGGCTGCTGCCGGGCAACCGTCTGCGCCCGAGCCATGTGGTTGGTGCCCTGCTCGGCCTGCTGGCGGCCTCGCTGCTGGTGTGGCCCAAGCTGGGAGCGGGTACCGCCGATGCGCGCAGCGTGCTGGGTTTCGCGTTGGCGTTCGGTTGCGCGCTGGTGTGGTCGAGCTATTCGGTGGCGTCGCGGCTGTTCGCGGCGGTGCCGAGCGAGAGTGTCGCGGTTCCGTGTCTTTTGACCTCGGTGCTGGCCTTCATCTGCAGCTGGCTGTTTGAGCAGTGGATTTGGCCGGATGGCGCCGTCGCCTGGCTGGCGCTTGCGGCGCTGGGGCTTGGTCCGGTGGGGGCGGCCTTCCTGCTGTGGGACATCGGCATGAAGAACGGCGATGTGTCGCTGCTGGGCGTTCTGTCCTATGCGTCGCCGATCGTGGCGACGGCGCTGCTGGTGGCGCTGGGGCTGGCGGCGCCGACGTGGGCGCTGGCGGCGGCGTGCGGCTTGATGGTGCTGGGTGCGGTGCCTGCCACACGCTACGGCTGAGTGCCCGGGGCGCTCTATGCCACGTCCTTGCGCAGAAAGGTGACCGGCAGCAGATGGCCCGGCGCGAACGCCTTGGCGCCGCGCGAGGTGACTTGGTAGCCGTGGCGTTCGAAGAAGGGCACTGCTTCGATCGTGGACCAGGTGGCGAACTGGCGGAAGCCCGAGCGATGCGCGCGTGCCTCGATCTCCGCCAGCAGGCGGCGGCCGATGCCGAAGCGCGGATGGCGCACGAATACGGGTCCGAGGCGGGCGATGCCGACGGGTTCGCGGCCGGGATGCCAGGCGGCCGAGCCGACCAGCTCGCCGTCGAGCCAGGCCCCGACGATCTCTTCCTCCATTACGAGGTCGGTGTAGGCGGGGGAGTAGATCAGCCGGATCAGGGCGGCGGCCTGCTCGTCTGACACTGACGCGGCGGTCTGCGCGATGAGCGTCTTGGCGTACAGGTAGCGCAGCGCCGAGAAGTCATCGATGTCGATGGGCGCCAGGTCAATCAGACCTGCGATTCGGTCGGAGCCGATGGTCTCGGCGGGCGTCATGCGCAGCTCTCGTCAGGCGGACGCCGGGCCTAGCGCGGGTCGAGGCGAGCCGTTGAGCCTTTGCCGGTCGGCGTGGCCGGGGCGTCGGCTTTGCGGTCGCCAGTCAGTTGCGCGTTGTATTCGGCTTCCTTGCACGAGCAGCCCTGCACAAACTCCTTGCGGTAGCGCCAGGCGGTCTTCAGGCCGGTGTAGGGCTGCTGCGTGTTGACCGAAACCATCTGCTCCACCGCCCCGCCGGGATTTTGGTGGTAGAAGAGATCGGCCGGGGCAGCGCATTGCGACTGGCAGAGCTCGGCGTCCCGCTGGAAGTGGTTGGGCAGGGTCGAGAAGCTGACCGGGAAGTAGTAGCCGTCGCACAGGCGTACGCACAGCGTGCGGTAGGTGGCGAACGGCAGGTTGCCGAACTGATTGCCGCCTCCGCGCGGTGCCTCAGAGGGTTCCTCGCCCCATAGCATCGCGAACGGGTTCTTGGAGGAGTCGCGCCGGCGCGCCTCCTGCGAATACTGCTGGCCGCAGCCGTTGCGGGCCAGCTCGCGGATGATGTCGTCCTGGAAGGAGCGGTCGCGCGTGCCCAGGATCTGGCTGCGCTGAGCATCGAGATCGGCGAGCTGGCGCTTGATGTTCTCGACGTCGCTGGCCAGCTGCTTGCAGCGTGGGGTATTGCGCAGCGTCTTGGCGAACAGGAAGGTGTCGTAGCAGTCAGCGCGGGTCAGTCCGTTCTGCGCCTGCTGGTAGTTGCGATCGAGCGTGCGCATGTCGTTCTCGAGGCGCGGCAGCTGGTCGCGGTTCTGCGCGCCGCCTTGGGTCTCGGCCACCAGCCGTTGCTCGAGCTGGAGGCAGATGTTGCTTGTCGAGCGTGCGCCGTAGCCGCCCTGCTGTCCCTGGTTCTGATAGGGACCTTGCTGGTAGGGTCCCTGACCCGATCCGGCGGGCCCGCCCGGTCCGGTTGCACCTCCAGGGCCGCCCGGTCGAAGCGGCTCGCGAGGGATGGGCCGCTGCTCCTGCTGCGACCAGGGCCACCAACCTTGCGCCAGTGCATCGGCGAACGAGAAACTGAGTGCGGCGGCCATGGCGCCGGCGATGGCGAGCATCCGCATGCCGCGCTCGGAGCATATGCCCTTCGGCTGGTCCGTTTGCTGGTCCCTGCGCATCTGGAAAATCTCAGCCTCCCCAGGCGCCAAGCGGCGCTGATTCTTGAGAACTTTCCGGCGTAATTATGGGATTGTTGCGGCAGGGGGTCAATCGCGCTCGGACCAATATCCCATCGCCTTGACGTTGGCCGGGAAACCGCCGATAAGGCGCGCCATGCAGGGCCTGTGCACACCCGCCGTCAACATTTGGTGCGGCATTATTGCAACGAGCTAGCTAGGAGCTGGCGCGGCCTGCTTTCTTTGCCCTCATTGAGACAGAGAAACGCCCGCCAGCGGCGAGGCTGACACTAGTTGTCTTGAGGGGATATCGTGACGCTCACGCTCTACAACACGCTGACGCGCAAGAAGGAGAGGTTTGAACCTCTCGATCGCAACAACGTGCGCATGTATGTGTGCGGGCCGACCGTCTACGACTATGCCCACATCGGCAATGCGCGGCCGGTGATCGTGTTCGACGTGTTGTTCCGGCTGCTGCGCCGCATCTACGGGGCCGACCACGTCACCTACGCGCGCAACATCACCGACGTCGACGACAAGATCAACGCGCGCGCGGCCGAGCAGTATCCGACCCTGCCGCTCAACGAGGCGATCCGCAAGGTCACCGAGGCGACCACGCGGCAGTTCCATGAAGATATCGCCGCGCTTGGCGTCTTGGCGCCGACGCATGAGCCGCGCGCCACCGAGTACATCCGCCGCACCGACAAGGCCGAGGACATGGTGCGGCTGATCGAGACGCTGGTGCGCCGCGGCAATGCCTACGTCGCCGAGGAGCACGTGCTGTTCGACGTGGCCTCCATGCCCGACTACGGGCGTCTCGCCAACCGCAGCCCGGAGGAGATGGAGGCGGGCGCGCGCGTCGACGTTGCCCCCTACAAGAAGGGGCCGACGGACTTCGTGCTGTGGAAGCCGTCCAAGCCCGGCGAGCCCTCCTGGCTGTCGCCGTGCGGGATTGCCACGCCAGGCCGGCCCGGCTGGCACATCGAGTGCTCGGCGATGGCGGGTGCCCTATTGGGGCAGACGTTCGACATCCACGGCGGCGGCATCGATCTGGTCTTTCCCCATCATGAGAACGAGCTCGCCCAGAGCCGCTGCGCCCACGGCGCGCCGGTGATGGCCAACGTGTGGATGCACAATGGCTTCCTGCAGGTCGAGGGCGAGAAGATGTCGAAGTCCCTCGGAAACTTCGTGACGATCAACGAGCTGCTGGCGATGCGGAAATTCGGCAACCAGCCATGGCATGGTCGGGTGATCCGTTTTGCCATGCTCGGTACGCACTACAGGCAGCCGATCGACTGGACGGTGGAGCGGCTGGTGCAGGCGCGTTCTACGCTGATGGATTTCGCCAGCTTCCTGCACGAGGCGCCTGTCGCTGCCGAGCCGCATGCGGAGATGATTGCTGCGTTGTCGGACGATCTCAACACGCCGAGCGCAATGTCGATCATTCATGGCGTGGCCAAGTCGGCGCAGCGCAATGCGCAGGCGGCGGCACAGCTGAAGGCCAGTCTGCAGTTTCTCGGCGTCTACGACAACGAGAAGCAGGCGGACTTTGCTGTGGGCTATGCAGCTGCCAACGTCGATGCGTCCCGGGTCGAGGCGCTCATTGCTGCCCGCAACGCGGCGCGCAAGACCAAGAACTTCAAGGAGGCCGATCGCATCCGCGATGAGCTGTCCGGTTTGGGCATCCAGCTGAAGGATGCGAAGGACCCGGCGACGGGCGAGATCGAGACGAGTTGGGAAGTGAAGCGATGAGCGCGCCCCGTGTGTCGTCCTCGGGCTTGTGCCGAGGACCCAGCTTTCAAGTGGCTTCAGCGTTTGCAGATGGAGGGATGGCCGGGACCCCCGGGATGAGCTCGAGGGATGACAGCGTGTTGCGGCGCTCGATCTTTTGTGGAGATGTGACCTGGGTTCCCGCCTGCGCGGGGATGACGACATTGGCGAGGCCAGTATGACCAACAATGATCCCAATGCGCGGCCGCCGTTTCGCGAGCACCCTTACTATTATCCGATCCTTAAGGGCGTGGTGCTGGTGTGCGCGGCGTATTTTGCCGCCCGCTTCCTGGGATACCTGTAAGCTGCCATGACCCGTGCGCGACTTTACCCGTTCGATACGACGCTGCGCGTCCGTTCGGGCGCAGGCGCTGCGCCTGCAGGTTCGGCTCGTTACGCGGAGCGTCGAGCACCAACAACCGAGAGGATCGCGTCGCGCAGGCCGCAAGGTACACGGGCATGACCAAGGAGAGGCTCTACCTGTTCGACACCACGCTGCGCGACGGCGCGCAGACGACCGGCGTCGACTTCTCGCTCGAGGACAAGCGGCTGATCATCAAGACGCTGGACGAGCTGGGCCTCGACTACATCGAGGGCGGCTATCCGGGCGCGAACGTTACTGACACCGAGCTGTTCGGCACGGTGCCCGCCCTGAAAAGCGCCAGGCTGACTGCGTTCGGCATGACCAAGCGGGCAGGGCGGTCGGTGTCGAACGATCCGGGCTTCCAGGCGATTCTGCAGGCCAAGTGCGGCGCCATCTGTCTGGTCGCCAAGGCCTGGGACTATCACGTGCGCGTGGCGCTCGGCATCAGCAACGAGGAGAACCTGGAGGGCGTGGCGCAGTCGGTCCAGGCGATCGTGACGCCGAAAGCCCAAGGCGGAGCCGGTCGTGAAGCCCAAGGCGGAGCCGGTCGTGAAGCAATGATCGACTGCGAGCACTTCTTCGACGGCTTCAAGGCCAACCGCGCCTACGCGCTGGCGGTGGCCACGACCGCATACACGTCGGGGGCGCGCTGGGTGGTGTTGTGCGACACCAACGGTGGCACGCTTCCGCACGAGGTGAGCGAGATCGTGGCCGAGGTGGGCAAGCACGTGCCGGGCTCGCATCTCGGCATCCACACCCACAACGACACCGAGAACGCGGTGGCCAACACGTTGGCGGCGGTGCGGGCGGGGGCGCGGCAGCTCCAGGGCACGCTCAATGGTCTGGGCGAGCGCTGCGGCAACGCCAATCTGACCTCGCTCATCCCGACGCTGCTTCTGAAGAAGGAGTTCGCGGAGCGCTTCGAGGTGAAGGTCGGGCCGGAGCAGCTCAAGAAGCTCACGCACGCGAGCCGCGTGCTGGACGAGATCCTGAACCGTGCGCCGAACCGGCAGGCGCCCTACGTCGGGGAGGCGGCGTTCGCCACCAAAGCCGGCATCCACGCCTCCGCCATCCTGAAGGAGCCGGCAACGTACGAGCACGTGGCGCCGGAGAGCGTCGGCAACCGGCGGCGCGTGCTGGTTTCCGATCAGGCCGGCAAGTCGAACCTGCTGTATGAGCTGGAGCGGCTCGGCGTCCCGGTTGGACGCGATGATCCGCGGGTGGCGCAGCTGCTGGATGAGGTGAAGGCGCGCGAGGCGATCGGCTATGCCTACGAGGGGGCCGAGGCATCTTTCGAATTGCTGGCGCGGCGCCTGCTGGGCTCGGTGCCGGAGTACTTCAGCGTCGATAGCTTTCGCGTCATGGTCGAGAAGCGACACAACGCCTTGGGCCAGCTCGTCACGGTGTCGGAGGCGACCGTCAAGGTGTTCCTGAAGGGCGACGAGGAGCCGCTCTGGTCGGTGGCGGAGGGCAACGGCCCGGTCAACGCACTCGATCAGGCGCTGCGCAAGGACCTCGGCCGCTACCAGGGCATCATCAGGGACGTCGAGCTCGTCGACTACAAGGTGCGAATCCTCACCGCCGGCACGGAAGCGGTGACGCGGGTGCTGGTGGAAAGCCGCGACAAGGCAAGCGGCGAGCGCTGGTTCACGGTCGGCGTGTCACCCAACATCGTCGATGCGAGCTTCGAGGCGCTGATCGATTCAATCACCTACAAGCTGCTGCGCGCGGGCGCGGCGGTTTGAGAGCCGGCTCGCTTCGAGCCGCATCGGCGCGGGCGGAGATGCGCGCACCATGCCGGAGTTTCATCGCCTGGGGTGGTGGGCTGCGCGTGCGCGGGAATGCCGTCGGTGGATGCCGACGAACAACATGGCGCGCCGCTAGAAAACGTCGCTAGGGGCTGACAGGAAACGGGTCGAATTCTGTGTCGGCCGGGCGCATGCTGTGCTCGACAACGCACAGGAGATCCGATCATGAGCTTTCGCATCAAGGGCCTGCCGGCCGAGCAGTTCGAGCATCTGTTCGCCCTTTCGGACGAGGAGCTGGCCGCGCGAGGGGCCGTGCGCCGGATCGCCGAGGACCGCCAGCCCGGCTATCCATGCCGGGTCAGTCTCACGGACTCGCGGCCAGGCGATGAGCTGCTGCTTGTCAACTACGAGCATTTGCCAGTCGACTCGCCCTACCGCATGCGCTTTGCCATCTATGTGCGCAAAGGCGATCTCAGACATGACGCGGTCGGCGAGGTGCCGGAGCAGCTGCGCAAGCGCACGCTGGCTGTGCGGGGATACGACGGCAAGGGAATGATGACGGGATGCGAACTGGTGGATGGCAAAGCCGTCGAGGGTGCCATCGAGCGGATGTTCGCCAAGCCCGACGCCGAATATCTACACATCCACTTCGCGGCGCCCGGCTGTTATGCGGCGCGCGTCGAGCGTGCCTAGTGTCCTGCACGCGCAATGCGGCGCCAGGTGAGGCGGATGGTTTTCACGATCGGAGGCACGAGTTCAATGCATGCGCCCGTGCGATTGAGACCGGGAAGCCCGCCTTTCGACCTGGCCGCACGCGTGGTCGCGGCTTCTCGACAGCCTACGAGCAGTCGCGTGCCTTTCTAGCTAGCCGCGGGTGCGTGGCCGGTCCGTTGCGGCGGCAAGCCGGGCGGCATGTTCGCCGGTCGTCAGCCTTCCAGCAGCCGGCGCGCGGCGTCCTCAGGCGACAGCGCGCCGGTCAGCACCTGCTCGGCGAGCCGGTCGACGGCCTGCGTGCCGTCGGCCTTGACACGCTGGGCGAGGAGATCGGCCGCCGCCCGGGCGATCAGGTAGCGGGCACGGCGCCGACGCCGCTCGCCCGGGTCATCGCTCGCCGAGCGTGTGGCACTGCGTGTGATGGCCTCCGCTAGAGCGGCTATCCCCTCGCCGGTGGTGGCGGTGGTCTTGACGACCACGGCCTGGCCGCGGGCGCCGGCGCGGAGGGACAGGGCACCCAGCAGCTGCTGCATGGTGCGCTCGGCGCCGTCGCGATCCGCCTTGTTGACCACCAGGATGTCGGCGATCTCGAGCAGGCCCGACTTCATGGCCTGGATGTCGTCGCCGAGGCCTGGCGCCGTCACCACGATGCGTACGTCGGCGATCTCGGCGACATCGATTTCGCTTTGGCCGGTGCCGACGGTTTCCAGCAGGATCACATCCTTTCCGGCAGCATCCAGGGCATCGATGATGCGGACGGCGGCAGGGCTCAAGCCGCCGAGATGGCCGCGGCTCGCCAGCGAGCGCATGAAGACACCGTCGTCGTCGAGGGTGGCGGTCATGCGGATGCGATCGCCGAGGATAGCGCCGCCGGAAATCGGGCTCGATGGATCGACGGCAATGATACCGACGCTCTGGCCGGCTGCGCGGATGTGGCGCGTGTAGGCGTTGACCAGCGTTGACTTGCCTGCGCCCGGCGGGCCGGTGAAGCCCACCACCTGCGCGTGGCCCAGATGCGGCTGGAACGCTGCCAGCAGTTTCGGTGCGGCTGTCGAGAGGCGTTCGAGTTCAGTGACGGCGCGCGAGATGGCGCGGCGCTCGCCCGCCCGCATCCGCGTCAGCAGGGCGCCGACATCCTCCAGATCGTCAGGGCGTGGCTTGGCATTCGACATGCCCGCCTGATACTTGGCGCGGCGGGTCGGCGCAACTGAGGCGGACGGCCGTCCCCAGGGAGACGGCCGTGCCGGGGTTCAATAGTTCGGGCCGGGTGGGCCCTTCTTGTCGTCCTTCCTGTCTTCCTTCTTGTCCGGCGGGCGCTGCGGCTTTTGCTCAGGCGGCCGCGCCGGACGCTGGTCCTGCACGACCGGCTTTTGCGGAGGCCCTTTCAATGCCGGCTGACCTTGATTCTGGTTGCCGGATGGTGGGCCCTTGAAGGCCGGTTGGTTCTGGTTGCCGGTCGGCGGCCCCTTGAAGGCTGGCTGGTTCTGGTGGCCCGACGGTGGGCCCTTGAATGCGGGCTCTTTCGGGACGCCCTGGAACTCACGTGTTTCCCTGGCGCGGCCGCGGTTGTCTGGGCCCCTGTCATCGCCCTTATCGGGGCCTCCGCTCGGAGCCTTGAAGCCCTGATCCTTGAAGAATGGCTGCTTGGGCGGTTCGTTGATGGGCGGTCCCTTGAAGGGGGGTTGGCCGCCACCCTGGCCACCGGGCGGCTCCTTGTTGACACTGGCCGGCCCCCGCTGACCCGGACCATCCGGACCTGGGCCGCGCTCACCCGGCCCGCCGCGGCCTTTCTGGCCATCCCGGATGTCCGGCCGGAAGTCCGGACCCTTGCCGATGTCCTTGCCGTCAGGACCTCTATTGCGGTTGTTGTCGCGGTTCCAGTCCTTGCCTGGCTCAAGCGACCGACCGTCAAAGCGGCCGTCGGGTGGGCGCCTCACCGATGGCCCGCTGTCGCCTGGAGGACGATCGCGGAAGTTGGGCCGCCGGCGGTCGCCGTCGCGCCGCTCGATGATGTTGGGCCGGAACACTGAGATTTCGGGACCGCCATGGCGGAAATTCTGCTCGCGCGGGTTGCTGGTGATGCGCACCCGCACCCTCGGCACCGGTCGGCCCACCAGGCGCTCGTAGCGGCGCACATCGAGGCCGGCGTTGAACACGCGGCGATCGTGTTTGCGGTAGGCGTGCAGGTGTCTGGTGCGGCGCAAATAGATGTAGTTCTGCGGCCGCGGTGCCACGAAGCGGTACAAGCCGGGCTGGGTCAGGTAGGTCGGGCGAACGAACACCCAGGCCGAGGCGTACAGGGGTTCATCGTAGTAGTATTCGTCATACTCGAGATCGCCGTTCGGCCCCCAGCGGGCGTCCGGTGGCAGTGGCGCCCAGCCGACGTATCCGTCATCGCTGTCGTCCGAGCGCCAGGCGACCCAGGCCGGCGCCCATTCCGTGCCGGGGATCCACAGCCAACCGTCGTCCGGATCGACCACCCAGCGGCCATAATGGAAAACCGCCCAGCCGAACGGTTCCTCCGACACCCAGAACCAGCCGTTGTCCTCCGTGTAGTTCCAATAGCCGATCGTGTAGGGGCGCCAGTCGCGATCTACGTCCGGGCTCCACACGTCGCCCCAGCGCGGGTGGTCGATCCAGCGGCCGTACTGCTCAAGCTCCTCATAGAAGTAGCTGACGTCGACGTCGTTGTCCTGGGCACGCACCGGCGCGGCCGGCAGAACCATCAGCGCGAGCAAGGCGCCCAGTAGAATGCTTCGCATCGTGATCGACATGATATCCCGCCTTGGCATGCCGGCGCCGCCCAGGGGGCCCGAGCACTTTTCGTCCAGGTTACAGACTATCGGAAAATGCGTTGTCAGCGTGACGGACGGATAAACGGCGAATGAACGCCCTTCATCTGGCGCCGGCTTATTCCTGAGCTTGGGCCCACCAGGAGTCGAGATCGAAGCCAGACAGCGGCCGGATCGCCGGATAGCGCAGGTGGTTCCAATAGGCGACCCACACTTTCGGCAAATGAAACAGGGGGATGACGTAGTCGCCGGACATCAGCACACGGTCGAAGGCACGCACCGCGGCGGTGAAGTCTTCGGCCGACTGCGCCTGCAATAGGGCCTCGATCATGGCGTCGACGGCCGGGTTCCTGACCCCTGCGTAGTTGAGCGAGCCCTCGATGGTGGCGGCCCTGCTGCTCCAACGGTTAAGCTGCTCGTTGCCGGGCGACAGTGAGGCTCCCCAGGTCCACTGGATCATGTCGAAGTCGTAGGTTTTGAGTCGCGCCCAATACTGGGCCGTATCGACCTGGCGAATGCGCGCTGTGATGCCGAGCCGCTCGAGCGTGCGGGCGTAGCTCAGCATCAGACGCTCCTGTTGACGGGTTTGGGCGAGTATCTCGAAGGTCAGGGGAGCCCCATTCTTGACCAACCGGCCGTCCTTCAGCTCGTAGCCGGCGTTCTTGAGCAGCACATAGGCCGCCTCGAGATTGGGCCGGTTGTTTCCGGTCCAGGTCGCGTTCGGCACGGAATAGGTGCCGTCCATCACTTCGGGCTTCACGTAATTGGCAAACGGAGCGAGCAAAGTGCGCTCACGCTGGTCGGCCGGGCGTCCGTGCGAGGAAAGCATCGAACGCTCAAAAAAACTCTGCGTGCGCTGATAGCCACCATTGAACAGGCTGCGATTGATCCAGGCGCCGTCGAACAGTAGCAAGAACGCGCGACGCACGCGCGCGTCCTCGAAGACCGGTCGGCGGGTGTTGAACACCAGCGCGGTCATGCCGGACGGCAGGCCGGTCTCGAATTCGCGCTTGATGACGCGGCCGTCCGTGACCGCCGGAAAGCGATAGCCTTCGATCCAGCGGCCGGGATCGTCTTCTGCGCGTACGTGTACGTCGCCGGCCTTGAAGGCTTCAAACAGCGAGGAGGCGTCGCGGAAGTACTCGACGCGGATCTCATCGAAGTTGAAGCGACCGCGGGTGACAGGGAGGTCGCGCGCCCACCAGTCCGGATTGCGGCGATAGGTTACGGAGCGGCCGGCATCGATGCGCTCCACGCGGTAGGGCCCACTGCCGACGGGAGCCTCCAACGTCGTGCGATCGAAGGCCTCTGGGGCCAAAAGGTGCCGCGGCAGAACCGGCAGCAGACCCATGATGAGTGGAATCTCGCGATCGCCTGGGGCGTTGAACGTGAAGCGCACGCTGTGCGGGCCGGTCTTTGCGGCTGCCGCCACCTTGGCGTAGTGCGAACGATGGTAGGGCCAGCCCTTCTCCTTGAGAATCTGGTGGCTGAAGAGCACGTCCTCCGGCGTGATGGGCATGCCGTCCGAGAACCGCGCCTCCGGCCGCAGATTAAAGGTAATGGCGCTGCGGTCGTCGGGCATATCCACCGACTGCGCGATCAGTCCGTAGAGGGAAAACGGCTCGTCGCCGCTGCGTGCCATCAGGCTCTCATAGACGTACTCGCGTACGCCCGAGGGCGTTACGCCCCGGATAATGAAGGGGTTCAGGCTGTCGAATGTCCCGAGCGCCCCCAAAACGATGCGCCCGCCCTTGGGGGCGTCGGGATTGGTGTATGGAAAATGCGTGAAGCCCAGCGCGTGCTTGGGCTTGCCATGCATGGCCAGCCCCTCGACTGGCTCGGCTGACCCGGTGGCGCTGAGGAGTGCGCAGCCGAATATGATCGCTGTGACGCGCAGCCAGTGCGGCATTTTGCGCAAGGGGGCGGCTCTCAAGGGCATCCAGCCAGGGGCGCTGCAGTAAGGACGTGTATGGGTACGCGCGACACTACTAACATGGCGTATGGCTCGCGGGATGGAGTGCTGGATCGCTGCGTTGCCGGGTGGCCACGCAACATTTGGGTGCTGGCTGGCGATCAAGGTTGATGCCATAAAGGCCACGGGATTGCCGCAATGCAGCCCTTAGTGCCGGCCACGCGCTACGGCGCGAGTAAATTGAAAATGGGGCCCCAGCCGGCCGGGCCGGCTGTGCAGGAGAGGTCATATAGACATGGTAAAATTCGGTTCGCACTACGCCACGGTTGCGCGCATTTGGCGCGCCGGCGCTGTTGCGGCCGCGTTGACGCTTGGCGTCACCGGGCTGTCGGCAGTGGGCTATGCTCAGCAGCAACCTGCTGCCCCCAAGAAGGCGCCGGAGAAGGCTCCGGCGCCCGCAGCCAAGGGTGGCGCGGCCGAAGCTCCGCAGACCGCCTGGGTCAAACTGTGTGAAGCCGGCCAGACCGTCAGCAAGGACAAGGACGGCAAGGAAGTTAAGCAGGATCTCAAGATCTGCATGACCATGCATGAGCGCCTGGACGGCAACTCGGGCATGACGGTCGTCTCGGCTGCCGTCCGCAAGGTCGAAGGGCAGGACAAACTCTATTTCATGATCATGGTGCCGACCGAGGTCGTGCTTAAGCCAGGCATGCGCGCGACCTTCATCCCGCCGGACCTGTGGGACAAAGCCGTCAAGGGAGAACAGGTCGACGAAAAGCGCATGAAGGAATACCGCCTCGACTACACCATCTGCCACCCGGGCGGATGCAATGCGGAAATCGAGGCCTCGCCCGAACTGATGAGCAGTCTCAAGTCGTCAGGCGGCTTCATGGTCACCTTCCTGCATATCGCCGGCCAGCGTGCCATCATTCCCGTCGGCCTCGCCGGGTTCGATCAGGCGATGTCGGGACAGCCGATCGACAACAAGGCGTACACGGATGCTCGCCGTCAGCTCATGACGCAGATCGCGCAGCGGCAGCGGCAAATCTTTGAAGAGCAGAAGAAGCAGTACGAAGAGCAGCAGAAGAAGGGTCCGGCGGCGGCGCCCAAGGATCCGCCCAAGAAGTAGCTCTTGAACGCTCTGGCATGGGAAGGCCACCCGTCCGCTGGCGGGTGGCCTTGGCTATTGCGTGAGCAACCTGGCTGCGATGTCCCGCGCATGCCGGGCAATTTTGCGTGCTTGTTCGGCGTTCCCGAGACTGAACCGCACCAGCAGTTCTGCAGTTTCCAAATTGTCGAGGTACCGGTGCCGCAGGGTCGTCGGCAATGCGCAAGCAGCACACCAAGTCAGTGCGGCTGCTGCAGGAAAAGCGGCCGATAGCTGCCATCCTCCAGAACCGTGAACATCTCGCCGATCTGGGGGTGGCGCAGCGGGGCGCCGGTGACGTCGGGCAGCAGGTTTTGCTCAGAGACGTAGGCGATGTACTCGGTTTCGGCGTTCTCAGCCAGCAGGTGATAGAACGGCTGATCCTTGCGCGGACGTACGTCCTCAGGAATGGAACGCCACCATTCCTCGGTGTTGTTGAACACGGGGTCGATATCGAACACTACGCCGCGAAACGGGTAGACGCGGTGTCGCACAATCTCGCCGACCCGAAATTTGGCCTGACGCACACTCGCCATCGGCGGCACTCCTTGCGCCAATACACGGGCAAGAGGTGTGCTCGATAGCGCTTGCGAGCCGCGTGCGTCAATGCGGCAATCGGTTTCGGTCGTCGTGCTTGGCCGATTTCCCGCGCCCTGAGGCGCAAAGTCCGTACAAACGCTCAGAGTCCGTACAAGGCCTTACGCTCGGGATCGCGGCTGGCAACGAGCCTCGCCAGATCGAGAATGACTTTGGCCTGCTTCCAGGTGGCGTCATCCTGCATTTTGCCGTCGATCATGGCGGCGCCTGTACCATCCGGCATTGCTTGGATGATGCGCTTGGCGAAGGCGACCTCCTGCGGGTCGAGGCTGAATACGTTCTTGGCAATGCCGATCTGGCTGGGGTGAAGCGTCCAGGCGCCGACGCAGCCATGCAGGAAGGCGTTGCGAAACTGTGCTTCGCAGGCTGCGGCATCGGCAAAGTCGCCGAAGGGGCCATAGAACGGCTTGATGGCGTAGCTCATGCAGGCATCGACCATGCGCGCCAGTGTGTAGTGCCAAAGATCTTGCTGGAAGAATGCGCGCGGGCCGCCCTGGGCACCCGCATCAGCCAGGATGCCGTAGGCGGGGTGTCCGCCGCCCACGCGGGTTGTCTTCATGCCACGCGATGCGGCGAGATCGGCCGGGCCCAGGCTCATGCCGTGCATGCGTGGGCTGGCTGCAGCGATGGCCTCGACGTTCTTAACGCCTTCGGCTGTCTCCAGAATGGCGTGGATCAGGATCGGTTTGGGGAGGGTGTGCTTGGCTTCGAGCTGCGCCAGCAACTGATCGAGGTAGTGGATGTCCCACGGCCCCTCCACCTTGGGCAGCATGATCACGTCCAGCTTGGCGCCCGCAGCCGGCACGATGTCCAGAATGTCGTCCAGCCCCCAGGGCGAATTCAGCGCATTGATGCGAGTCCACAATCCCGTCTGACCAAAATCATTGGCATTGGCCATGGCGATGAAGCCCTGCCTTGCCGCCACCTTGGCGTCCGAGGGGATTGCGTCCTCGAGGTTGCCCAGCACCACGTCGACCTGGGAGATCAGCTCCTGCAGTCGACTGCGAATCTTCTCGTTATGCGGCGGCACAAAATGGATCATGCGCTCAAGCTTGACCGGCAGCTGCCGGAACGGCTCGGGTGCCCCGATGGCGAGCGGAGCGAAGTGCTTGGCTGGCGTGCGGAGGCTCGACATGGCGCGGTGACCTTGCTGCGCTGCAACAAGCGCACTGTATGACGCCAGCCGTGCCAGGCCAATAGGCGAATGCGTACGGCTTGCGGGCGAGCTCAGCTCCAGCGCCGGTTGCCCCACATCCACTGGTCCGGCGTCTCGCGCACCCAGGCCTCGAACTGCTTCTGCATTTCCGCCGTTATCCAGCGCACGTCATCGGCCTGGTTGGCCGTGCGGGGAACCTTTAGTTCCTTGATCTCGATCTTGAAGCGGCTCTGCTTGCCGACCCGCACACAGCGCGCCATCCAGATGCGGGTGCCTGTCACGCGTGCGATCAGGGCTGGGCCAGCCACCGATGGTGCGGGCCGTCCGAAGAAGGGGACCGGGATGCCCGCGCCGTCGTGCAGATCGCAGACGATGCCAAGGCGACCACCCTGGCGTACGAAGCTCATGATCGACCGTGCAACGGCCTGCGTCTCCTGATGGCTACGCCCCTTGCCGAGCAGGCCACCTGGATAGAGATCCCGCCGCAGCCAGCGCAGATAGCGGTCGACGTAGGGGTTGTTGACGGCGCGATAGATGGCGGCCGGGTTCTTGCCGGATTCCGTGAGCGGCCAAACTGCAAGCTCCCAGTTTCCCATATGCAAGGTTACGCCGATGGCGGCGCCCGGCTTGCCGCGATAGCGGCTGAACATGCGCTCGCTGACGATCTCGAGCCGTGAGGGGTCGGCGATGATGCGATCGATGGTCATCGTCTCGGCCATGATGCGCCCGAGGTTTTCCCACATCGACAGCGCGATGGCTTCGCGTTCGGCCTCGGTCTTCTCGGGAAAAGCTATGGCCAGATTGGCGAGCGCGCGCTTGTGGCGGCGGTCGTAGGGGGCGAGCTTGCGCCAAGCTTTCGCCGAGACATCGACTGCCACATCGAGGGGCACGGCGCGCACCAGCCCGGTGATGAGGCGCAACACCCCGTACTCGAGGCGGTAGCGTAGATCGCGCAGGAATTCTCGCATGCCGAAAGTAAGGTCCGTGGCCGAGACCCAAGATCCGTTTCCGCCCTGAGCGGAGCGCTCCCAGTGGTGGCGAGCAGCGGCGCTGCTCAGCCTGCGCAAATGCCTGCGCCGCCAGCGTCCGTCAAGCCCTCGAAGCCGGCATATCGGCGCGCATCAGGCGCGGCAACGCGCCAACAGGCGTCATGCCACCGTGCATGAGCAGGCGGCGCAGCGCGGCGCTGTTGGCCAACAGATGCAGCCCGGCTCCGCGCAGCGCTTGTGCTGGAAGAAAATCCGCCAGCAGGGATCGGTTCAGGGCGTCGACGGCGAGGGTACGTGCAAACACATCGGCTCGGCGTGCATCGTGGTAGCCGCGCAACACGTCTGGTGCACCAATGTCACCACCGCGCTGTTGAGCTTCAACCACGCACTCGGCCAGCACGCTTGCGTCGCGCAGGCTGAGGTTGAGGCCTTGCGCACCGATGGGCGGCATCGCGTGTGCCGCTTCGCCGACCAGCGCCGTGCGATTGCCGCCCATGCGCTCGGCGGTGTGGCCCGAGAGAGGGAATACCACACGCCGCCCGCTAGGGCTTATGCAACCAAGAAAACCCTGCAGCCGCTGGTCGAGAGCCTCGGCGAAATCGGCGTCGCACAGTGCACCCAGGCGCTGGGCTTGGGCGGGTTCCTCCACCCAGACCAGGCTCGACATGTCGCCGGGCAGGGGCACTGTCGTGAGGGGCCCCGTGCGCCGATGCAACTCAGTGGTGGCGCCCCCGTGCGGCCGCGCATGCCGAAACACGGTAGCCACGGCCGATTGGGGGTAGGACCAGGCGCGGACGCCGATGCCGGCACCTGCGCGCACCAGCGAGGCGCGGCCGTCTGCAGCAACTACCAGAGCTGCCTCCACATTTTTGCCCTCGGCAAGGTCGAGGCGCACCGACCTCTCACCTGGCGTGACCCGTACCACTGCGGAGGTCGCAAGAAGGCTCAGTGCGGGCGCCGCCTCCGCGGCGGCGTTCAGGGCGGAAATTAGGGCTGCGTTGGGGATGTTCGCGCCGAAGGCGGACAGACCAAGTTCTGAGGCGTTGAAGAGCACCTCAGGCGCGCGCAGCAGGTCGTCGCGATCATCGGCGATGCGGATGGACGTGAGGGGTGCCGCGGCCTCTTTGCACAGGCGCCAGACACCCAGATTTTCGAGCAGGTTGAGGCTGCTAGACAGCAACGCGGTGGTGCGCATGTCCTTGGCTGCGAGCGCCGGATCGTAGGCCGGTGCAACCAGAATTGCCTCGCATCCGAATGCACTGAGGGCGAGAGCGCTCGCCAGCCCGGCAGGCCCCGCCCCTACAACGGCAATCTGAACGATGGGCGCCATGGTGGGGAAATCCGATTCATACACACCTTTTGCACAATTCTGGTCGCCGCTCGACAGGCTGGCAAGATAGCCTTCATGGTGTATCCTTCATGCGCAATCGAACTGCCGGCCAGGCCTGCAAAATATAAGAAATTCAATTTCTTGACGAGCCTGGTCAGGCATTCCTCTCGAACCGCGAATATGCGGTTTGCTGGACTAATTGTGTTGACAGATTTTGCGTGTCCGCGCCGACATGGCCAGAATTGTGGCGCGACTCGATTCGCATCGTGGCGATTCTGCCACGTTCTAGAGTCAAAGCTCCTCGACCGGTCGTTTGGTGGTTTACCGTCCGTCAACGATTGCGTTAATCCTTAGACCAACACGGCTGGGCGGGTCTCAGATGGCAGTCGCAACATATCGGCCATCCTGTCGTGTGGGAGAACGGTAAATTCAGTCGTGAGATTGGGTTCCGGTAGCGTTAGTCCAACGGAGTAGTTCGAATGATCGGGGGACTGTCAAAGTCTACAAGTCTGTTGGCCCTGTTGGCCGCGACTGGTGTGGTAATGGGCGGCATGGCGGTCCCGTCCGCCAAGGCTGCCGATCTGGGTGGCGACTGCTGCGCCGACCTGGAAGAGCGGGTCGCCGAGCTGGAGGCCACCACGGCCCGCAAAGGCAACCGCAAGATGTCACTGACCGTGTACGGTCACGTGAACCGCTCCATCATGTACTTCAATGATGGTGGCCGGTCGAACACCTTCATCGGCCTCGACAACCACAACTCGGCGAGC
>DASTOW010000295.1:0-21377 GCA_035762425.1 Hyphomicrobiaceae bacterium | reverse complement strand
AGCACGGCGATGTAGAGCGAGCCTTTCACGCCGGCGAGCAGCTGCTGAATGCCGCGGAACAATCGCTGCATCAGCCCCGACTGTTCGAGCAGATAGCCCATAAACAGGAAGAAGGGCACCGACGCCAGCGACGTCTCCTTCATGACTGCGAAGAACTGCAGGGTCATGAGGTGGAGCGCGATCGGCCCAAGCGCCAAATAGCCGACGCCCAGCGCAATGGCGATCAGCGTGAAAGCGATGGGAAAGCCAATAAAGATCGCGGTAAACAGCAGCACCAGCGAGCCGATGCCAATCCATTCCTCAGACATCGCCCTTCTCCACTCCCACCGTCAGGGTCGGGCGCGCGATCCACTCACCCGTGCGGGCGGCGTGCACGGAGCGCAGCAGCTCGGCAAGGCCCTGCAGGAGCAGCAGCGCACAGGTGGCCGGCATCACGAATTTGAGCGGATAGATGATCGGCATCCACGGGCTCGTCACGACCCGTTCGCCGCGCAGGTAGGAAACCCAGAAGTAGTCCCAGGTCACGTAGAGCAGTGCCAGCAATGGGGGAAAGAAGAACACCAGGTAGCAGATGGTGTCGACGACACCCTGACGACGCGGTGACCACTGTGCGTACAGGCTGTCGGTGCGGATGTGGCCGCCTCGCATGAGCGTGTAGGCCGAGCCCAGCATGAAGAACGTGCCGTAAAGCATGTACGTCATGTCGTAGGCCCATATGGTGGGGGCGTTGAAAAGGTAGCGCAACACCACCTCCCACACGAGGCTCAGCACCATAGGAATGATGAGCCAACCGACGATGCGGCCGGACCACAAGCTGATGCCGTCGAAGAAGCCAATCGCGCGCAGCAAGGCGGGCGCTGCCTGCGTCGTCATGCCAAGGTCCCCCCGTCCCACCCCTTCCCTGCGAGGTGGAAGGCAAGTCCGCGCGGGACCCGCCTTCCACGATCCTCACTTCTTGAGCGCGGAGTTGCCGAGCTCGGAGTAGAGGTCGAGAATCTTCGTCCAGTACGGCACCACCGTTTTGCCGAACGCGCGCTGGCTGTCGAGCACCTCCTTGAAGAAAGCATCCTTGGCCGCGTAGCGATCGAGCACAACGTTGGTTGCGCGCACGAACTCGGGGAAGAAGTCCTTCGGCGTATCGAGGATCTGCACGCCGTGCTTGTCGCGCAGCTCGACGACCGCCTGGGCGTTGCGCCAAACGTTGAAGCCGTAGGTCTCCATCATGGAGGCCAAGGCTGCACCTTTCATGATTTCCTGCAGGTCGGGCGACAGCTTGTCCCACCAACCTTTATTGAACAGCACCTCGCCGATGTCGGTCGACTGATGCAGTCCTTGCAGGTAGTAGTTTTTCCAGACCGTGTGCAGCCCGAGGTTGCGGTCGTCGGCCGGTCCGATCCATTCGGCCGCATCGATGGTGCCGCGCTGGGCTGCCGGCACGATCTCCCCGCCAGGCAGGGCGACCGCGGATACGCCCATTTCCTTGAAGATCTCGCCCGTAATGCCCGGCGGCGAGCGGTATTTCATGGTTTTGAAGTCGGCGACGTCCTTGATCGGCCGCTTGAACCAGCCAAGCGGGTCGGGGCCCATCGGCTGGATCATCAACGGATGGACGTTGACCTTCAGGATTTCTGCATAGAAGCGCTCGTAGAGCTTGTTGCCGCCACCTTCCAGCAACCACGCCACGTGGCTCAGCTGGTCGAGGCCGGCGCCTGCGCCAGCCATCGGATTGGAGAATATGCCGGCCGCAGGGTGCTTGCCGGACCAGTAGTGCGTCCAGGCATAGCCGCCCTCAACGATACCCTTGTCGACGGCATCGAGGATCTCGAAGGCAGGAACGATGGCGCCGTCCGGCAGCACCTCGATCTTGATGCGCCCGTTCGACATCTTGTCGACGCGCTCGGCATAGCGCTTCAGCAACTCGAAGTAGATGCTGGCCGACGGCACGGCCGTCTGCAACCTGGCCTTCGTCTGGGCCACGGCCGTGGCCGCATGCCCGACCATTGTGAGCGCCAGGAGCGCCCCCACCAAATACCTGAGTTTCATTGATATTCCTCCGTTGCAGCTCCCGAGCAGACGGACTGCGCCCGCCTGATTTTTGCTTCTTGGCGCATTGCTTGCGCAGGCATTTCCCGGATTGCAGCGTCCCACTTTTCACCCAGACGGGCAACCGGCCTGAAGCGACGCAGTGTACCCGTTACCTCTGGCCGCCATCAGACCTCGGATGGTGCACAACACCTGTGACGGCAGCCGCAACGCCTGCAGGGCAGGGATTTTGGCCAAACACCTGCGTTTGCGGCTCGAATGATTTTCGAGAAAACCGAAAGTGACCGATTGTTCTCAGAAAGTGTATTTTGGACGTGGCATCCCAGAATGGAGTGCCGGACCATGTCCCAGCCCCAAGATACGGAGCTGGATCGGCAACGCATAATAGGTCCCGCATATTTGGTCCGAGATTTCGGTTGCAATGATTTGTCAACCGACGCATTTGATATTGCACAATCCCAAAATACCCCGCAGCGGAGAGAACAAATGGCGAAACTCAATGGCATCGAAAAAATGAGCTATGCGGAGCTATCGCAGCTTCGTGCCCAAATCGATCGGTTGATGGTCGATAAGCAAAATTCGGAGCGCGTGGCCCTTCGGCAGAAATTGTCGGATATGGCCAAGGAGCACGGATTATCCTTGGAGGAAGTGCTCGGCAAGGGCCGCAAGGGCAAGGGCAGCGTGGCGCCCAAATATCGCGATCCCAAAAACCCCGACAATACCTGGACCGGTCGTGGCCGCATGCCGCGCTGGATGGTCGCCGCCACCAAGGGCGGCAAGTCCAGCAAGGACGATTACCTGATCTGAATCGCGCCGATGGCGGGCGGCGCTGTGCATTTTGCGCAAAAAGGGGCGGGTTTTTCCCGCCCCTTTGTTTTGCTTGCGGCCTTGGCGGATATCACAGCGAGTTGGCTAT
This sequence comes from Hyphomicrobiaceae bacterium, assembly GCA_035762425.1. GTDB lineage: Bacteria > Pseudomonadota > Alphaproteobacteria > Rhizobiales > Hyphomicrobiaceae > AWTP1-13. The sequence continues at coordinate 18,418 of DASTOW010000295.1, read as the reverse complement.
TTCCGCCCGCAATAGCGTTGAGTGCACGACGCCGGCTAACACGCGGCATCCCTATTCTGGAAGCTCGCACGCATCATTTGCCAGCCTGCCGGGCTCAGCGCCAAACCTCGCGCGCAATCTCCACGATCATCTTGAGTTTGGCCCATTGCTCTTCCTCGGCCAGGATGTTGCCCTCTTCCGTGCTGGCAAAGCCGCATTGCGGGCTGAGACAGAGTTGATCGAGTGCCACGTATTGGCTTGCCTCCTCGAGCCGGCGCTTAATATCGTCCTTATTCTCGAGCGTCCCACTTTTGGAGGTGACAAGGCCGACCACGACGCGCTTCTTGCCCTTGGGTAGGAAACGCAGCGGCTCCAGGCCGCCGGCGCGCTCGGTGTCGTATTCCAGGAAGTAACCATCATAGTCGATGGCGGCCAGCAGGCGTTCGGCAACCGGCTCGTAGCCGCCCTCCGAAATCCAGGTCGAGCGGAAGTTGCCACGGCAAACATGCGTGGTGATGACCATGTCGGCCGGCTTGGACTTGAGCGCGGTGTTGATGACCTGCGCGTAGATGCCGGGCAGCCTGTCGACGTCTTCGCCGCGCTTGCGCGCCTCCTGCATCTGCTCCTTGGAGCACAGGTAGGCCCACGCGGTGTCGTCAAGCTGTAGGTAGCGACAGCCCGCATCGTAGAACGACTTGATCGCCTTGCCGTAGACCTTGGCGAGGTCCTCGAAATAGCCGTCCATGTCGGGATAGGCCTGCGGGCCGATGGCGGCGCGGCCGCTGCGGAAGTGCATCACGGACGGCGAGGGGATGGTCATCTTCGGCACGGCGGCCGGGCTGACTGATTTCAGGAACCTGAAGTGCTCGAGCATGGGATGGTCGGCGGGGAAGTCGAGCTTGCCCATGACCTTCAGGCTTTCGGCCTTGGTGTGCACGCCGTGGAATTTGATGCCCTGATCCACCGTCACGCGCTCGCAGCCCTGCAGCCCCCAGAAGAAGTCGAAGTGCCACCAGGCGCGGCGAAACTCGCCGTCGGTGGCGAGCTTCAGCCCGACCGCCGCCTGTTTGGCGACCAGCTTGCGGATCTCCTCATCCTCGACGGCTTTGAGCTGCGGCGCGGTGATTGCACCGTTGGCGTGTTTGGTGCGCGCCTCTTTCAGGGGCGCCGTACGCAGCAAGCTGCCGACCATGTCGGCGCGGAAGGGGGCTGTCGAATCTTGCATGAGCGCGTCTCCTGTCAGTGGGGCGTTGGCAATGCTGTGGTGGGGTTGTCGCGGGCAGTGTAGCGGAGCGGTCGGTCGTGGACCATGCGCCGTTCGGCGCTAAAACGTGGGACGTTTCCCCGCACGAGAGGTGGTGGCGCTAGCGGTTCGCAAACGCGGCGCGGATCTCGGCCGGCATGGGTGCCGACTTTAGTTTGTCGGCATCGGCCGCATCGCGCACGGTCCACAGCCGGGTCTCGAAACCTTCAAGAGCGAGCGCGCCGGCCTTGCTGACCTTGTGGTGCACGAAGAAGCTCGAGCGGCGGAATTCGCTGATTGTGCTCTCGACCTGGAGGTCCTCGCCGTAGTGGGAGGCAACCTTGAACACGGCGCGCGCCTCCAGCAGGGCGATGCCGGCGCCCTGGTATTTTTCCAGCATGGTCTTCTTGATCATGCCCGTCGCTTTCTCGAACAGCAGGATGGTGCTGGCATCGAACCATTCGAAGTAGCGCGGATAGAAGACGATGCCGGCCGGGTCGCAGTCGCCCCATTGCACGCGGATCAGCCTGGTGTTGGTGAGCATTAGGTCAGCCGTTTTCGATCTGATCGACCCTGGCGACGATAGCGAACCGGTCGGCCAGTTCGGCCAGCGCTGCGCGGTGCAGAGCGGCGGCGGAGATCACGCCGCCCATCGGGTCGGGCAGGTCGCGGGTGGCCGACGCGTCGGCCGCGACCGTTGCCTTATAGCCGAGGTCGAGGGCGGCGCGGGCCGTGGAGCTGACGCACATGTGCGTCATGAAGCCGGCGATGACGAGCTGCGTCCGGCCGAGTTTCTTGAGCGTGGCATCGAGATCGGTCTGCGCGAAGGCGTTGGGCAGCGGCTTGTGCACGATGGCTTCGGCGCCGAGCGGCTTGACGGCATCGATGATGGCACCGCTGCGTGCATCGAGGTCGAACAAGCCGCCGGCGCGGCCCTTGTGCTGGATGTGCACGACGGGGGCGCTGGCCGCGCGCGCCTTGGTGAGCAGGCGCGCAAGTGCTTCGACGGCGGGCTTGACCTCGGGCAACGCCAGCTTGCCGTCGAGATATTCGTTCTGCGCGTCGATGATGACGAGCGTTGCGGTTGCCAGCGGCGCGGGCCGCATATCGGCGCCGGACATCTCCAGCAGGGTTTTCGGTGTGGTCATCGTCGAACTATCTCCCAGTTGTCATCCTGCCGGTGCGCGCAGCGCCGAGAGCCGGGGCCAAGCACCTTGCTAAGCCGTGCCCCTGGGTCCGGGATACGTGGCGCCGCAACATTCCCGGATGACAGTGGTGGTCAGGCTCCACCGCCTTCCGTCTGCAGCCAGGCGGCGCAGCAGGCCTTGGCGAGCTCGCGCACGCGCAGGATGTAGCTTTGCCGCTCGGTGACGGAGATGACCCCGCGCGCATCGAGCAAGTTGAAGATGTGGGATGCCTTGATGCACTGGTCATAGGCGGGCAGCGCCAGCGTGTGGCGCTGGTCGTTGCGGCCCGGTTGCGGCGCGCCGGCCTGCAGCAGCGCCTTGCATTCCTTCTCGGCGTCGCGGAAGTGGGCGAGCAGCAGCTCGGTGTCGGCGACTTCGAAGTTGTAGCGCGAGTACTCCTGCTCGGCCTGCAGGAACACGTCACCGTAGGTGAGCTTGCGCGCATCCGTGCGGCCGTTGAAGTTGAGGTCGAACACGCGGTCGACGCCCTGCACGTACATGGCAAGGCGCTCCAGTCCATAGGTGATCTCGCCGGAGACGGGATTGCAGTCGAAGCCGCCGACCTGCTGGAAGTAGGTGAACTGCGTCACCTCCATGCCGTCGCACCAAACCTCCCAGCCGAGGCCCCAGGCGCCGAGCGTGGGGCTCTCCCAGTCGTCCTCGACGAAGCGGATATCATGCAGCATCGGGTCGATGCCGATGCGCGCCAGGCTCTGCAGGTAGAGGTCCAGGATGTCCGGCGGTGACGGCTTCATGATCACCTGGAACTGGTAGTAGTGCTGCATGCGGTTCGGGTTTTCGCCGTAGCGGCCGTCCTTGGGCCGGCGCGAGGGCTGCACGTAGGCCGCGTTCCACGGTTTGGGACCCAGCGCACGCAGGGTGGTGGCCGGATGGAAGGTGCCGGCACCAACCTCCATGTCGTAAGGTTGCAGCATCACGCAACCCTGCTCGCCCCAGAATTGCTGCAGGGAGAGGATCAGGTCCTGGAAGGATTGGGTAGGCCTGAGCGCCGCGCCGGTCGCCGGCTTGGGAGCCGTGGCGGCGGCAGCGGACTTGGCAGCCTTGGTGTGCGTGGATGGCATGGCGAGCTAATTGTTGAAGCGCGCCGCACTATACGCAAAAAGTGCTGCCGGTCATCACCCGATTGAAGGCAGGATCGACGGCTGCTGGACGACCCGGCGTGCCTAGCTCCGCGTGGAGGGGCGGTACACGCCGCTCGCGGGGTCGTACTCCAGCTTGCCCATTTCCTTGATGGCGACGTGCGCCCGCCGGCGCATCTCCTCCTCGCTGCGCTTGATCTCGGTGGCGAGGCGCTCGGCGGCGCGCGCATACCAGCGATAGCCGGCGTAAAGACCGGCGCCGACGAGGGCCAGGACGACCAGCTGGGGCATGACGCACCTCCCGTTGATCTAGATCCCAAAGCGCGACCACAAGGCCCGCGCCTCTATGCTTGAGACCAGATCATCGGTCAACGAGGCCGGAAGTGCAATTCCATCTTGAGTCAAATCCGCATTAAATCCCGGCAATCTGCGCAACCGCGACAGCAGGCCGCCCCTTTCCATGGGCATGACGCGCAAGCGCACTTTTTCGCCATGCAGTTGCTGCATCTTGCTGCGTAAATCGGCAATTCCATCAATCAAACCGAGGTCCTGCGCCTTGCCGGCGGACCAGAACGCGCCGTTGAACAGCGCCTCGTCGGTGCCCTTCAGCTTGGCCGCCCGCCGTTGCTTGACGACGCCGATAAACACGTCGTGAACGTCGCGCTGCAGGTCCTTCAGGCGCTCGACGTCCTCCGCACGCTCCGGCTGGAAGGGGTCGAGGATGCTCTTTTGCTTGCCCGCGGTGTGCACGCGCCGCTCGATGCCGAAGCGGTCGATGAATTTGTCGAAGCCAAAACCGGCAGAGATGACCCCGATCGAGCCTACGATCGAGGATGGGTCGGCGTAGATCTCATCGCCGGCCAGAGCCAGGAAGTAGCCGCCCGACGCCGCCACATCCTCGCAGAACACGTAGACGCGCTTGTTCTTCTCCTTGGCGAGCTGGCGGATGCGGCTGAAGATCAGGTGCGACTGCACGGGCGAGCCACCCGGCGAGTTGATGACGACGGCAACGGTTGGCAGCTTGGACGCGCTGAAGGCCCGCTCGATCGGGCCGGCAACGGCGGACAGCGCCAGCCCTGGCCGCAGGGGCGTCGCCATGCCGATCGGTCCGGAGAAGCGCAGCACCGGGACGATGGGGCCGCGATTAAAAAAGCGCATGGGGTGGGTTCCTCGAAAGCGCGAATGCGCCGCGTGATAGATAAGGTCGCGTGCCGGTCCGCTCAAGCGGAGCTGGAAATAGATGTGGATCAGCGCCCTGTGCGGGCCGCCACCCGCGACCCCGGTAACCCCAATGCCGGCAGAGCTTTTGAAGCCTGGCCTCGTTTGGGCTAGTGTCCGGTCAGCGAATTGCCTTCAGGTTTTGCCGCACCGGCGGCAAGGCAATTTGGACACTGAAGGACACCCGCAAAGTGTCGCTTCACTGTGGTTCAGTCTCGCAAATGCCATGATTGAGTCCGCTGCGAAGCGAGATGGCATCTGCAAGGCACCACACGAGGTTGCTGCAATTGCTCACCAGGGCCGATGCACGCAGGCTTCGGCCCCATGCCAGATGTGATCATGCCCGATGTGATGGGGAAATGAAGCTCAAGCATATGGCGGTGCTGGCAGTTGGCGTCGCTGCTCTGGCGGTGGCCGGCAGGTACGCGTCCGCGCTGCTCGGGGGCGGCAACGGCGCTTATGTCTACGAGACGGCGGACGTCGGCTACGGGCCGATCCGCAAGTTCGTCACCACCTCAGGACCGGTGCGCGCGCTGGTGACCGTGAGCGTCGGCTCGCAGCTGTCGGGGCAGATCAGTGAGCTCAAGGCCGACTTCAACACCGAGGTGAAGGCCGGCGACGAGCTGGCGGTGATCGATGACAAGACCTTTGCGGCGCGGGTCGCGCAGAGCCGCGCCGATCTTGCGGCAGCAAGGGCCATGCTGGCCAACCAGGAAGCTGCGCTCAGCAAGGCCGAGGCTGTCGAGCGCCATGCCGAGCGCCTGATGGGCCGGCAGCAGACGCTCGCCAGCAAGGGCATCGCGGCAACGACCACGCTCGACAATGCGACGCGTGACGCGGAGGTGGCACGCGCCGAGCTGGCGGTCGTCAAAGCTCAGCTCGAAAACGCCAAGGCGGTCATCGCCCAACGCCAAGCTCAGCTTACGCAGGCCGAGATCGACCTGGAGCGCACCCGCATCCGCTCGCCGATCGACGGTACGGTGATCGCGCGTACGGTGGATGTCGGCCAAACGGTGGCCGCCAGCCTGCAGGCGCCAGAGCTGTTCAAGATTGCGCAGGATTTGCGCCGCATCCGCATCGAGGCACAGGTGAGCGAGGCGGACGTCGGCGCGGTGAGCGAGGGCAATCCGGTCGAGTTCAGCGTCGATGCCTACCCCGGGCGGCGCTTTCAGGGCCGGGTGGCGCAGGTGCGGCTCGGCGGCACGGAGCTCAACAATGTGGTGACCTACACGGTCATTATCGAGGCGGCCAACGACAGCCGCATCCTGCTGCCCGGCATGACGGCCGAGGCCAGCGTAGAAAGCGCCAAAGTGGACCGTGCCCTGCGCCTGCCGATCGATGCGCTGCGCTTCAAGCCGCGTGGTCCGGCGGCGCCGACCGCGGCGCGCAACCTGGTTGAGCAGCTCGACCGCGAGCTGGAGCGGGTCAGGAGCGAGCTGGCGCTGACGGACGAGCAGACGGCGCGCATCGCCGCCATCATGAAGGGCACGTCCGCCGGGCAGGACAAGCCGGCCGGTGTCGGTTCGGCGTTGGCGTCCGGCGCGGCGCGGCCTGCGCTCGAAGGCGAGACGAGGGCCCGCGTCATGCAGCGGCTGACGCAGGCGGTGGCCAGCGTCATCACGCAAGCACAGCGCGCTGGGTTCGAGGCGTGGACGGCGCGACGCGAGGTGGCGGCGGGGCGCAAGAGCCGGCAGGACGTGACGATCTGGGTGCTCACCTCAGCGGGCGGGCTGGAGAGCCGCCAACTCGACCTTGGCCTGATCGACAGCTATTTCGCCGAGGCGCTGGGCGAGGTGCTGCAGGAGGGCGACAAGGTGGTGCTGCGTGCCCGCACGGCGGGGCGCAAATGAGCCGGACGGATGAGGTCTTGCCGCTCGCGGCCGGCATCGTGGACGATGGGCTGCCGCTCATTTCTGCACGAGGCGTGCACAAGATTTACCAGGTCGGCGAGCAGTCGGTGCGGGCGCTCGAGGATGTGTCCTTCGCCATCCAAGCCGGCGAGTACGTAGCAATCATGGGACCGTCGGGGTCAGGCAAATCGACCATGATGAACCTGATCGGTGCGCTGGATCAGCCGACGGCGGGCGAGCTGCGCATCGCCGGGCGCGATATCACGCACCTGCCGAGCGATGTGCTGGCCCGGTTGCGCAATCGTACGATCGGGTTCGTGTTCCAGCAGTTCAATCTGCTGCCCCGTACGACGGCGTTGCGCCAGGTGATGCTGCCCCTGATGTACGCCAAGCCGCGGCCGGCAAAGCCGGACGCGATGGCGCGAGTGCGGCTGCAACAGCTAGGCCTCGGCGACCGCCTCGACCACGGGCCGCAGCAATTGTCCGGCGGCCAGCAGCAGCGCGTCGCCATCGCTCGCGCGCTGGTCAACAATCCGCAGATTCTGCTGGCCGACGAGCCGACGGGTGCGCTTGATAGCAAGACGTCCGACGCCATCATGCAGGTGTTCGCCGATCTCAATGGGCAGGGCATGACCATCGTGCTCGTCACGCACGAGGCGGACGTTGCCAGGCACGCGCGGCGGCGCATCCAGGTCCGCGACGGCAGGATCGTCGAGGACGTGTTGCAGGGGCAGCATCAGCTTGCGGGCGGCCGATCCGCTTACGTGGACGCGCGGCCATGACGGTGCTGGATTTCATCGAGATCGCAGGCCGGGCCATCGTCACCAATGCGCTGAGGAGTGCGCTTACCACGCTCGGCATCGTCATCGGGGTCGCCTCCGTGATCGTGATGGGCGCGGTCGGTGCCGGAGCGAGATCGGAGGTCGACCGGCAGATCAGCAACCTCGGCACCGACGTACTGGTCGTCAACCCGAGTGCGCGGCTCTATGGCGGCCGCTCCAGCGGTGCCGGCACCAACCTGCCGCTGTCGGAGGTCGATCTCGCGGCCATCGAGAGCAAAGTGCCGGGCGTTATGGCCATCTCCGGCCAGCTTTGGGCAAGCGCCACGGTGGTGCGCGGCAAGGCCAACACCTGGACGCGCATCTGGGGCGTGCACGAGCAGTATCTGGAGCTGCGCAATTGGTCGGTCGCGTCGGGCCGGCCGTTCACCGCCGAGGACAATGCCGTCGGACGGCGGGTGGCCCTGATGGGGCAATCGGTGGTCAAGGTTCTGTTCGGCGATGCCGACCCTGTGGGCCAGACGTTTCGCGCCAGGAACATGCCGTTCACGGTGATCGGCGTGCTGAGCGCCAAGGGCCGCAGCCTCTCAGGGGACGATCATGACGACAGCATCCTGGTGCCGATGTCGACGGCGCGCAGATACCTGATCGGCTGGCGGCAGGTCATCAACAACCAGGTCGGGCAGATCTCGGTAAAGTTCGAGGAGGGCAGCGATCTCGCCCTGATGCAAGGCGAAGTCGAGCAGGTGCTGCGCGAAAGCCGGCGCGTGCCGCCGGGCGACGATGACACCTTCAACGTCGGCAACCTGACCGAAGCCATCAAGGCGCGCACGGCGGCGCAGGCGACGCTCAGCTGGCTGCTGGGCGCTACGGCCGCCATCTCGTTGATCGTCGGCGGCATCGGCATCATGAACATCATGCTGGTATCGGTCACCGAGCGCACGCGCGAAGTCGGTCTCAGGAAGGCGCTGGGCGCAAGCGGCTCGGATATCGCCAGGCAGTTCCTGATCGAGGCTGTGACGCTGTGCATGCTTGGCGGCCTTGCCGGCGTGGCGGTCGGCATCGGGGCGGCCTACCTGATGGTGAGCCTCGCCGAATGGCCGATCGTCATTGCCCCCGAGATGGCGCTGCTGGCCCTGGCGGCGGCTGCAGGCACCGGTGTGCTGTTCGGGTTTTTGCCGGCGCGGCGCGCGGCCCAGCTCAATCCGATCGATGCCCTGCGCAGCGAGTGAGCGCCCATTGCGCTCCCTGCTTTTCCGTTCCACCGCTTGCCGGGGAGAGGGACTAGGCCTTGGCGCCCAGCCGGCCGGCGCCCAGCGCGGGCACCGCGTCGGGGTCGAGCGGCCAACGGGCGCGCGCCTGGATTGGGCCGGCCGGCGCGCCGCGCGCAAGCCGCTCTGCGCCGGCCCACGCGACCATGGCCGCATTGTCGGTGCAGAGCGACGCCGGCGGTACGTGCAAGGTGTAGCGGGACCGCTGCGCGACCGACGCAAGCGCGGTCCGCAGCCGCATGTTGGCCGCCACACCGCCCGCCACGACAAGGTGCCGTCCGCCGCACGCCAGCCGGTCGTCGGCCATCGTGATGGCGCGCCGCACCCGGTCCGCGACGCTGTCGGCAACGGCTGCCTCGAACTCCGCGCACAGGTCGGCGATGATCGCGTCGGTGAGCGGCACACACGCCTGCGCCTTGTGGCGCACGGCAGTTTTCAGGCCCGCGAACGAGAAATGCGGTTCCGGCCGCCCGAGCATCGGCCGCGGCAGCGCAAAGCGTCCGGCCTTTCCTTGAGCTGCCGCCCGCTCCACCGCCGGCCCTCCAGGAAAACCCAGTCCGAGCAGCTTGGCCGTCTTGTCGAAGGCCTCGCCCAATGCATCGTCGATGGTGGTGCCGAGGCGCTGGTAGCGGCCAACATCGTGCACCACAAGCAACTGCGTGTGCCCGCCGGAAATCAGTAACAGCAGGTAGGGTGGGCGTAGCTTCTCCGTCAGGCCAACGGTGAGGGCATGCGCCTCCAGATGATTGACCCCCACCAGGTCTAGGTCATGGGCAAGCGCGATGGCCTGCGCGCTCACCACACCGACCATCAGGCCGCCGATCAAGCCAGGCCCAGCGGTGACGGCGACCGCATCGAGCTGCGCGAAGCCGAGGCCCGCCTCGCGCATGGCCTCGGCGATGATCTCGTCCAAGCACTCAACGTGGGCGCGCGCAGCTATCTCCGGCACCACGCCGCCGTAGGGGCGATGCTTCTCCCATTGCGTGCGCACCACATTCGACAGGATGCGGCCGCTGCCATCTTCAGCGCGGGCGATCACGGCTGCGGCGGTCTCATCGCAGCTCGTCTCGATGCCCAGCACCAGCAACCCGGTCGGCGGCAGGTGCGCATCCTTGGATAACATCTGGCTCATGCCGTTGCGCTTTCATAGAGCATTGCGCGGGTGCCTGTGGGGAGGCATAAACCCTGCCAACACCGCCGATGTACGGGACCGCCTAGCATCCTGATCGCGACATTCGCCGGCCCGCGTGGCCCGAGTCTGAACGAAATTCGCGATGCGAAGGACACTCGTTGGTCAATATGCTAGTGCGATTTTAGAGAGTCCGCCTCTCAACCGAGCCCGCACACGTGATAGCGGACGTCCCGAGCATCGCACTCGCACCCGCACTAGCACTCTGGGAACCGACCTTGCAAGCAACCACCATAAAGATCGGAACGCGCGGCTCGCCCCTCGCCCTGGCGCAGGCCGCCGAGGTACGCACACGCCTGGAGGCGGCGCACGGCCCCGGCCGGCACACCTTCCAGGTTTGCGTCATCAAGACCACCGGCGACCGCATCCAGGATCGGCCATTGGCGGAGGCAGGTGGTAAGGGCCTGTTCACCAAGGAGCTCGAGGAAGCACTGCTGGCAGGTGACATTGACTTCGCCGTGCATTCCATGAAGGACATGCCAACCCAGCTGCCTACTGGCCTCTCGATCGCTTGTTTGCTACCGCGCGAGGACGTGCGCGACGCCTTCATCAGCGGCACGGCCGCCTGCCTGATGGATCTGCCGGCGGGCGCGGTGATGGCGACCTCCTCGCTGCGTCGGCAGGCACAGGTGCTGCATGTGCGGCCCGACCTGAAGGTCGTGGCGATGCGCGGCAACGTCGAGACTCGCTTGCGCAAATTGCAGGACGGTGTCGCCGACGCGACGCTGCTCGCCTGCGCGGGGTTGCGGCGCCTCGGGCTTTCCGATCGCATCACCTCAATCGTCCCGACTGACCAGATGCTGCCCGCGGTAGCCCAAGGTGCGATCGGCATCGAGATGCGTAGCTCGGACGCGTCGATCGCCGAGGTGTTGTCGCCCATCAATGACGAGGCGACGGCGCTGTGTGTGACAGCGGAGCGCGCGTTTCTTGCAAGCCTCGAAGGCTCGTGCAGAACGCCCATCGCTGGGCTGGCCGAGCTGGACGGCGGGCGCCTGGTTTTCCGCGGCATGATCCTCAAACCGGATGGCAGCGAGGCGCACGCGACACGCCGCGAAGGTCGACCCGAGGAGGCGCTGCGGCTGGCCGAGGACGCCGCAGCCGAGCTGCTGGCCAGGGCCGGCCCTGATTTCCTCCCCCGGAACAGCTGATGCGCCTGCTCGTCACACGTCCGGAGCCCGACGCCCTGAAGCTCAGAGCCGTGCTGGAAGAGCACGGCCATCACGCCACCGTCGAGCCGCTGCTGCGGGTGTCGTTCGAAGACACTGATGCCGTCGAGCTCGACGGGGTGCAGGCGCTGATTGCCACCAGCCGCAACGGCCTGCGCGCCCTGAAGTCGCATCCCGTATTGGCCCAAGCGCGCCATCTGCCGCTGTTCGCGGTCGGCGAGGCAACGGCGAAGGAAGCACGCGCACTCGGTTTCGAGGTGGTGGTGACGGGTGCAGGCACGGCGCAGGAGCTGGTGGTGCACATCGTCTCGGCGCTCGACCCTGCGGCCGGGCTGCTGCTGCATCTTGCCGGAGATATGCTGGCCAGCGACCTCAGGGGTGCGCTCGAGGGGCACGGCTTCCGCGTCCTGCAGCCGCAGGTATACCGCATGGTCGCCGCCACCGCCTTGTCGGAGGACACGGTGGAACAGCTGGCCATGGGCGAGATTGACGGCGTCATATTGTTGTCGCCGCGCACGGCTCAGGTCTACACGACGCTCATGCGCAGGCAGGGATTGGCGAGCGTGGCGCGCGGGCTCGTGCATTTTTGCCTGTCGCGCGAAGTGGCTCGCCGTCTCGAAGCGCTTGGCAAGGTCCGGATGCAGATCGCCGAGGCCCCACGTCTGGAAGAAGTGCTTGCCCTGGTCGACGCGGTCGCGCCACAATCACAGAGCTAGCCGGGCCGGCGAAATTCTGGTTAATGCCCTGGGGGATTTCGTTAATCCAAAGCAGCGAGCATGGGGGTGCGCGCTGCCCGGGAGATCAGGAACGCATGGCCAACCCCAAGGACGAGACCGGCAAAGGTCCCTCTCGACCTGGCGATTCTGCCGCCGGCCGTCGCCCCTATGCAACTCTCGATCTGCAGGCGACCGAGGTCGGCCAGTCCGTCAAGCCTGAGATGAAGGCTGAGAGCGCGGCCGACGGCCAAACATCCAAGCAGGCATCCGACGAGGCAAGTCCCGGCCCGAGCCTTAATGATCGCGTGCGTGCTGCTGCGGCTCAAGCCGCGGCGCTCGCTTCGCATTTTCGCCCCGGCCCGACCCTGTCTCACCTCGCTGCAGGTGCGCTCGGCGCCCTGATCGTCGTTCTCGCCAGCACGCTGATCGATTCCTTACAGACGCCGCAAACGCCCGACCCGCAGCGGGCGATCGAGCTGCGCGCAGTGGCCAGGCGCCTCGCCGATGCGGAGGCCGTGCTCGGGGTGAGACCCGGCGACACAGCCGGCCTGGTCGCCAGGACCGAGGCGCTGGCGCGGTCTGTGCGCGATCTCAGCCAGGCGCAGGCGCAGCTTGCAAGCGACGCGAAAACGCTGGAAGGCAAAATCGGCAGCGCGCAGGGCGCACCGGAGGATCTCATCGCTCGCATCGCCAAGCTCGAGCAGGCTTTGTCGGCGCAATCGGGCGCTCAGTCAGGCGAAGCTGCCAAGGCAACCGCCACCGAACTCGCCGCCATCAGGACGGAGGCCGGCCGCGTCAGCCAGCGCCTCGATACACTGAAGGGCGATATGGACGAGCGCCTGCGCGGCGCGGCCCGGTCCGCGGACATTGCGCCGATCCAAGCCAGGCTCGCTGCGATCGACAAGGACCTGCAAGCCATGTCCAGGAGCGAAGCAGATCGCAGCACCAATACGACGCGCGTGCTGCTGTCGCTCGAGCTTGCCAGCCTGAAGCGTGTCATGGACCGCGGCGATCCATTCACGGTCGAGCTTGCCGCCGTGAAGAAGGCAGCCGGCGACAGGGCCGATCTCAAGCTCAACCTTCTGCCGCTCGAGCGCCACATGCGCGAGGGCGTGCCGACCGCAAGCGATATTACCAAGTCGTTCCGCAAGGTCTCCAACGCCATGTTGGATGCGGAAGCCGAGCCGGCCGATGCATCGATTGTCGATCGCTTGTTGTCGGGCGCTCGCTCGATCGTGCGCGTACGCAAGGCCGGGCCTCGCGCTGACGACACCAGCCTCGAGGCGACCATCACGCGCATGGACAGCGCCTTGAAGGAGGGACGTCTGGCCGAGGTGCTGGAACAGGGCAAGAAGCTGCCGCCCAAGGCCTCGCTGGTCGCAGACGACTGGTTGAGACAGGTCGAGGCCCGACAGGCCGTCGATCAGGCGATGGCCGACATCGAGGGGCAGCTCAAGTCATCGCTGACCGGCAATCGGCCGGCAGGGGAGCCAAGCCGATGATGCGTCTCATCGTCTTCCTGCTTGTCGTGCTTGCCATCGCCGCAGGCCTGCATTGGCTGGCCGACCGGCCGGGCACTGTGGTCGTCGAGTGGCAGGGCGTCATTGCCGAAACCACGGTCTTTCGCGCCTTTGTCATGCTGGCGCTGCTGATCGGCCTGCTGGCGCTGTGCTGGTCGCTTTTGCGGCACATCTGGTCGAGCCCGGCTTACGTCGGCCGCATCATGCAACGGCGTCGGCAGAAGCGCGGTCTCGATGCCCTGTCGAGCGGCATCATCGCCATCGGTGCCGGCGATTCGGCGCTCGCCTCGCGCTATGCCAGCCAGGCGCGCAAATCGCTGCCGAACGAACCGCTCACGCATCTGCTGCGTGCCCAGACCGCGCAGCTGACCGGTGACCGGACCACGTCGCGTCGCATCTTCGAGGCGATGCTGGCCTCGCGCGATACCGAGCAGCTCGGCCTGCGTGGCCTGTTCCTCGAGGCGCAGCGCGAGGGCGAGGCCGAGGCTGCCCGCCAGTTCGCGGAGCGTGCCCTCGCCCTCAATCCGAAGCTCGGCTGGCCGGTGGAGGCGCTGTTCGATCTCCAGTGCCACGCCGGCGACTGGCAGGGTGCGCTCGACACATTGGCCATCGGTCGCCGCAACGGCCTGGTGGACAAGACGGTGGCCAAGCGCCGTCGCGCGGTGCTGCTCACGGCACAGGCGCAAGCGGCGGAGGACGCTGGAACCGACAAGGCGCTCGAACTCGCTCTGGAAGCGCACCGGCTGGCACCGAACTTGGTTGCAGCCGCCGCTATTGCTGGACGCATTCTCGCCTCGCGAGGCAACACGCCACGCGCCGCACGCGTGCTGCTTAAGACCTGGCGGCTGGCGCCGCATCCCGAACTGGCCGCCGCCTACGCCTACGTGAGGCCGGGTGACAGCCCGCGCGACCGTCTGGTGCGCGTGCGCCATCTCGGCCGTATCACGCCCAACGATGTCGAGGCTCCAATCGCCATGGCGGTGGCGGCGGTCGAGGCGCGCGAGTGGGACGAGGCGCGCAACGCGCTCGAGCCCCTGCTCGACAATCGTCTCTCGCAACGCGTATGCACGCTGATGGCCCGTGTCGAAGCCGAGCAGCATGGCCACACCGGCCGTGTGCGCGAATGGCTGGCGCGGGCCGTGCACGCGCCCCGCGATCCTGTGTGGACCGCCGATGGTGTCGTCTCGGACCATTGGGCACCGACTTCTCCGGTCACCGGCGCGCTCGATGCCTTCAGCTGGCGTGTGCCGGTGGAGGTGGCTGACGCGAGCGCGGCGGCTCTGCTCAGCGCCAAGGTCGAAGCCTTGGTGGGCCTTGGCGCCGAAGCGGAGCCTGTCATCGAGCACCGGGAGCGCACGCAACCTGCGGAGACGGTGCGCGGCGAGACCATTGAGCCGCTGGTCATCAAGCCGACGCCCAAGCCGGTGCCTGCGCCGGAGGTCGAGGACGTCGTTGTTCTCCCGCCCGTCAAGCCAGCGCCCCAGCCAACGCCGACAAAGCCTGAGCCGGCGGCGGCGCGATCAGAGCCAGATATTACCCCGCCCAAGGTGGTGGCGAAACCGGTGCCGCAGAGCGGCGACAGCATGGACGAGCGTCCGGCGTCGCGCCCTGCTAGGCCGCGCAAACCCGTCGAACCCAAGATCTTCGTGCCCCCGCGTGCGCCCGACGATCCCGGTCCCGAGATGAGTGAAGACGATGGCCTTGGGCAAAGTCCGTTCGGACCATCACCGGCCAAGGCGTGAGCATGCGCCGATGTAAGTGACAACATGGTGGGGAGGAGCCGAGACGACGATGGAGCTCTTCGATGCGCTGACGCTGGCCCGCTTCCAGTTCGCCTTCACCGTCTCCTTCCACATCATCTTCCCGGCCTTCACGATCGGCCTTGCCAGCTACCTCGCCGTGCTGGAAGCGCTGTGGCTCTACACCGGCCGCGGCGTCTACATGTCGGTCTTCAACTACTGGAAGAAGATTTTCGCGCTCAGCTTCGGCATGGGCGTCGTGTCCGGCATCGTCATGAGCTACCAGTTCGGCACCAACTGGAGCGCTTTTTCCGACAAAACCGGGCCCATTCTCGGGCCGTTGATGGGCTACGAGGTCCTGTCGGCGTTCTTCCTTGAGGCGGGCTTTCTCGGCGTCATGCTGTTCGGGCGCGAGCGCGTCGGCAAAGGCCTGCACATGTTTGCCACATCGATGGTGGCTGCCGGCACGTTCTTCTCGGCCTTCTGGATCCTGTCGGTGAACAGCTGGATGCAGACGCCCGCCGGCTACGCGATCAACGCGGCTGGACAGTTTGTCCCCGCCGACTGGTGGGCCGCCATCTTCAATCCGTCGTTCCCGTATCGCCTTGTGCACATGGTGCTGGCGGCCTACCTCACGACCGCGTTCGTGGTCGGTGCGGTCGGCGCCTTCCACCTGCTGCGCGATACGCGCAACGACAGCGCGCGCGTCATGTTCTCGATGGCCATGTGGATGGCCGCCATTGTCGCACCAATCCAGATCGTGGCCGGCGACATGCACGGTCTCAATACGCTGCAGCATCAGCCAGCCAAGATCGCCGCCATGGAGGGCCACTTCGACACGCAGCGCGGCGCTCCGCTGATCCTGTTCGGCTGGCCCGACATGCAGGCGGAGCAAACCCGCTTCGCCGTGGAGGTGCCGAAACTCGGCAGCCTGATCCTGACCCACGAGTGGGACGGCGAGGTGAAGGGTCTCAAGGCTTGGCCGCCGGCAGACAGACCTAACTCGCTGATCGTGTTCTGGACCTTCCGCATCATGGTGGGGATCGGCCTGCTGATGGTGCTGCTCGGCCTTCTCAGCCTCGCGGCGCGCTACGTAGGGCGCCTCTACGACTGGGGTGGGCTACATCGCTTTGCCATGCTGATGGGCCCGTCGGGCTTCGTTGCCGTGCTGGCGGGTTGGATCACCACCGAGGTGGGCCGCCAACCCTATACGGTGTACGGCCTGCTGCGCACGGCGGACTCGGTTTCGCCGATCGACGCCCAAGCGGTCGGGTTCTCGCTGCTCGCCTTCATCGTCGTCTATTGCGCGGTGTTCGGCGCCGGCACCTTCTACATCCTGCGCCTGATGCGCAACACGCCCGACATCGACGAGCCGGACATCGAGCGCGGCGTGCCGATGCGTGCCGCGGGCATCACGCCAGCTTCCGCGCTCGCTAGCGAGCCGGCGGCAGGCGGCAAACAGGGAGGCTAGCGATATCATGGATCTCGCCTTGCTGTGGGCCCTGCTGATCGCCTTCGCCGTGCTGGCCTACGTACTGTTCGACGGCTTCGACCTCGGCATCGGCATCCTGTTCCCGTTCATCGTCGGCGAGGACGGCGAAAGGGGCCGCGACCAAGCCATGAACTCAGTGGCGCCCGTGTGGGACGGCAACGAAACCTGGCTGGTGCTGGGCGGCGGCGGGCTGATGGCGGTATTTCCCCTGGCCTATGCCATCATTATGCCCGCCCTCTACGCGCCGATCACGGCCATGCTGCTCGGCTTGATTTTCCGCGGCGTTGCCTTCGAGTTCCGCTGGCGCACGACGCGTGCCAAGTATCTGTGGGACTGGGCTTTCGCCGGCGGCTCGATGCTGGCGGCATTCGCACAGGGCATCGCCCTTGGCGCGATCATCCAGGGTATCCCTGTGTCCGGACGCGCCTATGCCGGCGGCTGGTGGGATTGGCTGACCTGGTTCAGCGTGCTGACCGGCGTAGCTTTGATGGTTGGCTACGCCTTGCTCGGATCGACCTGGCTTGTCATGAAAACCACCGGCTCCGTGCAGCGGCATGCCTATCAGTTCGCGTGGATCACTGGCCTTGCCACGCTCGCCTTGATCGGCATTGTCAGCCTGATCACGCCCATCCTGAACCCGGTCGCCTGGGGGCGCTGGTTTGCATGGCCCGCCATCCTGTACACGGCGCCGGTGCCGATTTTTGTGGGGCTAGCGGCTCTGGTGTTGTTCAGCGGTCTCTACGCGCAACGCGAGGTGTCGCCGTTCTTCGCAGCGGTGGCGCTATTCGTGCTGTCCTACATCGGCCTTGGCATCAGCTTCTATCCCTACATCGTGCCACCCACGATCACCATCTGGTCGGCGGCGGCGCCGGATGCGAGCCTCAAGTTCCTGCTGGTCGGCGCAGCCGTGTTGATTCCGCTGATCCTCGCCTACACCGCCTGGTCGTACTGGGTATTTCGCGGCAAGGTCGGCTCCACCGCCGGTTACCACTGATGCCGGCCGAGCCGAGCAAACCGCAGCGCCCGCTGGCGACCCGTCTGCTGTGGTTTGCAGTGCTGTGGCTAGCCGGCGTTTGCGCGGTAGCCCTGCTGGCTCTGCTCGTCCGCTCGGTGTTGTTGTAGCGATGTCGAAGACTGCACGTCGATGCCGAGTGTGCTATAGACCGGGCCTGCCGGCGGCCCCGTAGCTCAGCTGGATAGAGCACCAGATTCCTAATCTGGGGGTCACAGGTTCAAATCCTGTCGGGGTCACCACGAAATACCCCAGCAAAATCAAAGACAAACTGGTCTAGTTGCATGGCGGTCACGCCTGGAAAGTTTCGTGATTTTCGAGCGTCCTGGCAAATCCCTGGCAAATTTTGGCGTGTGAACCCTCAAGTTCGAGGTGCTTGCACGCGCACCCCAAATCACCGGACCTTGCGCGCCTAGCCAGGGAGCCACCAAGCGCAATGCCCAAGCAGAAACGCCTCTCCATCGCTGAAGCCAAGGCCCTGGCTATCGAGTGGGAAGCTGACTGGGAGCGGCATTGCTTCGAGAGTGCGGTTGACGATCACTTCCGTGACGCGTCCGGCTCTCAGCTCGTGTCCATGTGGGAGAGCCGCACGAACGAAAAGGGTCAGGCGCTCACCAACTTCGAGTTCCAGGCCCTCTGTTCTGCCTGGCTTCAGGTTTTCGGGTGCCTCCCACCAGACAGTGATGCGGCTGACGCCTCCACAGCTGAGATGCTGGCCACGCCGCAAGAGCCACAGCCCGCTGATGACACGATGGTCAGCCCGACCGAGGCAGCGCGCATGGCCGGCGTGTCATTATCGACAATCAAGCGCATGGTGCTCGATGACCGCTTTCCCAAACCCATGCGCCTCTCACCACGCCGCATCGGATGGCCGGCTCGGGAGGTCAAAGCCTGGTTGCGCCAGCTCGACGATCAAAGGCACGCGCGCCGGCAGTGATTGGTGCGGCTCCGGAAGCC
>DASTOW010000294.1:0-30119 GCA_035762425.1 Hyphomicrobiaceae bacterium | reverse complement strand
CTGTCAGAACCGCACTGCCTGCGCCGGATCCAATCACGACCTTGTTCTTCTCGCGCGCGATGCCGGCCACGGCCAGCGCGACCGCCGAGTTGGGCAGATCGATGATCATGTCGACACCTTCCGTGTCGAACCAGCGCCGCGCGATCGCGCTACCGACATCCGGCTTGTTCTGATGATCGGCTGCAATCACCTCGATCTTGCGTTGCGACTGCTTGGCGAAGTCCTCGACAGCCATTTGGGCGGCGACAACGGAACCTGGACCCTGGAAATCGGCGTACACACTCGACATGTCGTTGAGGACACCGATGCGTAGAACGCCGTTGACTTCAGCGTGGGCTGGAAAAGCGGAAAGGCCAAGCAACACGGCGATGAGCCGAGCCAAGCGTGCCATGCGAACCTCCCTGGACGAGCGCTATAGCGCCGTTCAATTCTTTTGGCGCCACTGGTGCGCGATGTAATGTTGTCATTGACAACAAAACGCGTCAAGCTGGTTCTCCTTCCGCGCTGCGGGAGGACGATAGGAATGCAGTGCCAATAGACGGGGGTCGGAGAAGTAGAATGTATGAGCCGGCAACGACGGAAGCCTTCGCTGAGGAAAGGCTCGACCTCGGACACCTGAAGCAACATCTCGGCTATTTCGTGCGACGGCTGCAGATCACCATTTTCAAGGATTTCATCCGCGAGCTGGCGCCGATGAGGTTGCGCCCAGCGCAATACTCGGTGCTGCTGCTCATCGAAGCCAACCCCGGCAGCTCGCAGGCGGCGATCGGGCGGGCGCTCGGTATCGAGCGCGCGCGCCTCGCGCGGCTGCTGCATGACCTCGAGGAGCGCCCGTGGGTCGAACGCCGCTCCGCCAGTTCTGACGGCCGCTCGCATGCGCTGTTTCTCAGCCGCGAGGGTGTCAAGGCTCTGGCGCGCAGCAAGAAGCTGGCAGCGCGCCATGAGGCATACACGACGCAACTGCTTGGTGCCGAATGCAGAGGCGCGCTTATGCAATTGCTGAGGACTGCCGGCACCAGGTTGAATGGCCCTACTTGAAGACGGCAATCGCCAGAGCCAGCAGCAACACCGGTGTGTGGAGGAGCCAGTATGAACATCGACGAGCTGATCGCTATCGACGTACATACCCATGCAGAAGTCTCCTGCCGCCAGCCGCACGATGAGGTGTGGCAGCCCTACGATGAGGCTGCCAGCAAGTACTTCAAGGTCGGCAAGCGTCCGACCATCGCCGAAACGATTGCCTACTACCGTGAGCGCAAGATCGGCTTGGTGATGTTCACGGTCGACTCGGAAGCCCAAATCGGCGCGCGCCGCATTCCGAACGCCGAGGTAGCCGACGCCGCTCGGGAAAACGCCGACATCATGATCGCCTTCGCGAGCATCGATCCGCACAAGGGACGGATGGGCGTGCGCGAGGCGCGCGCACTGATAGCCGATGGCATTATCCGCGGCTTCAAGTTCCACCCGACCGTGCAGGGGTTCTTTCCCAACGATCGCCTAGCCTATCCGCTCTACGAGGTGATCGCCGAGCACAAGCTGCCGGCCATTGTCCACAGCGGCCATTCCGGCATCGGCACGGGCATGCGCGGCGGCGGCGGATTGCGCCTCAAATACTCGAGCCCGATGCATGTCGATGACGTGGCTGTCGATTTCCCCGACATGACCATCATCATCGCGCACCCGTCCTGGCCCTGGCAGGATGAGGCTTTGTCCGTGTGCCTGCACAAACCGAACGTCTACATTGACCTCTCCGGCTGGTCGCCGAAATATTTCCCGCCGCAGCTGGTGCAGTACGCGAACGGCCAGCTCAAGCACAAGATGCTGTTTGGATCCGATTACCCGCTGATCGCGCCGGACCGCTGGATGAAGGATTTCAAGGAGGCTGGCTTCAAGCCCGAGGTGCACGATTTGATCCTCAAGCACAATGCGATTGCCGCTCTCAAACTTGGAGCAACCAGATAGCCGCACCCGTGCTCGATCTACGTGCTGCTTGAGTCCGCCAGGCCAGTCACCGGCCTACAACCCGGCAAACCAATTGTAGCCGTAGTTCTCCCAGTAGCCAGCGGGATACTGGTTCGTCACCCGGATCTCGGTGACGAACTTCGGCTGCTTGAAGCCGAGCTTGGTCGGAATCTTCACGCGCATCGGCGCACCGAACGGCGCTGTGATGGGTTTGCCGGCGTAGGTGAGACACAGGATGGTCTGCGGATGCAGCGCCGAGGCCATGTCGATGCTGGTCGTGTAGCTGATCGGGTCATCGCAATGGAAGCTGACGTAGCGTGCCGTCAGATCGGCCCCAGTCTTTTCGAGGAATGTGCGCAACGGCACGCCGCCCCATTTGCCAATCATGCTCCAGCCTTCGACGCAGACATGCCGCGTCACGTCCTGCCGCTGCGGCAGAGACTGCAGTTGCTCGAGCGTCCAGGCCCGTTTGTCGCCGACCAGGCCGGAAGGTTGCAGCCGCCAGGTGGCCGGGTTGATGTTGGGAATCCGGTCGATGCCGTACTGCGCGTTGAAGCGGAACTCGGCCGGCACCATGCTGTCCGGGTAAGTCGGTGCAAGCTTGCGCGGATTGAACAGTGCAGCCTGCACCCCGTCGTTGAACCTGCCGATGGCGCGCAGGAAGGCATCGACCGGGCCGGTGTTGGTGACCACGTCGCAGCCCGTCAGCATGGTGAGCGCTGCGAAGCTCAGGCCGTGACGCAGGAACAGTCGACGCTGCAGGTTGACGACGTCGCCCTTGGCAAGGCCGCCCTCGTGCAGGCGGCGCTCGATATCGTTGGTCATGGCGTAGCTCCTGGCATCCTGTGGCTGGCGGTCGAGGGCGGCGCGCGGCCGGTGATCATGGGCAGCAGCACCTTGGGGACCAGCAGCGTCAGGGCGATGTGCACGACGAGGAACAGCACGATGCCGACCATGCCGAAAAAGTGCACGTAGCGCGCGCCTTCGTACTGTCCCATGAGCAGGCTCAGCTCGTGGAACTGCACGGGCTTCCACAGCACCAGCCCGGACAGCAGCATCAGGACCATCATCAGCAGGGCGAAGGCGTACAGCAGCTTCTGGATGGCATTGCGCGTACCAAGATCGTGCGCGAGCTTGCCCTTGAAGAAGTCGGTGGCATTGCCGATCACCTCGGCGGCGGTGACCGGAACGTATTTGCGGCGGAAATGCCCGGACCAGAAGCCCCAGGCGACGAACACGATCAGGCTCGCAAACAGCAGCCACATAGCGGCAAAGTGCCAGAGCAGTGCGGCCGCGAGGCCGAAGTCGTTATGCAGCCTGTTGGTGTCTTCGTAGCTGCCGCCGAGCGTGATCCATACGGGGAATGCCACCGACTCGAACACGGGATCCGATTCATAGATGCGCAGGCCGCTACCTATCAGCAGCAGAACGCCGAGCGCCCACGTCCAGTGCGTGATGCGCACGATGAGAGAATGAAGCAGTCGATTTTGCTTGTCGTCTTGCATCAGGTGTCTCCTCAGAACGAAGACCGCTCGGCGATCAGGGGGTGACGACGCTTGCCACGCAGCCCAATGGCCAGGCGCACGAAGGTGGTGCTGATCTTGCGGGCGGCGCTGAGCCCTGCAAGCACATTGCCCGAGACTTTCGACACACCGCCGCGGCGGCAGCGATGGTCGACGGAAATCTCGCGGATGCGCAGCCCGGCGGCGGCGACTCGCATCTGCATCTCCAGGTTCCAGCCATAGGTGGTCTCGGCCATGCCGAGCCGACGCAGCCGATCCACGCGCATGGCCCGGAATGGCGACATGTCGGTGAAGCGCACGCCGTAGACGATGCGCAGCAGAGCACCAGCGAGCCATCCGGCTACCAGCTGCTGCGGCGTCATGCTGCGCGCCTCGCGCTGGCCCGTAAGGCGCGACCCCATGACGAAATCGGCCTCGCCGCGCGCCACCAGCCCGACGATGTCTCGAATGAAGTGCGGCACGTCGCTGCCGTCGCCATCGAGGAAGCAGACGATCTCGGCATCGGCTCGAACCTGGGCGACACCTGTCGCACAGGCCCGGCCGTAGCCGCGCCGCGGCTCCGATACGACGCGCGCGCCGGCTTCCCGTGCTCGCTCGGCCGTTGCATCGCGCGAGCCGTTGTCGACCACGACCACCTCGTCGACGCCCTCGGCCAGCACCTCGCGCACGACGCCGCCGATCGGCCCTGCCTCGTCGAGGCAGGGGATAACGACCGACACGATGGCATTGGTAGCTGCGATCCGCATGTCACAGGCTCCAGCGCAGGCCGCAGTTGGCGCAGGCCTGCGGCGGCTGATCCGACAAGAGCCCCTCCCGGAAGGACTGGTAGCGTTGGCCGTTCCAGATCTCGCGCAACGTCTCCTGCGTGGCATCGCCGAGGGTGTAGTTCTGGTAGCCGTGCTGGGAGAACGGCGCGATGCAGCAGGGCAGCGCGCGGCCGTTGGCCGTGAAATACATGACCGTCCACGGCCGCCGGCACAGCGACCAGGGGCTGTCATTGCGCTTCTTGGCCAGGCTGAGTCCCGGCTCAGAGGCGGCGCCGGACGCACTGAACGTCAGCCCCAGCGTGGTGGCGAGCGCCTCGGCGGCGCCGAGCGCGTGTGCCTCCGCACGGTCCATGCGCTCAAACAACGCCTGATCGGGGCGCGCCAGGCCGACGGCATCGCGATCAAAGAACACCAGGCGCTGCAGGTGCACCTGCTTGACGCCGATCTCGGCAGCCAAGCGCACGAAGGCCGGCAACTCGTCGATCGTCTCCTTGAGGCCCGTCAGCCAGGCCGATACGCGCGGCTTGGCATGGCCTTCACGCTCCTGCATGGACCGGAACGCCTTCACGTTCTTGAGGATGCGCCGGAAATAGTCTTTGCCGCGCACCTTGATGTAGGACTCGGGCGTGGAGGCATCGAGCGATACGCGCAGCTCGTCGAGGCCGGCAGCGATCAGCGCGCGCCCGTTCTTGTCGTTCAGCACCGTGCCGTTGGTGTTGAACAGCACGTAGGTGCCGCGCTCCTTCAGGTAGCGCACCATGCGCGGCAGGTCCTTGACCAGCATTGGCTCGCCGACGCCGTGCAGCACGGCGCGGCTGAGATGGGGTAGCTGATCGACAATGCGCGTGAACAGCTGCCACGACATGTCGGCGGGCGGCTCCAGCTCAGCATACGTGCGCGGACAGGTGGTGCACAGCAGGTTGCATCGGTTGGTCACCTCCAGGTAAAGGCACACCGGCGGCTGATTGGCGACGCCTCTCGTCGTCTGGGCGCCGGCCTCGAAGTAACGCCGCGCATCGACGGCCCCAGCATCGGCGGGCGCGATCGTCAGGTCGTCCATCGGGAAGCTCCTTGGTGTTGCGCGAGCCGGGCGCCGCGTCCACGCAGCAAGGTGCTTGCCGTGGCCATGACGAACGGCAGCATGGCCAGCGTTTTCCAGGCCAACTCGTTTTCGGGCAGACCGAGCGGGCGGTAGAGCAGGGGCGCGGCCAGCGTCATGGCCCATGCCGGCGCGCCGCCGCCCAATACGACGAACGGCACAACGGCCAGGAAATACCAGGCATAGCTCGGCGACAGTGCGAACAGGCCGGCCATCAGCAGCACGGCGATATCCTGTAGCGTCGTCTCAGCTGTGCGATCGGTGCGCCAGGCGGCGCGTACGCCAAGCCATGCCATCATGCCGGCTGCAGCGAGCAGGTAGGCGATCGGCAACCCCGGCAGGTTGCCGAGCAGCGAGCGCACCAGCGCCACCAGCCAGAAACCCTCGCCGTCAACCAACCCCTCTTCGCCGAGATAGCCTGCGGGCGTCACGAAGCCCAGCACACCGCCGCCGACGCCGAGATAGGGCAGGTAGCACAGCACTATGGTGGCCACGAACGCGGCTGGCACGCGCCAATCCCACGGACGCCAGAAGCTCGGCAGCGCCAGGACAGCGTAGGGCTTGACCAGGGCGGCAAGCGTTACCAAAACGGCTCCGGCAATCGCCCGGTTGCGCACCAACAGCCAAACGCCAAGCATCAACAGCGCCACCATCAGCGCATCGACATGCCCGCCTTGTGCGATTTCCCAGATCGCCAGGGGATGCCACGCCCAGGCGACGACCGCCGTCGTGGGCAGCCGCAGCTGGCGCAGCAGATCGATCATGACCGCGATGATCACCACCTCGCAGGCCACCATCGCCAGCCGCATCATGACCAGCGTCTCGGCAATGCGCGTGACGGCCAGGAAGAACGCCTGCGCCGCCGGCGGATAGGCCGTGACGGCGTAGTCGGCGCGGTTGATGTTGGGGAAGATGGCCGCATCGCGCAGGCTCGCGAGGGCAGGATCGGCCGGCACCAGGGCGTAAGGGTTGATGCCCGCCGCCTGCACGCGCCCGTCCCAGACGTAGCGATAGATGTCGGTGGAGAGGAACGGATCGTCGCCGATCACGAGCAAGCGCATAACGACGGCCAGCCCCAGGATCACCAGCAGCCCTGCGCGCGTCTGCACGCACGGGGCCAGCATGGTGGCAGCGATCGTCAGGACACCTGAGGCGACAATCCCAGGAATAAAGGCAGCGAAGTCGTACCTGGCGATCATCCACGGGCCGGCAGCGACGAACGCCACCATCGCAAGGCCTATGCCAGCAAGCGCAAGCAGCGCCACGGGACGCTGGCGACCCGGGCGCCCGTACCAGGTTTGTGCGCGCATCACCGCAACGGCTCCTGAAGGGCCGGGGGCCCGCCCTCGGGGAAAGCGAGCGGCGCGTGGCGCTGCCGGAGAAATGACCGCGTGGCAAGCGCTGGCTCGGCCTTGAGATGCGCTTCGGCAAATGACGGACGCTTGCCCGCGAACTCGGCTTCGAGAAGACGCAAGGTCGCCTGATCGTCCACGTCATACCAAAGCGGCAGGGAGACGACCGGGACCCCGATCTCCCCGGCACGGGCGAGGGTCAAGCGATAGACGTCCGGCGTACTCCAGGGAATGTCCTCAAACAGACGGGCGTGCGGGCGCGACACGCCAATCAGCGTGTAGCCGCCGTCGATGGCTGGGCCAAGCACCACCACATCGTCATCGCGCAGGGCGAGAACGGCAGCGCGCAGGATCGAAGCAGGCAGCGTCGGACTGTCGGCATTGACGAGGATGGCACCGGCGTGGCCGGCATCGAGCAGATCGCGCGTAGCTTGCCACAGGCGCACACCGAACTCCCCGTCGCATTGCCGAAGCAGTCGGAAGCCGGCCGGCAGCAGCGTGCGCAGCCGCGCTTCGGTTCCGGCCGGCGTATACACGGCGTAGGGGGTGGTGGGGCTTTGCAGCGCGAGGCCGTTAATGGTCGCCGCCAGATCGCGGATGAAGCAGGCCGACAACTGTCCACACTCCTCTGGGCGCAGCGGCGGCGACAGTCTGGTCTTGGAAAAGCCCGCAGCAGGCGTTTTGCAAAAAATGCCTACGCCAACGGTTTGCATCGGTTCCATCCTGATGGCTGCTGTCGGCCGTTGTGCGCTATTCGGTCGGAGGTCGCTTGAGCGTTACAAGCCTCACGACAAAGTGTTGCGTGTCGCACGCGATCAGGCCGCCGGCAGGGACCGCTCGATGTCGGCGATCAGGTCCCCGACGTCCTCCAGACCCACCGAGAAACGCAGCAGATCGGACGGGCACGGACTGCCCGCACCCTCGATGCTGGAGCGGTGCTCGACCAAGCTTTCGACGCCGCCAAGCGACGTTGCCCGCTTCCAGACCTGCATGGCGGCCGCGGTGGCGACGGCAGCGGCTTGGCCGCCTTTGAAGCGCATCGACAGCATGCCGCCGAACACGCCGTGCATCTGGCGCGACGCGATGGCGTGACCGGGATGGGTGGCAAGCCCCGGATAGAGAACGCGGGCGATGGCCGGATGATCGCGAAAGTGCCTGGCAATAGTCATGGCCGAGGCGGACTGGTGGCGCACGCGCACATGCAATGTGCGCATGCCACGCAGCAGCAGCGCGGCTTCGAATGATCCCAGGATGCTGCCCAGCATGGTGCGCAGCCTGGCGGCTTGCTCAAATATGGCGCCGGTGCCGGCGAACACGATAGCCCCGGCCACCACGTCGGAGTGCCCGTTCAGATACTTGGTGGCCGAGTGCAGGACCAAGTCGGCGCCCAATGCGATCGGGCGGCTGAGTACAGGCGTGGGGACCGTCGAGTCGACTGCCAGCAGCGCACCGGCTGCGTGGGCGATGCGAGCCGCCTCAGCGATGTCGGTAATGGTCCATAGCGGGTTGGATGGGGTCTCGATCCAGACGAGCCGTGTGCGGCCGGGGCGGATGGCACCCCGCAGGGCCAGGGGATCGCCGGCATCGACGAAGGTCGCTTCAATGCCGTGGCCTGCTGCGTCCTGCGTCAGCCACTGGCGCAAGCCCCAGTACATGGCGGTGGGGGCCACGATGTGGGCGGGACGTTGCAGCGCCAGAAAGACGGCGGCCGCCGCGGCCATGCCGGAGGCGAACATGAGCGTGGCTTTGCCCAGCTCCAGCTCGGTCAGCACATCCTCCACCTGCCGCACCGTGGCGTTGTCCGAGCGGCCATAGCAGTAGCCGCGCCGGTATTGATTGTCGGCATCGCGTACGAAGGTCGTGGCCACGTGGATGGGCGGCACCACAGCGCCGGTTGCTGCATCGACCACGCCTCCGGCTTGCGCCGCGATCGTCTCGGGTCTCGGACGGTGCAACGGCACGCGATCGGTGCTTGGCGCTACCCCATGTGCAACACGGCCCGACAAGCGCGCTACCTTTTCGCCGGCCGTGCTCGACACAACACCGCGCGCACGTTTGGGCCCGATGCGCTCAAAACCGTTGACACTCACGTGCATCTCCGCAACACGCTCACCAAATCGAAGTTCGCAGCTGCAGGCCTGTCCGTTACCGCGATAACGGCTTCGTGTTCTCGATTTCCCGGCAACATGGTCGTGCAGTGCCGTTGCGGTCACACGGGCCTATCGCGGATAGAGGTATGGGCCCGGCCGGCAGATCACATGCGCCACCGAGGTGCAGGGGTGTTTGCTGATGCTGTGGCTTAGCGCGTTGGCTCAAGCGCCCGCTGGCTCAAGCGCCCGATCGATCGCCAGCCGGCGACGGCGCCGCCAGGTCAAACGGTACCCGGGCCGATCGCGGGTGCACTGATCGGTCGGGTTGCCCTGCGTCGGTTGGGCGATAGGCACCACTGCTTGGCAGGTGGTGCCGGTTCCACGTCATGTTGTCCATCACGCGCGGTGACTCTGCGGTCGCCCCGGGGGCAGGCCCCCAGGCGTTAATTAGAACGGATAGGGGCGTGGTCCGGTCTGGATGGTGACCCAGCGCAGCTCAGTGAACTCATCAATGGCTGCCTTGCCGCCGAAGCGGCCATAACCCGACGCCTTCATGCCGCCGAACGGCATCTGCGGCTCATCGTGCACGGTCGGCGCGTTGATATGGCAGATGCCGCTCTCGATGCGACGCGCCACGGCCAGAGCCCGCGCGATGTCGCGGCCGAAGACGGCAGCGGCCAATCCGTACTCCGTATCATTGGCGACGCGGACAGCTTCGTCCGTACTGCCGACGCGCACAACGGTAGCAACCGGACCAAAGCTCTCCTCGCCGTAGATGCGCATGCTGGGCGTGACGTGATCAACAATCGTCGCCGGCAGGACGGTGCCTGGGCTCACGCCGCCGGCGACCAGTTTGGCGCCCTTGGCTAGGGCGTCAGCGATCAGCGCATTGACCCGGTCAGCGGCCTGTGGGCCGACCAGCGAGCCCAACACCACGTTGCCTGTGCGGGGATCGCCGCTCGGCAACGATTTCGCCTTGGCGGCGAACCTCTCGACGAACGCGTCGGCCACCGCTTCGTCGACGACGATACGTTCAGTCGACATGCAGATCTGCCCTTGGTTCATGAAAGAGCCGAAGGCCGCCGCTTTCACGGCCTCGTCAAGATCCGCATCGTCGAGGATGACGAGGGGCGCCTTGCCGCCCAGCTCGAGCAGGGCGCGCTTGAGATGCCTGGCAGCCATCTGTGCGACAATGCGGCCCACGCGCGTCGAGCCCGTGAAATTCACGCGCCGGATGGCGGTATGCCCGATCAGCGCTTCGACGATGGCTTGTGCATCTTCGGGAGCATTGGTGAGGACATTGACGACGCCGTCGCCGAGCCCTGCCTCGGCAAGGCACTGGCCGATCAGTCGATGCACGCCAGGGCTGATCTCCGAGGCCTTCAGCACCACCGTGTTGCCGCAGGCAAGCGGCATGGCGATGGCCCGGACCCCGAGGATCACCGGTGCATTCCACGGCGCGATGCCAAGCACGACGCCGACCGGCTGGCGGAAGGCCATGGCAAGATTGTTGGGCTTGTCGGTGGGGATCACCTCGCCGGCGATCTGCGTGGTCATGGCTGCGGCCTCACGCAGCATGCCGGCCGCCAGCATGACATTGAAGCCAGCCCATCCAGCGGTGGCGCCGACCTCGCCCATCATCAGGCCGGTGAACTCCTCGGCACGGCTGGCTAGTATGGTGGCGGCCCTCTCCAGGCGCGCGCGCCGCTCGGTCGGCCCCAGAGCCGACCAGGCCGGGAAGGCAGCCGCAGCCGCGTCGGCGGCTCGAATGGCATCCTCGACGGTGGCAGCAGCGACGGTGCTGGCGACCTCGCCCGAGACCGGGTTGCAGCGCTGGTACACGCCGTTGCCCGTGGCCGGGCGATCCTTGCCGCCGATGAAGAGATTGATGGCGTTCATGTGCGTCTCCGTTCGCGTACGGGCAGATGCTATGCTCGTGGGCGTTGCGACGATGGCAATGAGCGGTGTTGGCTCGGCGCTCGCCACGCGCACAATGGCGTTGCCGTTGTTGCCGCCGAGCCGTCGCGCGCCGGTCGCCACGGCGCCGCCGAGGTAAGCGCGCTGGATGGCAGGATCGTCGGCGAGCTCTAAAGCGCTGCCCTCGCCGGCGTTGCGGCCGTTCTCGATAACATAGCCGCGATCGGCTATGGCCAGGCTTTGCCGTGCGTTCTGCTCGACCAGGAGAATGGCTGGGCCGGTGGCGCGAATGCGCACGAGCGCGTGGAAGAGCTCCTTGCGCAGCAGCGGCGCCAGGCCCAGGCAAGGCTCGTCGAGGAGCAGGATCGCCGGCGAGGACATCAGCGCCCGGCCGATAGCCACCATCTGCTGCTCGCCCCCGGACATGGTGCCGGCGCGCTGGGAAGCGCGTTCCTCCAGTCGCGGGAACAGACGCAAGACGGTGACCAGTGTCGCGTTCTCGCCCCGGCGGGCGCGGGCGGGATAGGCACCAAGCAGCAGGTTTTCGCGGACCGTGAGATCGCCGAAGATGCCGCGTCCCTCTGGAACGAGGCAAACCCCGGCTTCCACGATCTCGTGCGGCTCAAGCACGCCGAGCTCCACATCGCCAAGTTTGAGCGATGCACCGGGAGCCCGATTGATGAGGCCGGCGATGGCTTTCAGCAGCGTCGTCTTGCCGGCGCCGTTGGCGCCCAGCACGGCGACGATCTCGCCGGCGCCGACGCGCAGGCCGATGTCCGACAAGGCGCGATGCTGGCCGTAGCTCACCGACAGGCCCGCTACCTCAAGCATCGGCCTCTCCGAGGTAGGCGCGCACGACCTCTGGCTCGCACAACGCATGGTGCGGGACGCCGGCGGCTATAACGCGGCCCGCGCTCATGACGACGCACCGGTCGCAGAGCGCGCGAATAGCGTGCATCACGTGCTCGACCATGACGATGCTGACGCCGTCATGCCGCAGCGACTGGATTAGGGAAATTCCCTCTTCCAGCTCTGTCGGGTTGAGGCCTGCCAGCCACTCGTCGAGCAGCAGCAGTTTCGGCTGCAGCGCCAGCGCGCGGGCCAGCTCCAGGCGCTTCTGGTCGATGTAGGTCAGCTCGGCCGCGCGCGTCTCAGAGCAGTGGTGGAGGCCAACCCGTTGCAACAGGCGGTCGGTGGCGACATCGGCGCTGCAGCCGGTCGCCGGTATGGCGCGGAAGGCTAGGCTCGGGGAGATGTTGTCGCGCAGGCTCATCGACGGCAGTACGCGCACCAGCTGGAACGTGCGCGCGATGCCGCCCATGGCGATCCTGTAGGGTTGGGCTTTGTCGATCGAGCGGCCCTCAAAGCGGATCTGCCCTGCGTCCGGCCGGAGGGCGCCCGAGATCAGATTGAGCACGGTGGTCTTGCCCGACCCGTTGGGGCCGATCAGTCCCACGATCTCGCCGAGCTCGACGCGAAACGAGACGTCATCGACGGCCCGCAGGCCGCCAAAGGATTTGTGCAAGCCATCGACCGCCAGAATGGACGTTTGGCTGGCGAACGGGGCAGGTGTTGCCAGCCTCGGGCGCTCGCGCCGGGGCGACCAGTCGTGCAGCAGGCCGATCACGCCGCGTGGCAGGCCGTAGACGATGACGATGAAGGCGATGCCGAGCAGTACGCTGAAGGCGTTCGGGAAATTGGCGGTCAGCAGCTCGAACAGTACGACCAGCGGTATGGCGCCGAGCGCCGGTCCGAACAGGGCGCCCGCACCACCCAGCAACGCCATGATGACGACCTGAAAGGAGATCATCGGGTTGAAGGCGATGGCAGGGTCGATATAGGTCCAACGCGGGGCCATGATGGCGCCGGTCAGCGCCATGATGGCGCAGCTCAGCGCGAACAGAACAACCTTGACACGCGTCGTGTCGATGCCGCTGTGGCGGGCGACCACCTCGTCGTCGCCGATCACTCGCGCCGCAAGGCCGAGGCGCGAGCGCCCAACCAGCCAGCTAACGGCAAGCGTCGCGGCGGTCAGGGCCAGTAGTTGCCAGTAGATGGCGGCCTGCGACATATCGAGAAACAGGTAGCGCCCCATCGTGCCCTTGATGTTGACTTCGTACCAGACCACCAGCTGGCGCACGAGTTCGGCCAGGCCAAATGTGAAGATGGCGAAATAGACGCCAGACAATCTCAGTGTCGACAGGCCCACCACCAGCGCCACGGCCAGGCCGGCGCCGGCGGCAATGAACAGTACGATCACCCACGGCACCTGTTCGGCGAAGATGGCCGCCATATAGGCACCAAGACCGAAGAAGGCAGCGCTGGCGAGGGAGATGTAGTGGGTCGGACCACAAAACAGCGACCACGCCGTCGCCAGCGCCGTGAAGCTGAGCATGCTGATGGCGAGCGCCAGCACGTAGCCGCTGGCGAGCAACGGCAGTCCGGCGAGCAGCAGGGCGCCGACCAGGCCGAGGGCGATGAGCGGTGCGTGTTTGAGGCTCACCGCGCCAGGCTCCGGAAGATACCTTGCGGGCGCAGCAGCAGGGCAACCATGAACAGCGCGTAGGTAGCGGCCAGCGTGAGCCCCGGATCGACCAGCCGCGAGACGGAGGTCTCGATGACGCCGAGCGCCAGACCCACGGCGAGCGCGCCCATAATGTTGCCGAGGCCTCCGACAATGACGACGATCAGCGCCTTCATCGTGAAGACGACGCCCATCGCCGCATTGAAGGTGAGGAACATGCTGACCAGCACGCCGCCGGCAGCCACCAGCGCTCCGCCAAGCGCGAAGGCGAAAGCCGAAGCGGTGGGCACATCGATGGCCACCAGGCGGGCCGCATCGGGATCCACGGCGATGGCGCGGATGGCCGTACCGGAGCGGGTGCGCGTGAGGCCCCAATAGAGGCCGATTGCCACCAGCACAGCAAACAACAGCGCCAAGATGCGGTTGAGCGCCAACTGCGTGCCGAGGATGGACACGGGGATCGCCAGGTAACCGTAGCTGTAGTACTGGCCGCCGAAAATAATGAGCGCGATACCCTGTACAATAAACAGCAAGCCAAACGTTGCCAGGATGCTGTCGACCTCGAGCTGGGCACGGCTGTTGGCGCGGGTGACGAGCGGTGTCAGCAGCCAGCGGTAGATCGCCCAATTGGCGAGGAAGGCCAGCGGCACCGCAAAGATGAGCCCGAGCAGCGGACTTATCTTCACTTCCGTATAAAGCCAGAAGGCGATAAACGCGGCCCCGACCAGGAACTCGCCATAGGCCAGGTTCATGATGCGCGCGACACCATACTGGAGCGTCAGCCCCATGCTGATGAGCGCGTAAACACCACCCAACACGAGGCCGGAAACAAGGATGTCGAGGAGCAGCATGGGCATGGCCGTCCCTGCGAGCCTGCGCGGGGCTATTTCCAGTCAGGTTTGGCCTTTGGCGCCTTGGCACCTTCGTACTTGGTGGGTGCCAGGCCGACGAACTCGCCGTCCTGCCACTGGCCGACCCACCACACGATCGGCATGACATTGCCGTCGAGCTTGATCTTACCCATGATCGTGTCGAAGGTCCCGCTCTGCAGCTCCTTGACGATGGCGGCGTGGTCGATCTTGCCCACACGCTCGATGGCTTGCTGGAGCATTTGCAGACTGACGTAGGTGACTGGGCTCGCCCAGCGATCGGGCTCGCGGCCAATCACCTCGGAATGGCGTTTGAAGTAGGCCTTCAGCAGGGGGCTATCGACGTTCCAGCCGCCCACGCCCATCACGCCTTCGGCGCTGGCGCCGAACTTGGCCTTGAACAGCGGGAACGCCGTGCCGACGGCCGTGTAGAACACCTTGGGATTGTAGGCCAGCACCTTGGCGGCATCGGTAATGGCGATGGTGTCGGGCGGATAGCTGAAGGCAACGAAGCTGTCGGCGCCGGAGGCCATCGCGTCCTTGACGATGGCCTGCATGTCCTGCGTTCCGAGCGGATAGCTCTTGTCGAGCACCAGCTCGAAGCCAGCGGCTTTCATGGCGGGTCGAGCGGCGCTCGCAAGCTCGATGCCGAACGCGTCGGCGACCGAGACCATGGCGACCTTGCCAGCGATCTTGTTTTCCGCCTTCAGCTTGGACAGCACCTCGACCAGGGCCTCGGCACCGGGCTTGGACGCGCCAAGGAACCAGAAGCTGTTCGGCCAGCGCTTGGCCATCTCAGGAGCACGGTCGGTGGCAGCGGTTACTGCCAGATGCGGATAGCCGAGACGGTTGAAGGTTGGCCCGACGGCCAGATTGAGGCCCGTGCTCCACGGCGGCAGGATAATGTCGACCTTGTCCTGCGTCGCCAGTCGCTCGATGGCCTTGACGGCTTCCTCGGAGTTGGATCGGTCGTCGTACTCAACGATCTCGATGGGCACCTTCTTGCCGCCGATGGAGATGCCGCCGGCGTCGTTCACATCCTTCACCCACAGCTGATAGTTGGGCAGCGTGGTTACGCTGGCGCCCCCGGTGAATGGGCCGGTCTTGGAGATGGCGTAGCCGATACGCATCTTGTCCTGGGCCATGGCCGAGCCCAGGCCCAGCACCAAGGCGCCGGCGGTCACAGTCAACTTGGCGAGCGATGTTGGCAGCATCGAGCGGCCCTCCCAATCCAGGTGTCAGCCGGTGCCAGCCGGGCTGAGCGCTTCGTGTCCTCTCATGGCCGCGCCAGCTCCGGCCTCTACGAACCGGTTGGGGTCTCTCAGCACGGCTTGACCGAGTGAATACCATCTGGTTGTGTGCGAAAATGGACAAAACTGGGGAAGAATTGCACTTTACGGGCGGCGGATGCGCGGCGCTGGAGCGAGCACCTTGGTGATGAGGGAGCCGCGCCCGATGGCCGTGCGCATGGCGGCATCGGAGGTGCAAAGCCACTTCGAATTGCGCGAGTGGCGACTAGCCTCGACCAGTGCGCGCGGCTTCGACTGGGCGTTGCTGCTGAGCACGGGCGAAGCACGGCTCAGCACGAACCACGAACATCTGCAGGTTCTGGCGCCGGCGTTGGTGTGGATACCGGCTGCGTCCGTACAGCGGCTGGCGGTGGAAGCCGGCGGCAGCGGTCATCTCCTCTCCGCGCGGCGCGATCTGATCGAGCAGACCATCCGCCAGATGCCGGAAGGAGCAGAGCTGATGGGGCTGCTCGTTGCCGAGCAGCCGCTGGTGTTGCCGATCGAACCGCCAAGCGAGGCCGCCGTGGCGCGCATTCTAGCGCTTGTCGCCGGCGAGCTCCACGAGCTCAAGCCCGGAGTTGAGACGCTGGTCAGCGCGGCGCTGGTGATCTGTCTCGTGCAGCTGTGGCGACAGCTAGGAGCATCTGCCACAGCACTGGCAGGTGTCGGTGGCTCAACCGCACTCCTGATGCGCTTCCGCCAGATGGTCGAGGAGCGCTTCCGCGAGCACTGGCCCGTCGCGCAGTACGCGCGCACTCTCGGCGTGACGCCCGACCGCTTGCATGCAGTTTGTAGGCACGTGCTGGGGCGCAGCCCCCGCACCCTACTCAACCAGCGCCTGCTGCACGAGGCCCTGGTACGGCTCGAGCGGTCGGCCATCACGGTAAAGCAGCTGGCTCACAGTCTTGGCTTTAGGGATGCTGCCTATTTTAACCGATTCTTTGCTCGCCTTATGGGAACTCCGCCCGCGCGCTACCGGCGTGACAAGATGCGGCGCGGCGCGGCCGGCAGACCACCCCAGGTCTCGCCGACGTTTGCCGATTGGCCGTGAGCAAGGCAACTTGTTTGCGCAGATTCTGACTGCGCGTGGTTGGACAGTTCGGCAGCCCCGGCAATGGGGCGCTCACACGACGCCCCATGCGCGGGTGTTAGCATTGGTTAGGTGCACAGCATGGCGCGCATCCTTGTACTTGGAGCCGGGTTTGCGGGTCTATGGGCCGCCATCGGCGCTGCACGCAAGCTCGACGAGATCGGCACCCGCTCGGGTGGCATCGAGGTTCTGGTTGTCGATCGCAACCCCTATCACAACATTCGCGTTCGCAACTACGAGGTCGATCTTGCCAATGTTGCCATCCCGCTCGGCGCGGTGCTCGATCCGATCGGCGTCAAGCATTTGACCGCCCGGGTCGAGACCATCGATACCGCCAAACAGGAGGTGGCCGTCGCAACTGCCGGTGGCCTGGAGCTGTTGGCCTACGATCGGCTCGTGCTGGCGCTTGGCAGTGAATTGGCCCGCCCCGAGATCCCGGGCCTCGCCAGCAGCGGCTTTGATGTCGACACCTACGCGGGCGCGGTGCGCCTCAACGCACACATTGCAGCGCGCGCCACGCGTTCCGCCTCTGCCGGCCGCTCGACTGTGGTCGTCGTTGGCGCAGGCCTTACCGGCATCGAAGTGGCGACCGAGATGCCGAGCAAGCTCATCCGCGCGCTGCCGGCCGACATGCAGCGAGTAATTCTCGTCGATCACAATCAGGTCGTTGCAGCGGCGCTCGGGGATCATGCGCGCCCGGCAGTGTGCCAGGCGCTCAGCGCGCTTGGCGTCGAGACGCGGTTGGGGAGCAAGGTCACCGCAGCCGACCCCGACAGCATCACGCTCGCCTCCGGGGAAACCATTCCTGCGCAGACGATTGTGTGGTGCGCGGGCATGCGAGCGAACCCGCTCGCGGCAGCATTGCCGGCGACGCGCGACCGGCTTGGTCGCATTGCCGTCGACCCATGCATGCGCGTGGCCGGCCTGGACAACGTGTTCGCCGCTGGCGACGTGGCGTTCAGCCGGGTCGATGGCGTGCATTCCACCGTCATGTCCTGCCAGTTCGCGCGCCCCATGGGTCGGTTTGCCGGCCACAACGTAGTGGCCGACCTGTTCGGTCTACCGACCCTTGCACTGCATATCGACTGGTATGTGACCGTACTCGATCTCGGCAGCTGGGGTGCACTGTATACCGTCGGCTGGGATCGCCAGCTGCTGTCGAGCGGCCATGCAGCCAAGGTGATAAAGCAGACGATCAATCAAAAACGCATTTATCCACCACGCACCGGCATACGCGCGGAAATCCTCGCGGCCGCGGCGCCGATCGTGCAAGCTCCGCCGCAGTATCCCACTCCGGCGCCGGCGTGACCCGTTCGCCCAGGGCGCGTTTGCCGCTCTCGTGTCACCCGTCAATCACATCGCCACGGCCGGCCAATACGCAGCAGTCTGGAACGGGCCTCGATCCAATGTCCCCCGTCGCCCCCTCGCGGCCTGACAACAGGGAGCGGCGCCCTTATTGCATGGCGGCCCGGACTGCCGCTTGTACGCTAACGCGGCAGTTGACCATGGGCTGGCCTGTCCGCGGCAAGGCAGCCCCAAGTGCGCCCGCTTTCGACTGGTCTATCGCGAAACCACTTGTCAGCGCGCTGACTGGATGGAAGCATAGCGAAACGGCGGGTTGGGCCAAACCGGGTGGCAGCGTGCTTGTGACCAATGGGCCGGCGATCGAGGTCAGGGGCCTGAAGAAGCGGTTCGGTGCGCTTGAAGTGCTACAGGGCATCTCGCTCGCGGCCTTCGACGGCGATGTGATCGCGATCATCGGATCGTCGGGTTCTGGTAAGTCGACACTGCTTCGCTGCATGAATTTGCTCGAGGTCCCCGAGCATGGCCAGATCGTGGTGGCAGGCGAGGAAGTGCGGCTGCGACCGGCGCGGGGGGGCGGGCGCAAGCCGGCGGATCGGCAGCAGATCGACAGGATCCGCTCGCAAATCGGGACGGTCTTTCAGAGCTTCAATTTGTGGTCACACCTGACCGTGCTGCAGAACCTGATTGAGGCCCCGATACATGTACAGCAGCGGCCGAAAGCCGAGGTGACCGCGGAGGCGGAAGCTCTGCTCGCCAAGGTCGGCATTCTCGACAAGGCGCACCAGTATCCGGCACAGCTCTCGGGCGGGCAGCAGCAACGTGCGGCCATAGCCAGGGCGCTGGCCATGCGCCCCAAGGTGATGCTGTTCGATGAGCCAACATCGGCGCTCGATCCCGAACTTGTAGGCGAAGTGCTGCGCGTTATACGGGCGATAGCCCAAGAGCATCGCACCATGCTGCTGGTCACCCATGAAATCAGGTTTGCCAGGGAAGTGGCGAGCCGCGTGGTCTTTCTGCATCGTGGCCAAATCGAGGAAGAGGGCCCGCCGAGTCAAGTCCTGCACAACCCGCGCTCGCAACGCTGTCGGCAGTTCATCTCCAGTCAACTGCAAGGGTAAAGTGCACCGATCTTTCGTGAAGTCAGTGTCAGGAAAGGAAAGCACGATGAAGCTCGCAAGATACCTGTTGGCAGCTGCCGTCGCGACTGCATCTCTCGCTGCGACGGCTGACGCACAGACGCGCAAGGTGAAGATCGCAACAGAAGGCGCCTATGCGCCTTGGAATTTCACAAACTCACAGGGAAAGCTCGAGGGCTTCGAACTCGATCTCGGTGCGGAGCTGTGCAAACGGGCCAAGTTCGACTGCGAGTTCCTGGCGCAGGACTGGGATGGCATCATTCCATCCCTGACCGCGAAAAAATATGATGCGATCATGGCTGGCATGAACATCACACCCAAGCGCATGGAGACGCTCGCGTTCACGCAACCCTACGCCGGTGGTCCGCATGGGTTCATGACGTTGAAGAGCTCGCCGCTCGCCAAGCTTCCGACCGGGAACTACAACCTCAGCAAGGATCTTGCGTCGGCCGAAAAAGCCATCGATGGCCTGAAGGATCAGTTCAAGGGCAAGGTCATCGGCGTGCAGGGATCGACCACGAATTCGGCATTTGCCGAGAAATACTTCAAGGGTGTCGCCGAGATCCGTGAATACAAGACCACCGAGCAGCATGATCTCGACCTGGCAGCCGGGCGCATCGATGCAGCGGTCATGGCGCACACGGCGGCGACGGCAACAATTGATGGACCCAATGGCAAGGAGATGATGATCGCCGGACCGGCGTTCCGTGGCGGCATCCTCGGATTGGGAGTGGCGGTCGGCCTGCGCAAGGACGACGCTGATTTGAAGAAGGCATTCGATGACGCGATCACGGCAGCCATCGCCGACGGCACGATCAAGACCCTGACCATCAAATGGTTCAAGATCGACTTGACGCCGCAAAGCTGAGCTGTCGCAGCAAATCAGAAGGGGCGCGCGTGCCCCTTCTCCCGTGTGAACATTCGTTCTCCTAGAGCAGAGCACCGTGCCCACAGGCGCGAAGAGTTACTTCGAGCTGATGCAGTGGGGGCCCAACGGCTGGCTCGATGAAATGGTGTTCGCCACGGGGCTGACCCTGATCGTTGCGCTGACGGGGTTCCTGCTCGGATTGGTATTCGGGGGCATAGCCGCAGCGGGCCGGATGTCAGGCCACCGGCTGCTTGAGCGCGTGTCGATCACCTACACGACGATCCTGCGCGGCGTTCCGGATCTGCTCGTGATCTACCTGTTCTACTTCGGTGGCAGCGCAATCGTCACGGCGATCGGCAACAAGCTGGGCTACGACGGCTTTATCGGCGTGCCCGGGTTTGTCGCGGGGACCCTTGCGATCGGGCTCGTCTCGGGAGCCTATCAGTCGGAGGTGATCCGCGGCTCGTTCTTGGCCATGCCCTCCGGAGAGATTGAGGCCGCGCGCGCGTTCGGCATGTCTGGCCTCACGTTGGTGCGGCGCATCGTCGGACCGCAAGTGCTCCGCTATGCCGTGCCGGGGCTCGGCAATATTTGGCAACTCGTGCTCAAGGAGGCGGCACTCGTCGCGGTTGTCGGGCTTGCCGTGCACTGGGCGGGCATCAAGATCGGAGATGTCGTGCTGATCCATGAGACACGCTTCTCCGATCTGTTGCGGCAGGCACACGTGGCGGCGGGTTCGACCCGCCAGCCCTTCCCTTTCTACATAACGTGCGCCGCGTTCTATCTCGCCCTGACGACGCTTTCGACATGGCTGTTCCGTCGGGCGGAAGCATGGGCGAGGCGTGGGATGAGGGGGAGCTGACATGGACGTGCAGTTCATGACCGACAGCTTCCTGCGGCTGCTTGGCGGCATTCCGCTGACGCTGAAGCTGGCGTTCTCATCGATCGGGCTTGGTCTAGCATTGGCACTGGCGCTGGTTGCCTTGATGCGCCAGCCGATCAGGCCATTGGGCTGGCTTGCACACGGCTACGTGTTCGTCTTCCGCGGCACGCCGCTCCTCGTGCAAGTCTTCCTGATCTACTACGGCTTGGGCCAGTTCAGGCCGTTCTTTCAGGACTACGGGCTATGGTGGCTATTTCGAGATCCCTACCATTGTGCTCTGCTGGCCCTGACCCTCAACACGGGCGCCTATACTGCGGAAATTTTGCGCGGCGGCTTGCAATCCGTTCCCGCAGGAGCCGTCGAGGCTGCCCGGGCATTTGGCATGTCGGGCATGACACTGTATTGGCGGATCATTGCGCCGCTCGGATTTCGCCAAGCGCTGCCCGCCTACGCAAGCGAGATCATCTTGATGATCAAGGCCACCTCGCTCGCCAGCACCATTACGCTGATGGAAGTTACCGGTGTCGCGCACAAGCTGATTTCCGAGAGTTTCCGGGCCGTGGAAGTTTTCCTGTGCGCCGGCGCCATTTATCTGACGATCAACTTCACGGTCACAGCGGTGTTCTCACTCCTTGAGCGATGGGTTGCTCCCGATCTCAACGCAGGCGTGACCAAGCCCTGACGTTGACTTGGACCCTACTTGGATGTGCGCGGCCTGATGGCACATACCGTTCACCTCGGCACAGCCCAAGCGAAGAGGCGCCAAGATCGATGCCATGGCGCCCCCAGCCGTTTGGACCTGCGGGGATGGTCCGCCGGGCCGCCGTCTAAACGACGTGGGCTGAGTTTGGTTCCAAGCCGTGGCACTGCAGCACCTGCCACGGCGCGCCGTGACAGAAAGCAGTGCAAAGCTCAAGCCTTGCACCTGGCGGTGCTCGGCTGCGTGTGGCCAGTTAGACCTGCTGCCATTAAGGCGGCTGCCAGCTATTCGCTGGCCTTCGTCCAGACGAACTCACCCTTGCTCGGACAGTACCACCCGCCCAAGCCGCAGGCACTGAACTTCAACTTGTCCACCCCTTGCGGTGCGAGCCGGACCCAATAGGCCGTGGCGTCGTCGAGGTTGAAGACGCCGCCTTTCCAGGGCCACGTCTGGTCGGCGGCAGCCGAAACGCACAGCACCGGGTGTGCGAGCACGTCCTCAGCCTTCTTGCCCTTGGCTTGAAGCTCCGCCAATCCCTTGGGAAGAACCTTCACCACCCTCCCACACAAACGCGCGCCTTTGTCCGTGACGTAGCCGCAGAGTGTGTCTAGCATCTTTTGATTGCTGACGTCGTGCCCAGGCGCACCGCACGGGTATATTTCCACCTCGGCTCGCGCGCCTTCGCTGTTCCACTGGCCGGCAGGAGACTGGGCCCGGACGGGCTGAAGAGCAGCCAGCAAAAACGCAGTCGACACGAGCAGACCAAGCATAGGCCGCATGCCATCCCCCCTAGCGCCGCACGGTCACGCGCGATCGGTACCACGCTGAGGACGCCGCGACTAGACGTACACGGTCATCGCCCAGAAAACGCAGCCACTGTGACAATCGCAAAGGCCGCCTAATCGAGGCGATGGTGCGAGCCACGCGAATTCGCGACGGGCAGGCCTCTGAAACTTGCGCAGGTGGTCCCGCGTTGTTGCTTCGTCGAGGGGGCAACATGGGAGAGAACAAATGATGCGTATCTTGGTCGCTACAATCTTGGCCGTTGCAGCTGGTGGTCCTGCCTTCGCAGCCCCGACGGCACCCATAAAGCCGGGCATCACCAAACACGTAGAGCAAGTCGCCTATCGCCGGTGCTGGTGGCAGGATGGCGAGCGCCATTGCCGCTCGATACGCGCCGGCAATCGCCTCTATCGCTACGGTGCAGGCCGACCTGACGACTATCGGGTGGGCACGGCTGAGTGGTACCGGGCGATGGAGCGTGACGACAGGCTCAACAAGCCGGGCCGCGGACGTTAGGAGCGAGCGGTGCGGTGACGGTGAAGTTGGCGCCGAATGTACACACGTTGGCGCCACTCATGCACACGCACGCTCACCCCGGAAAAGTAGTGGCCTCCACACGCTGGGCCGCAGCCATAGGCGCGCACGCCGCGATACCCATGGCTGTCGTCCCGCCATGCCTGTGCCGTGTCTGACCCAAGCATTGCCAACATGAGAATGCCTATTGCGGCCATCGATCTGTGCATCAACGCCCTCCACGCCTGACCTGATGCCAAACAACCGGATTTGATGAGTTGCACCCCTTGATTTGACATTTGTGGGGCGTCTTCGCTTGCAACTGGACGACGGTGTCTGGCGCAGGCACAATCAACTCCGAGAGAGCCGACCCGATGTCGGGCTGAAGCGCGGCGGCAGGCGCCCGCCAAGGCTGGATCGATGGCCCAGCACTCGCCACCCCGATAGGCGCCGGCGTAACGTCCGGCCTCTCTCAACCTCGCAGCTCGGCGCGCACCACCTACCACTTCGGCCCAAGGTATGGTCGCTCAAAGCGCGCGTCGGCACAGTATTCGCCGTTCCAATAGCGGTACTGACCACAGCTCGTCGGGCGCGCGGGCTCGTCGACATAGTCCGGCGCGTAGGCGCGCGGCGAATAGTAGGGGTATACCCCTCGCTCGTAATACCGCGGGGGAGTGTCGTAAATCGAAGGCGGGTAGAGCCGGCGCCGATACGACCTGTCGTAGTAGCGGTCGTCCTCGAAGTAGCGGTACTGCGCCGGATCAACCGGCGCGGCCGCGCGTTCGCCAACTATCGCGCCTCGTATGGCGACCACCGGCGCGGCCAGTGGTCCGGCGCGTGCGTGGTCGGCAATGACGACACACGCGGCTATGACTACGAAGGTGACGACAGGAGCTGTGCGCATACCGATTCCCCCAATGCACCCATCGATTGAAAGTGACGCTAAAGAT
The DNA here is from genome assembly GCA_035762425.1 of Hyphomicrobiaceae bacterium. GTDB lineage: Bacteria > Pseudomonadota > Alphaproteobacteria > Rhizobiales > Hyphomicrobiaceae > AWTP1-13. The sequence continues at coordinate 6,499 of DASTOW010000294.1, read as the reverse complement.
GGGAAAATGAACTCGAGATTAACAATTGAGCTGGTGGATCGCGTTGACGGCTATGCCAACGCCGACGCAAGCCAGGAGGCAACAACGATGGCCACGTCCGCTGCCAGCATCGCTTCGCAAGCGAGCGGAGGCTGCTCCTGCGGTGCCGTGCGCTTCTTCACCAAGGGCGAGCCCTACCGTGTCGGCTTGTGCCACTGCCTCGACTGCCGCAAGAAGCATGGCGCGCCATTCGCCGCATTCGCCATCTTTCCCGCCGATCAGGTCACGTTTGTCGGTGATCAGCCCGGCGTGTTCGCCTCCTCCAGCGCAGGGCGGCGTTTTTTCTGCCTGCGCTGCGGCTCGACGGTGTTCAACCGCGATCAGGGGTCTGACGAAGTCGAGTTGGCCTTGGGCTCGTTCGACGAGACGAGCCGGTTCACACCGACCTACGAGGTTTGGCAGGTGCGGCGCGAGACGTGGCTGCCGTCAATGCCCTCTATTGTTCGCAGCTACGTGCGCAATCGTCCCGGGCCGCAGCGGAGCGAGCCGTAGCGCCAGCCCGCTAGCTCAATGGCGAAGGCCTCGGCTGGCGGCCCCTGTCCATGCCTGCCATCGTCACTCCACCGGCGCCCCCAACCCCAGCAACCCATCGGCATTGCCGTGTACGAGCTTGGCCATGTCGACCGGGGCGAGGCAAAGTCCGTCGAGGAAGGCCCGACCCTTGGCATTGGCGGCATAGGGATAGTCAACCGAAAACATGATCCGATCGATGCCGAAGGTCGCCAAAGCGGCCAGGAACGGCGGCTCGGTGAAGATGCCGCTGGTGGTGATCCACACCTGATCGAGGATGGCGCGGCTGATCGGCCGCTGCAGATGCCCGATATCGAGGGCGAACACCTCGTCGATGCGCGCCAGCATCATCGGCAGCATCTCGCCCATGTGGCCAATGATGATCTTGAGGCGCGGGTGCCGGTCCAGGCAGCCAGCCAGCACCATGCGCAGGACGTGAATAGCCGTCTCGGAATGCCAGCCCCAGCCGGCCTGCTCCAGCACACGCGCCGAGCCGGGTGGCAGCTCGCCGTAGTAGGCCTGGCGCACGGCCTCGGGAGCAACGTGCGGGTGGATGTAAATCGGCACGTCGAGGTCGACGGCGGCCGCCAGCAGGCTGTCGTAACTTGGATGGTCGAGGAAGCGGCCCTCGGTGGTGCCGTTGATGAGGGCGCCAACGAAGCCCAGCTGCCGCACCGTTCGCTCCAGCTCGGCCGAGCAGGCCTCGGGGCTGTGCATCGGCAGCACGGCAAAGCCCGCGAAGCGATCACGATGTCGGGCGCTGGCCGCCGCCAGGTGGTCATTCATGTCGCGGGCGATGGCGATGCCGTCCGGCCCCGGCACCAGGTCGGGCCCAGGTCCCGCGTTGGACAACACCTGAACCGTGATGCCGGCTTCATCCATCGACTGGAGGCGGCGCTGGCCGATCTCGGGCAGCACGTCGAGCGGGTTGGCGACGTCGGAGCGCTGGGTTCTCGGCCGGAAGCCGCGGCGGCTAATTGCTGCCGGGTCGATGCGACGGACCAGGGCGGGCACGGTAAAATGCTCTTCAAGCGCGACAACACGCATCGCTGCTCCTCCTAGTGGCGCATGTGGGTGGCCGGCGTGCCTTGGCTGAGCCGAGCCGGCAGCGCGCGACCTGGCCACAGCACCCGGCCTTGATCGATTTCCTTGAAGAACCACGCGTGAAAGCCACGCGCCAAGATCCACTCCATGCGATCACCGCGCCAAAAGATGCGCTTCTTCTCGATGTCGGTGTCCGGCATGTGCGCCATGTAGGCCCTGGCCCGTTGCATGTCGGCGACGCACACCGGCAGCGCCCGCATCGCTTTGAACCAGCGTGCGAGATTGGGGTGGGCCTGCTTGGAGAATTCGACCTGCATGGCTCTCGCGCTTAGGATGTGCGGAAAGAGCGCAATGTCGGCGATGGACAACGCGCCGCTGACGAACTCCCGCCCGGCTAGCTCGCGATCAAGTGCGTCGTAGACGAGCCGCAGGTCGGCCCGAGCTGCCTCGAGCAAGCCATCGGGCATGCGGTCCGGGCGGTCGGCCCACGTCCAGTAGGAGATATCGACCAGAATTGGGTCGAGGAACGTGTCGGCCGTCCGTTCCCAGGCGCGTGCGTGCACGCGCGCAGCGGGCGATTGCGGATATACGGATTTGCTCGGATAGCAAAACTCCAGGTGGGCGACGATATCGGCCGAGTTCACCACGGCGATGTCGTCGTCGACCAGAGCCGGCACCTCGATGCGGCCGTTCACGGCCTTGAGCGCCGCGTGGTTTGCCTTGAGCAATCCATCCACCGCCTCGAAGTCGAGGCCCTTGAATTCCAGAACCATCCGCACCTTGCGGGCAAACGGGCTGAACGCGCTGTCGTAGAGCCTGATCATCATGACCCCCTCATCGCTCGCGCCACAGGTTGCACGGAGGCTAGTTCGCCTCCTTGAACAACCCGGCATAGCGCAGTGTGTCGTTCCTGAGGATCTGGTCGAATTGACTGGGAGCGTTGCTCACCAGCATGGCACCCTGCGGTTCGAAGCGCGCCTTGACGTCAGGCTGGCGCAGCACGTCGGCGACATCCTGGCTGACTTTGGTGATGATCGGCGTCGGCGTGCCGGCCAGCGCCAGGATGCCGAACCACGCGTCATACTCAAACTCGGGCACGCCGGCCTCCTTGAAGGTTGGCACCTCGGGAAGCACGGACAAGCGGTTTGGACCTGTGACGGCCAGCGCCCGCACCTTGCCGCTCAGGATCAGATCGCCCGCGGCCGCAAAGAACGAGAACCCCATGGCCACGTCGCCGCGGATGATGGCGGTATGCGTCTCGGGCAGCCCCTTGAAGGCCACGTGCACGATGTCGGTGTTGGTGGTTTGCTTGAACAGCGCACCGGCGATGCCCGTGGTGCTGCCAAGCCCGGCCGAGCTGTAGTTGAGCGCACCGGGTTTGGCCCGTGCCATCTCGATCAGATCCTTGACGGTCTTGGCCGGTGAGTCGGGCGGGACCGCCATGATGAGGGGCGTGACGGCCACCTGCGTCACCCCGACGAAATCCTTGGCGGGATCAAACGACAGGTTCTTGTTGAGATGGCCGATGACGGTATGCCCATTGGATGTGAGCATCAGCGTGTAGCCGTCGGCTGCGGCTTTGGCCGCGCTCGACGTGCCGGCAAGTCCCGGCCGGTTTTCCACGACCACCTCCCTGTTCCAGCCCTGCTGGAGCTTCTCGGCGATTACGCGGGCAAGCAGGTCGGTCATGCTGCCAGCCGAGAATGGGACGACGATCTTTACGGCTTGCGTGGGATAGTCGGCGGCTGTTGCTGGGCGCGAAGTCAGACAAGCGCCGGCAGCAGCCCCTGCGAGGAACGTGCGACGAGACAAGCGGTACATGGCATGGCCTCCCTGGTTGCTGGTCCTGTTCAGCAGAACCGTTGTCATTGCTGTGTCCGTTGCGTAGTCGAACAGGCGTCAGGGCACGAGCACGACGCGCTGCAGCGCCGAGCCCATGACTTGCCGATATGCGGACTGGGCATCGTCTAGGCGATAGACGAAGCGTGCTTCGATCGGAAACGGCCGCAGCGTGCCGTCGGCAAAACCGGGTGCCAACTCGGCGAGCAAGGTGGCAGACTGCACGGCCGTGAAGGCCAGCGTATCGATCCCGACATAGGTGTGGCGGCCGCGATAGAAGGCGAAGATGTCGAACGGCACGACCTTGTCGATGGCGGCGATGAAGACCTGCCGTCCAGCCGCGGCCAGCGCTTTGGTTCCAGCCTCATAGTAGGGATCGCCGACCGTGTTGAAGACGATGTCGGCGCCTTTGCCGTCGGTCATGTCGCGCACGGCCTGGCTGACATCCACGCGCGAATGGTCGAGCATGGCCACCTTTGCACAGGCGTGGCCGCGATAGGGCTCCGGCCTGCGCACCACGCCGATAACGCGGGCGCGGCGGCGCGTGGCGATCTGGATGGCGGCCTGACCGACCTTGCCGTTGGCGCCGAGCACGAGCACGGTATCGCCGCGTTTGGGCAGGCCGGCACGCCGCAAGCCCTCGTAGGCGGTAACGAACGGCACGCCGAGGCCGGCCGCCTCGTGCAAGCTGATGCTGGGAGGCTTTTCCACCACGGCCCAGCGCTCCAGAACGACGTGGCTCGCATGCGTGCCATCGCGCCGGATGCCGACATCGCCGCCGGTGCCGAACACCTCGCGGCCGATCATGTCGCCAGGCCCGGCCACAATGCGGCCCGCGAAGTCCCGCCCCGGCGTGCGCGGGAAGACGGCGTACGGCATCATGCCGATCGCCGCCTTGATGTCGGAAGGATTGACGCCCGCAGCAGCAATCTCCACCACCACCTGGTCGTCGCGCTCGCGCGCCAGCGCCAGCTCTTGCATGGTCGGGGTGATCGCCTCGACCGTCGTTGCCTTGCTGGTGAGCCGCACGGCCCGCGCGGCGATCACCTCTCTGGCACCGGCCTTGGTACTGCGCCGCGAGCTGTTGCTCATGGTCGTCCGCTCACAGGGCGCGGCCGCCGTCGACGATGACGAGCGAGCCGGTGCTGTACGTCAGATGCGTGGCGCAGGCGGCAATCGCACGCGCCACGTCGTCGGCAGTCGCAACACGCCCGGCCGGAATGGTAGGTGCGATGTTGGCGAGCGCGGCCGCGTCTCGACCGGGCACGAAGTCGGTGGCGACGATACCGGGAGACACCGACATGACGCGAACCTTGGGTGCCAGGACACGCGCCAGCGACTTGGTCATGGTGTCGATGCCTGCTTTCACCGCCGCGTAGGCGATGTTGGAGCCGATGCCGCTCAGGGCCGCGATCGAAGATACGTTGACCACCAGACCGTCGCCGGACCTTTCCAACAGCAAACGGAATGCGCGGACGATGGCGAACTGGCCACGCCAGTTGACCTGGAACAGACGATCGATCAGGGCATCGTCGAGGGCATCGAGATCATTGCTCGGTACAGGCTTGGTGAAGCCCGCCGTGTTCACGACAATGTCTGCTCGCCCATAGACCTCTGCCACCAGGCTGGCGAGAGCGGTGATGGTGGCCGTATCCTCGACCAGGACCGGCTCGGCGCGATGGCCCGAGCCGGCCAGCGACTGGACCAGCTTTGCCGCCCCGCTCGCATCCGAGCGATATGTGACCACGACCTGTGCGCCCTCTTGCGCGAGCAGGCGCGCGGTCGCCGCGCCGATGCCGCCCGACCCACCCACGACGACCGCCACCTTGCCCGCCAGCGGGTTCTGCCCGGCCATGTCGATCCTCACTTGATGGGAGGTGTGGGCAGCACCGATTGGCCAGGCTCCATGACAAACGTGTAGTCCAGAGAGTACCACTCGCCGCCGACGTCGGCCGTCGGCGCCGTGTGCGTATGCTTGCGGAAGTCGCCGACCAGCCGGCGCGTGACCCCAAACACCACGTCGCTCTCAAGGAATTTGTCGTCGTCGACGAACACCTGGGTGATGAGCGTCTTGTAGTCTGGCTTGGCGAGCAGGAAATGCACGTGCGCCGGTCGGTATGGGTGGCGCGACTGGGCGCGCAACATCTGGCCTACCGGTCCATCCATAGGCACCGGATAGCTGCCCGGCTTGACGGACCGGAAGCTGAAGCGACCCTCGGCGTCGGTGGTGAATTTTCCACGCAGGTTCATGTCGGCCTGCGTGCCATCCTGGTTCTCATACAGGCCGACCGGGGAGGACTGCCAGACATCGACCTCGACCCCGGCCAGCGCGCGTCCTGATGCGTCGCGGACCTGGCAATTGGCAAACAGCGCTGGCCCCGGCGTCGGCGAGCGCACGATCGATCCTCCGTCGGCGGTGCGCGGCGAGTTGGCGCGCCAGAAGGGCCCCAGCAGCGCGGCCGCTGTTTCGGTATTGCCGGCGTTGCCGTTGTTGAGAAGGCACACGAGCGTCGAGAAACCGACCGCATCGGAGCACAGCACCACTTCGTTGTGCGTATCGTTGGTGCGTTGCCCGAGGCCGACGACGAACGCGACCGCCGTCTCCCATTCCGGCTCGGTGAGATGCACCTCGCGGGCAAACGCGTGTAGGTGGCGCACGAGGCTCGCCATTATTTCTTCAAGGCGAGGGTTGCTGGCACCCGCCATGGCCGCCAGCACGGCCCCGGTAACGTCCTCCTGGCGTTCAATAATCATGCGGCCTCCAGACGCGACTTGTTGCGGCCGGCACATTATGCGATCGTCTATGCAATCGTTTGCATGGAATGTTGTATCAGGATCGGCAGACGCGTCAATCGATGGCCTGCGCATAGGCAGCCGGTTTGGCGTTGCGCCGGGTTCGTGGGCGCGACATCGCGCCGATGCAGAGTGCTGATTGCCAACCCAGGATCAGGCATGAGCCGCAAGGCCACACCGATGGCCGACCAGAGTAGTACCCTGCACTGCGTGGCCGAGCGCGCGCGCGTGCATGCCTCGACGGTCTCCCGCGCCCTCGATCCGGCGCGGCGCC
>DASTOW010000293.1:0-2954 GCA_035762425.1 Hyphomicrobiaceae bacterium | reverse complement strand
AGAACAACTGCATGCAATCGACGGCCAGCTCGGCCGGGTACTCCACCGGCGGCACGCTGATCTCGGCCTTCGCCGCCTGGATGCTCATTCACCAGACGACCATGCCGCTGCCCCTCATGCTCGGCTGGGTCTTCCTGCTCTCGGTGCTGGGGGTGACCATGGCCATCCCCATGAAGCGGCAGATGATCAACATCGAGCAGCTGCGCTTTCCCTCCGGCGTCGCCGCCGCCGAGACGCTGCGCGCGCTGCATAACAAGTCCTCGCAGGGCATGCGCGCTGCCAAGGCGCTCGGCCTCGCCGGACTGATCGCCGCGCTCGACAAGTTCTGGGCCGAGGGCCTGTCGACCATCAGCGCCAGCCTCGAGCGCTTCTCCAGCGGCGCATTGCTCAACGACCTGCAGAAATGGCTGCTCGGCAGTCACTACGAGGCCTGGGCCGGCCGCACCGTGCACTTTTCGTGGGACTTCATCTTCGTAGCGGCCGGCGCCATCACCGGCATGCGGGTGTGCGCCACCATGCTGGCATCCGGCACGCTGTGCTGGGCGGTGGTGGTGCCGATCCTGCAGGCCAACGGCCTCGTCACCGGGTCCGGCTTCGCAGCCCTCGTGCAATGGACGCTCTGGTTCGGGGCGTCCTGCATGGTGACGTCGGGACTGCTGAGCTTTGCGCTCGGCTGTCGCACCGCGCTCAGCGCATTCCGCGATCTCGGAGAGATGTTCTCCCTGGGCTCGTCGAGCGCGCGCGAGCCCACCCGCATGCAGGCCATCGAGGCGCCGATGAGCTGGTTTGCCGCCGGCCAGATCGTCTCGCTCATCGCGCTGGCCTGGCTCGGGCACGTCAGCTTCGGCATGCCGGTCTGGCAGAGCGCCATCGCGGTTGCGCTCTCCTTCCTGCTGGCGCTGGTGGCCTGCCGCGTGACCGGCGAGACCGACACCACGCCGGTCGGCGCCATGGGCAAGGTCACGCAGCTTACCTTCGGCGCGCTGAGCCCGGGCAACGTCAACGTGAACCTGATGAGCGCCAACATCACGGCCGGCGCGGCCACCTCGGCCGCCGATCTGCTCGGCGACCTGAAAAGCGGCTACCTGCTCGGCGCCCATCCTCGCAAGCAGTTCATCGCCCAGTTCGCGGGCATCTTCGTGGGAACGGTGGTCACCGTGCTCACGTTCGCTGCCCTGGTGCCAAACGCGCAGGTGCTGGGTACCGACCAGTTTCCGGCCCCTGCCGCCCAGACCTGGTCTGCCGTCGCCATCGCGCTCGGCCAGGGCCTGTCCGCACTCGAGCCTCTCAAGCTGTGGCTGATCCTTGCCGGCGGCCTGGTCGGCATACTGCTCACATTGGCACCGGTGCTGCTGCCCAAACGCCAGGCCTACCTGCCCTCTGCCGCAGCCTTCGGTCTGGCCTGGGTGTTCCACTGGTACTACGGGTTGTTGTTCTTCCTGGGCGCCCTCGCCGCACTGATGCTGCAGCGGCACAAGCCGGACGCTGCCCAGGAGTTCACGTTTCCGGTGGCATCCGGCGTGATTGCGGGCGGCTCGCTGATGGGCGTGCTGCTCGTACTCTGGGCCAACGGCGCCAGCATGTTCGGCAAGCTGCTGGGCGGCTGATGCCTACTCTAATGCCAGCACCGACCACGTCCGTGCTGCGCAACCGCGTCAGTTGCCGAGCTTACTGCATGGCCAGGTCGTCATGCCGCTATGGCATCGACCGAGCGCTCGTCATTTGCGGCCGTTCGCGCGATGGGAAACAGACCTCTGACGCGTGCATCGCGAAGCCACAATCCGCCCCACATGAAAAGTCCCAGATAGACGCTGAACAGAATGTGGCTGAAGAGTGGGCTGCCGGCGCGAATCTGGGTGGCCATCGCGCCACCGAGCAGCGCCATCATCAGCACTGCGCCGAGTACGCTGGTGCGCGGAATAAGGTAGAGCACCAGGCAGGTCAGCTCGATCAGCCCGATCATGAACGCATACCCGGCAGGCCAGCCGAGCTGGGCCATGGTTGCTTCGGCTATCGGCAGCCGGAGCAGCTTCGGCGCGATTGAGGCCCCCAGCATGAACAGTGCGAATAGCCCCGTCAGGACGCGACCGGTCCACAGTGTCGCGGGCGTGTTCATTGCTTGTCTCCTTGCTTGAAGCTGCATGGCGCTGCAATTGATGTTCTCAAGCGTCCCCGCGTCGATGTGGCCACAGTAGCGCTGTGGTGGCCGACTGAAGGCTCAGGTCCGCTGCTTGCCGCAAGCGAAACTGGTGCCAACGTCCTTCTCGATGGCCAATGCGTGCCGGCAGCGGTCATGCGCCCGACGCCTCGGCGGCCCATGCCCTTGTGTCGTGACATGTCTGCATGGCCCGCTGGTAGGCTCCACGTCCGCTGGTGCGGGCCACATAGGCCTGCTCTGCCGCGCCGAGGCTGACGCCTGCGTTCTCGACGCCGGCCAGCAGATCCACCGGCCGCAGCCGATACGCGAGCCGCATCTCCTCCAGCGGCCAGACGACCCGGAAGCCTCTGCCTTCGCCGAAGACGGTGATCATGCCTCGCTGTCCTTCCTTGACGGGGCCTAACGCTGGGCCACAGCGAGATGGTCCACTGTCCTGCCACCCGGCATGAGCATGCATCGCACCCAAGCTAAGGCGCCGAATACTAAACCGTACGGTTAAGTTTTACGGCCTTCGCGGCCCAAGTCAAGGAGGCGCGCGCTCCGCGCCCCGTCACAATCGGCAGCTCTTCGACGACGTGGGACGTGGCATCGCGCTCAGCACTTGCGTACACGGCCGCATGTCTTGACGAAGCACGGCTGTGCCGGACCCAGTTGCCCATTGATGAGCGCAGGGCAGGGATGGAGGATGGCCAGGCGGCTTCCATCCAAGTCAAAAAGGCTCGGCAACCCGCCCTTAGTTGCCAGCTGGCGTTCGCGCCGCAGCAGATGCACCGAAGTCCGCCGACAGCTTGTCGGC
>DASTOW010000292.1:0-16820 GCA_035762425.1 Hyphomicrobiaceae bacterium | reverse complement strand
CGGCGAGATGTAGGTGCGCACCGCCAGCCGGTCGACCGGCGGCGTGGTGATCAGCGACAGCTCGCGCACGCCCGACAGCGCCAACTGCAGTGTGCGCGGAATAGGCGTGGCCGTCAGCGTCAGCACATGCACGTCCTCGCGCAGCTGCTTGAGGCGCTCCTTGTGCGCGACGCCGAAGTGCTGCTCCTCATCCACGATCAGCAGGCCGAGCCGCTGAAAGGCGATCGACTTGCCGAGCAGCGCGTGCGTGCCGACCACGATGTCGATGGTGCCATCGCGGATGCCGGCCTTGACGGCGCTCAGGTCCTTGGCGCTGACGAGGCGCGAGGCCTGCGCCACTCGGATCGGCAGCCCCTTGAAGCGTTGCGAGAATGTGGCGAAGTGCTGCCGCGCCAGCAGCGTGGTCGGCACCACCACCGCCACCTGGAAGCCGGCCAGCGCGGCGATGAAGGCGGCGCGCAGCGCCACCTCTGTCTTGCCGAACCCGACGTCGCCGCACACCAGTCGATCCATCGGTTTGCCCGAGCCGAGATCGTCCAACACCGTTTGGATGCTGGCCGCCTGGTCATCCGTCTCCTCATAGGGAAAGCGGGCCACGAACTCCTCGTAGGCGCCGTGCGGCGGCGCCATGCTCGGGGCCTGCTTGAGCTGGCGCAGGGCCGCGATCTTGATCAGTTCGGAGGCGATTTCGCGCAGGCGCTGCTTGAGACGGGCCTTGCGCGTCTGCCAGCCGGCCCCGCCGAGACGGTCGAGTTGGCTGCCGGACTCGGCCGAGCCGTAGCGCGTCAGCAGCTCGATGTTCTCGACCGGCAGATAGAGTTTATCGCCGCCGGCGTAGCCGATCTCCAGGCAGTCGTGGGGTGCGCCGAGTGCCGTGATGGTGGTGAGCCCATCGAAGCGACCGATGCCGTGATCGGCATGCACCACGAAGTCGCCGACGTTGAGGCTAGTCGCCTCGGTGATGACGTCGGCGGCGCGGCGTGCCTTGCGTCTGGGCCGCACCAGTCGATCGCCCAGTACATCCTGTTCGGCAATCACGGCGATGCCCGGCGCCTCGAAGCCTTGCTCGAGCCCGAGCACGGCGAGCGCGGTCTGGCCGGCCGGCAACGCCAGCACCTCGGCATAGCTGTCGATCTTGCGTGCGTCGGCAAGCTTGTGCTCAGCCAGCAGCGTCGCCAGCCGCTCGCGTGCACCGGCCGTGAAGGCGGCGATCACCACGCGCCGTCCCTGGCGCTCGAGATTGCGCACATGATCGGTCGTGGCATCAAACACGTTACGGTCGGCAGCGGCGCGCTCGGCAGCAAAGTTGCGCCCGACCCTGCCCTGGAACGAGCGCACCACACCACGCGAGGCATCCGGCGCCTGCTCGAAGGCCGTCATGCGCCGCACAGTTCGCTCGTTGAGCAGCTTCGCCCACTCCTCGTTGCCAAGGAACATGCTCGCCGCCGGCACCGGTTTGTAAGGCGGCGCGCCGAAGGTGAGCGTCTCCAGGCCTTTGACACGCGCATCGTAGTGCTCGCGGATCAGGTCGAGACGCTCGTTCACCGCTTCGTCGGCCAGATGATCGAAGCTGATAGCCGCGTTCGGCAGATAGTCGAACAGGGTCTCCAGGTGCTCATGAAACAGCGGCAGCCAGTGTTCGAGCCCCGGATAGCGCTGTCCGGCGCTGATGGCCTCGTACAGCGGATCTTCGGTCGTCACCGCGCCGAACATCTCGACATAGCCGCGCCGGAAACGCTTCTCCGCATCCGACCCGAAGGCCGCCTCGCTGATCGGCATCAGGGTCAGCTTCTGCACGACGCGCGAGGTGCGCTGCGTATCGGGATCGAACGCCTTCATCTGCTCCAGCGTGTCGCCGAAGAAATCGAGGCGCACGGGCGTGATGCGGCCGGGCGGGAATAGATCGACAATGCCGCCGCGCACCGCATACTCGCCCGGCTCCATCACGGTGCCGGCGCGCTGGAAGCCGGCCAGGTTCAGCCGCTGCAACAGACGGTTCATGTCGAAGCGTTGGCCGGCGGCGATGGTCTTCAGCGACTTGCGCAGGAACTCGCGCGGCGGCAGACGCTGCAGGATGGCGTTGACGGTGGTCAGCACCACGCTCGGGTTGGTGCCGGCGCCCGCAACCAGACGCGCCAGCGCGGCGATGCGCGTTGCCACGATCTGCGCATTCGGTCCGATGCGGTCGTAGGGCACCGTGTCCCAGGCCGGGAAGGCGATCACCCGCACCTGCGGGGCGAAGAACTTCAGCCCTTCCGCCAGCGCCTCCAGCCGCCGGTCGTCGCGGGCCACGTGCAACAGCAGCGGCGCTGCACCGCCCGCGCTTTGCGCTTCCGCGATGAGCTGCGCCAGCGCCAGCGGCCCGAGCCCATCCGGCACCCCCGTGAGGATCTCGCGCGTGGGCTCAGTCTTGGTGTGCGGTGCGTGCCTATCGTTCATTCTCTACCTGTCATCCGGGCGTCGCGTGGCGACGACGCGGGACCCAGAACCTGACGGGGCGATTTACGCCCCACTCCCCAGCCCATGAAACGCGCGGATCTCGGCGATCAGCGCGGCGATGCTCGCATCTGCCACAGGCACGCCGTCCATCACCATCTCGTGCAGCACTGGATCGGGCAGCCCCAGCAATGCCTCGAACGCCGCCAGCCGCGCACCGGCCATACCCGCTAGCGCCTGCTCGGCAAAGTGGCCGATAACCCAGTCCATTTCCTTGGTCCCCCGGTGCGTCGCACGATAGGCGGCGCGCCGGCGGCGCGTTTCGGCGTCGTCGGTCATGAAACTTCGGCTTTGATATCCGGCCCCTGGCGCTTGACGGGTCGAGTTGCCGCCGCCACCTTCGCCGGCTTACGGCCGTCATATAGGCCGATAAACGCCGTTCGCAAAGCGCGTTTCGTGCGCGCGAGCGCCATCGCCGCAGGAGCCCCAACTTAGCCTGATGCGCCCCCTCGAGCTCATACCGCTGTTTGCATCGGCCAAGAGCCTGACCGGCATCGGCCCACGCATGGAGATCCTGCTGCGCAAGGCGCTAAGGATGCCAACAGGCGTAACCGAGCCGCGCGTGGTCGACCTGCTGTGGCATGCGCCGACCGGGGTCATCGACCGCCGCGCCACCCCGACGGTTGGCGCCGCTGTACCCGGCACCATCGCCACACTGGAGGTGCGTGTCCTCAAGCACAAGCCGGCTCCGCGCGGCAATACCAAGGCTCCCTACAAGGTCACCTGCGAGGACGATACCGGCCGCATCGACCTCGTGTTCTTCCACGCCGAGCGCAAGTTCATCGAGCGCCAGCTGCCGCTTGGAGCGATGCGCTGCATCAGCGGGCGCATCGAGGCCTACAACGACGTCAAGCAGATGGCGCATCCCGACTACATCGTGGCGCCCGAGGCCCGCGCCGAGCTGCCATTGCTGGAGCCGGTCTATCCGCTGACCGCGGGCCTGTCCGGCAAGGTGCTGCTGAAGGCCGTGCGCCAGGCGTTGGAGCGCATCCCCGCCTTGCCCGAGTGGCAAGACCCGACCTGGCTCAGGCAGCAGGTCTGGCCGGACTTTCGCACCGCGCTCAATAGCCTGCACCGCCCGCAGGATGCCGCCGACGTCTCTCCCGCTTCTGCCCCCTGGATGCGGCTTGCCTATGACGAGCTGCTCGCCGGCCAGCTGGCCCTCGCGCTGGTACGCCAGAGCTACAAGAACCAGCGCGGCCGCCCCATCACCGGTGACGGCCGCATCCGCGCGCTAATCGCCGATGCCCTGCCCTTTGCGCTGACCAATTCGCAGCGCCAGGCGCTCAAGGAAATCGCCGAGGACATGGCCGCCCCGCATCGCATGCTGCGCCTGCTGCAGGGTGACGTCGGCTCCGGCAAGACCGTGGTGGCCCTGATGTCCATGGCCGTTGCCGTCGAAGGTGGTGCGCAGGCTGCTCTGATGGCACCGACCGAGGTTCTGGCTCGCCAGCATGCCGACACCATGGCCAGGCTCGCCGACGCCGCCGGCCTGCGCCTTGGCCTGCTCACCGGTCGCGAGAAGGGCCGCCCGCGTGCCGAGCTGCTCGAACGCCTTGCCGCCGGCGAGATCGACATCCTGATCGGCACACACGCCCTGTTCCAGCAGGACGTCGCCTTCCGCGATCTCGCCTTCGCCGTCATCGACGAGCAGCATCGCTTCGGCGTGCACCAGCGCCTCGCCCTGCAGACGAAAGGGGGCAGCGGCGGGGCCAACGTGCTGGTCATGACCGCCACGCCCATCCCGCGCACGCTGCTCATGACCCACTACGGCGATCTCGACGTGTCGCGCCTCACCGAGAAGCCGGCCGGCCGCAAGCCGATCGTCACGCGCAAGATCCCGGTCGACTCGATCGAGCGCCTGATCGCCCGTCTTCGCGCGCAGCTCGCCGAGGGCGCCCAGGTCTACTGGGTGTGCCCACTGATCGAAAGCTCTGAAAAATCGGAGCTGGCGGCCGCCGAGGAACGGCACGCGCATCTGGCCCAGCTGTTCGGCGATAGCAACGTCGGCCTGCTGCACGGCGCTATGTCCGACAAGGCGAAGGACGCCACCATGGCCGCCTTTGCCGCCAATCAGCTCAAGATCCTGGTCGCGACCACCGTCATCGAGGTCGGTGTCGACGTGCCTAACGCCAATATCATGGTGATCGAGCATGCCGAGCGCTTCGGCCTTGCCCAGTTGCATCAGCTGAGGGGCCGCGTCGGCCGCGGCTCGCGCGAGAGCTTTTGCATGCTGTTGTACAAGGCTGCGCTCGGCGAGACCGCCCGCCAGCGCCTCGAAATGATGGAAGTCAGCGACGACGGCTTCAAGATCGCCGAGAAGGATTTGGAATTGCGCGGCGGCGGCGAGGTGCTGGGCGCGCGTCAGAGCGGCATGCCCGAGTACCGCATCGCCGAGGTGCCGGGCTTCGCCGAGCTGCTCACCGCCGCCCGGGACGACGCCCGCCTCATCCTCGGCCAGGACCCGCAGCTCGCCACCCCGCGTGGCCAGGCGCTGCGCGTGCTGCTCTATCTTTTCGAGTGCGACGAAGCCGTCCGCCTCTTTCACGCGGCCTGATGGCCAGCCAACGTCATGCCCGAGGCGGCACCCAAGTCACGTCTGCGCTTGGGATCGGCCAGCGCAGCGTGATGCCCAAGACGTGCTTCGCCGCCAAGCTGTAGCCCCGAGTATCCGTCCGCCCAACTGCGCGCAGAGGCACTCCGCCGCGGATCTCGGCTTGGCGACCATTGGCGGTTGTCCCGGCCTGAGCGCAGCTCAGAGCCGGGATCACCGAGCCTCACATCGCATGTGTTGCGGATATCCGCTGCGCGAGTTCCGGGATGACCGTCGTCAGGACAGGATGATCAGCTTGGCGAGGATCACGACGATGATGGCACCGATCGCCGAGGTGATGATCGAGTCTGCCAGGTCGTTGCCTACATTCGGCTTCCAGCCGATGGCGCCGAGCACGAAGTTGCCGACGAATGCGCCGATCAAGCCGGTGATCAGGTAGCCGATCAGGCTGCTCGGTCCCCCGACGAAAATGCTCGCCAGCCAACCCGCGACGATACCCACAATGGCGGTGACGATGAGCTGCTGCGTGTTCATATTCATTGGCACTCCCCTTTCCCGGCGCCAGCTTACCCACAGGCAAAAGTTGCCTACAGCCTGCCGACCCGGCGAATCAGAGTGTCGCTGACTCGCCGGCCTGCGTCGAGGGCCGATGGTTGCATGCACGAGCGTCGACGTCGGCCTTGAGCCCTCGCACGCCGGCCTCGATGCCATCACGCCCGACCTGCACAAATCATGCGTGATGACGCGCCCAGCGTAGCGCGACGCTGCGCCGATGACACAGTGCTCGGCCGCCGCCCGCGCCGATCACACGTGGATCACACGGCCGAAGGCATCGAGCACGCTCTCGTGCATCATCTCCGACAGCGTCGGATGCGGGAAGACCGTGTGCATCAGGTCTTCCTCGGTGGTCTCCAGTTGCATGGCGATGACGAAACCCTGGATCAGCTCGGTCACCTCGGCGCCAACCATGTGCGCGCCCAGCAGCTGGCCGGTCTTGGCGTCGAAGATGGTCTTCACCAGGCCCTGGTCCTCGCCCAGCGCGATAGCCTTGCCGTTGCCGACGAACGGGAAGCGGCCGACCTTGATCTGGCGCCCCAGCTCCTTGGCCCTCTGCTCGGTCAGGCCGACGCTGGCGATCTGCGGTTGGCAATATGTGCAGCCCGGAACCCTCAGCTTGTCGATGGGATGCGGATGCAGCCCCTTGATGGCCTCGATGCACACCACACCCTCGTGCTCGGCCTTGTGCGCCAGCATCGGCGGTCCGGCAACGTCGCCGATAGCGTAGACGCCGGGCACGTTGGTCTTGCCGACGCCGTCCGCGACAATGGTGCCCTTGTCGACCTTCACGCCGAGCTTCTCCAGGCCCAGGTTCTCGACGTTCCCGACCACGCCGACCGCCGAAATCACCCGCTCGACGCTGAGCGCCTGCGTGCCGCCCTTGCCGTCGTCGATGGTGGCCGTGACGCTGTCGGCCTTCTTGTCGAGCTTAGTGACCTTGGCGCCGGTCATGATCTTCATGCCCTGCTTCTCGAACTGCTTGCGCGCAAAGGCGGCAATCTCGGCGTCCTCGACGGGCAGGATCTGCGCCAGGACCTCGACCACCGTCACCTCGGCGCCGAGCGCGCGGTAGAAGGAGGCGAACTCGATGCCGATCGCGCCCGAGCCGATCACCAGCAGCGATTTCGGGATTGCCGCCGGTACCATGGCCTCGAAATAGGTCCACACCAGCTTTTGGTCGGGTTCGATGCCGGGCAACGCGCGCGGCCGCGCACCCGTGGCGATGATGATGTGCTTGGCCTGGTAGGTGCCGGCCCCGAGTGCGCCTTTTGGCGCCTCGCTCTTGGACGCTGCAACGCTCACCTTGCCGCCCGCCTCCAGCCTTGCGTCGCCCCAAATGACGCTGATCTTGTTCTTCTTCATCAGGAAAGTGACGCCGGCATTGAGCCGGCCAGCCACCTTGCGCGACCGCTCCACCACCGCCTTGGGATCGTAGGTCACTCTTTCAGCCGCCAACCCGTAGTCCTTGGCGTGCTGCAGCATGTGGAACACTTCTGCCGAGCGCAGCAGGGCCTTGGTGGGGATGCAGCCCCAGTTCAGGCAGATGCCGCCAAGGTAGGCGCGCTCGACGATGGCCGTCTTGAAGCCGAGCTGTGCGGCCCGGATCGCCGTGACGTAGCCTCCCGGCCCCGAGCCGATGATGATGACGTCGAAGGATTGCTCGGCCATGGCGGGAACTCTCGATTGAGGGGCGTGCAAATGCACTAAGGCCCCGACGTAAGCGCCAGGGCCCTGCTGTTCAAGCCATTTTGCGTGCAGCGCGGCAAGGGCCGTCTAGCGCATCAGGACGGCGGTACGTGGCAGCGCGCGCCGAGATACTGGTTCAGTAGCTCGTTGTAGCGGTTGACATCGGCCATCTGCGCAGGGGGCAGCTTCTTGCCCTGGCTTGCCGCCTCGACCTTGCCCTGTGTGCCGCGCGCGTCGAGCCGGTCCAGTTCCTGGCGGATTGTGCCACAGGTCTGTCCTGCGGCGAGCGGCCTGGCACCTGGATCGCCGCCGCCCCAGTCGTCGGACGCACAGGCGGACAGGGAGGCTGCCGCAGCCATCACCACCAGAAGTTTCCAAGACCTGGAGATCGTGATCGCCACGAACCGCTCCTGCATCCCACCACCCAATGCTGGATCGTTACGAACCATAGCCCTGCAATGTTTTCAACCGTCTACGGCGGCAGTGTGACAACTTTGCAGCAAGCAAAGCGCGCTGCCAATCGGGCCAGGTCCGATGTGGCCGCTGTCGCTTGTGGATTACATGGTGGCCCACCAGGTCAAGCCGTCGGCCGCGAGCCGCCGGCTGCCTGGGCCCACGCAGGCGCTGGGCCGCCGTCCCGCCGTCGGCGGTGCCTAGTAGTTCGTGCCACTGTAGGCTTTGCCCGCCGGCCCGCCCGAGCCCGCCTTGGGGGTGCTCGAATTGACTTGTGCGGTGGTCGGCTTCGACGACACCAGCGAGCAACGCGCCTGGAATTCGGCGTTCGCCTTGGTGAGCTGATCGGCCTTGGCGAGATCGGCCTGGGTCATCTTGTATTTCTTCGCCGATGCCTTCTCAATCTTCTCGGCGATGCCTTCCTTGCGCAGGCCCTCGATCCGCGACGTCAGGGCGACGCAGGCCGGATCGACCTTCGCCTCCGCAGTCGCGGAATTGTCGCCGAGGGCCCCCGTCGTGAAAAAGCCGCCCTCGCTACCGTCGCCAGCACATCCAGCGAGCAGAGCGCCGGAGAGCAGCAGTGCCACCGAAGCGGCACGGAACGCGATTGCCATGAGCAGTACCCCCGAGTGTGTGATTTGGCAGATGACTGAGTTTGTTAGGTCCGAGATGCGCTTACATCTTGTGATTCTTCACTGATTCTTATGGCGGATTGTTGAGACCTGCAAGCGGCAGGTAAAGGGCAGCCGAACCTGCTTCTGGCTCACGAATACGGGATTTCTGTGGATAGGAAGCCGGCGAAGCTTAAGGGCCACAGGCGCCACCCCCGTTACACCAGCATCCGCACCGGGTCCTCCATTAGCATTTTGAAGGCATTAAGTAATTCCGCGCCTACCGCGCCGTCCACCACCCGGTGATCGCAGGACAGCGTGCAGGAGACGATGGTAGCTACCTCGACCTTGTCGCCCACCACGACCGGCCGCTTCTCGCCGGCGCCGATGGCCAGAATAGTCGCATGCGGAGGATTGATCACGGCATCAAAGCTCTTGATCCCGTACATGCCGAGGTTGGAGATCGAGGTGGTACCACCCTGGTACTCGTGCGGCGCCAAGCGGCGCTTGCGCGCGCGTTCAGCCAGATCCTTCATCTCGTTGGAGATCTCGGAAAGCGACTTCAGCTCGGCGTGGCGGATGACGGGCGTGAACAGTCCGCCCTCGACGGCCACGGCGACGCCGACGTCGGAATACTTGTGGCGCAGCGTGCCGGCTTCCGTCCACGTGACGTTGGCGGTGGGAACCTGCTGAAGCGCCAGCCCCATGGCCTTGATGACGAAGTCGTTCACCGACAGCTTGAATGCACGCGGGCCGCCCTTCGGCGAGGTCTGGTTCATGCGCTCGCGCGCCCGCAGCAGCTCATCAAGGCGGCACTCGACCGTCAGATAGAAGTGCGGAACGGTCTGTTTCGACAGCGTCAGGCGCTGAGCAATCACCTTGCGCATGCCGTCGTGCGGCACGACCTCGTAGGAGTTCTTGTCGTACAGCGCCAGGATCTTGTCGTCCGACATGCCCTGCAACGCGGACGCGGTCGCCGCGGCGGGTGCCGTGCTGCCTCTCGGCGCCACCTGCGTGCCGGCCTTGGCAGCGGCATGACCGTTGGCGAGCGCGCTCTCCACGTCGCGCTTCACGATGCGCCCGTGCGGACCCGAGCCCGCCAGGGCGCCAATCTCGATGCCGGCAGCCTTGGCCAGCCGGCGCGCCAGCGGCGATGCGAAGATGCGCTCGTGCGTGGACTTCGATGCTGCAGCGGCCATGGCCGCGCCTGGCGCGGTTGTCGTCGTCGGCTTCGACGCCGAGGACGATGCGGATGCGCCGGCGGCAGCCGCTTTGGGCGCCTCGCTGCGTGGTGTTGCAGCTTGCGGCGTCGGCGCCTTCGCCTTTGCAGCGGCACCTTCGCTTTCGCCCTCGGCCAGCAGGGTGGCGATCGGCGTGTTGACCTTGACGCCCTCGGTGCCGGCCTCCACCAGCAGGCGGCCCACCTTGCCCTCGTCGACCGCCTCCACCTCCATGGTGGCCTTGTCGGTCTCGATCTCGGCGATGATGTCGCCAGCTTTGACCTGCTGGCCCTCCTTGATAAGCCACTTGGCGAGCTTGCCCTCCTCCATGGTGGGCGACAGCGCGGGCATCAGGATCTCGGTCGGCATGGCGTTTCTCGGTCTAGACGTATCTGATCTCGGTCGGCGTCCACTTGGCTTTGCGGCGGGCGATGCGTGCCTCCGGCGTTTCGCCCTCGTAGACCACCGGCTCAGCCGTGCGGTCCTTGAGTTGGGGCACGGCAAGCCCGCGCACGTTGAGGATCGACCACATCTTGCCGCCGTCCTCAAGAATGGCGCCGGCATACATGCCGCAGCGCGCGCACAACAGGCTGGTGCCTGAGCGCGTGCCAAACTGATAGCGCGTCAGCGCCGGCTGCTCGATTTCGAAGATGGCACGCCCCGCCGGATCGGACACTGTCATTGCCCCATGCCGCGTGCAGAAGCCGCACTGACATGCCCGCACCTGCAGCGCCGCAGCTGGCTTCGTCGCGGCGAGCGTACCGCGGATGGCACCGCAGTGGCATCGGCCGTGGAACGTCGTGCCGCTCATCGCATCACGCGTACGTCACGCTCTTCACCGCCTCGATCACCTGCTCGACCGACGGCAGCGCGAGCCGCTCGAGGTTGGCCGCATACGGCATCGGCACGTCGGCGCCGGACACTTTGGCGGGCGGCGCATCGAGGTGGTCGAAGGCCTGGATTGCCACCTGCGCGCAAATCTCGGAGCCGACCGAACATACCGGCCAGGCTTCCTCCACCGTCACCAGGCGATTGGTCTTCTGCACGGACGCCAGGACGGTCGGCAGATCGAGCGGGCGCAGCGACCTGAGGTCGATCACCTCGGCTTCGATGCCGTCCTTGGCCAGCTCCTCGGCCGCCGCCAGCGCATAGACCATGCCGCGCGCGAAGGAAACGATCGTCACGTGGCTGCCGGGACGGGCAATCCGCGCCTTGCCAATCGGCACGATCCACTCGCCCTTTGGCACTTCTGCCGAGCTGCCGTAGAGGATCTCGTTCTCCAGCACCAGCACGGGGTTGGGGTCGCGGATGGCGGCCTTCAGCAGGCCCTTGGCGTCGGCGGCGTTAGAGGGCGCCACCACCTTCATGCCGGGCACGTGCGCATACCATGACGAGAAGCACTGGCTATGCTGGGCGGCAACGCGGGCCGCGGCGCCGTTGGGTCCGCGGAACACAATCGGGCAGCCGAGCTGGCCACCGGACATATACAGCGTCTTGGCGGCAGAATTGATGATCTGGTCGATCGCCTGCATGGCGAAGTTCCAGGTCATGAACTCGACGATCGGCTTCAGCCCGGCCATGGCCGCGCCGACGCCGATGCCGGCAAAACCCTGCTCGGTGATCGGCGTGTCGATCACCCGTTTGGGCCCGAACTCCTCGAGCAGCCCCTGGCTGATCTTGTAGGCGCCTTGATACTGCGCCACTTCCTCGCCCATCAGGAACACGTCCGGGTCGCGGCGCATTTCCTCGGCCATGGCATCGCGCAGGGCTTCGCGCATGGTCTGCACCGTCATCTCGGTGCCGGGCGCGATCTCGGGCTCGCGCACAGCCCTCGCCGCAGCCGGGGCGGGTTTCACTTCCACATAGGCGGCGCGGCCATCGGCCTGGCGCGCCCCTTCCGCCACAGGCCGCGACGCAGGGATCGGCTTGGCGCTGGCATCACCGTCCAGCACGGCGATCGGGGTATTGACCTTGACGCCCTCGGTACCCGCGGGAACGAGCAGCTTCGACACTTTGCCTTCATCGACCGCTTCCACCTCCATGGTGGCTTTGTCGGTCTCGATCTCGGCGATGATGTCACCCGGCTTGACGGCCTGGCCCTCGCTGATCAGCCACTTGGCGAGTTTGCCCTCCTCCATGGTCGGAGAGAGCGCAGGCATCAGGATCTCGGTCGGCATTGCTTTGATCTGGTCCTTGGTGTTTCGGCCTGTGGGCCGCCCTGTCAGCGCAAATGCGCCGTTTGCGACTCTATTGATTTGGTCAGGTCCGTGACCGTGTCTCCCGTATGCTTGGTGGCTGCAGGTTCCACGAGCACGATCCAGGCTTCCTCGGGCGCCGTGGGACTATGCTCGACGCCTTTGGGAACGACATGAAAATCGCCCTCGCGCAAAACCACGTCGGGCCGGTCGCGATAGCGGATGCAGAAGGTGCCTTTGCGCACGAGAAAGAACTCATCCTCATCGGCGTGTGCATGCCAGACAAACTCGCCCTTTGCCTTCGCCAGCTTCACGTATTGGCCGTTGGCAACCGCCACCACGCGCGGCGACCAGAACTCGGTGATCGACCCGAACTCGTCGTCGAGATTGGAGTGCAATGGCGCCTGCATCGTGCAGTTACCTCACGCTGGTAGCAGCACATCGGTATAGAGCTCGCTCGGATCGGGCTCGGGATCCGATTGCGCGAATTCTGCCGCGCCGTTGACGATGTTGCGGATCTCCCCATCAATCGCCTTCATTTCGTCCTCGCTGGCGTGCCTGCCCTCCAGCAGGCGCCGGCGCACCTGCTCGATGGGGTCGTGGTCCTCGCGCATCTTCTGCACCTCCTCGCGGGTGCGGTACTTGGCTGGGTCCGACATGGAGTGGCCACGGTAGCGGTAGGTCAGCATTTCCAGGATGTAGGGACCATTGCCGCCGCGCACCCATTGCACGACCCGGTCGCCGGCGTCCTTGACCGCGCGCACGTCCATGCCGTCGATCTGCTCGCCGGGGATGTCGAAGGAGCGGCCGCGCTGGGAGAAATCGGTGGTTGCCGCCGAGCGCTCGATGGACGTGCCCATGGCGTACTTGTTGTTCTCGATGATGAACACCACCGGCAGCTTCCAGAGCTTGGCCATGTTGAAGCTCTCGTACACCTGGCCCTGGTTGGCGGCGCCGTCGCCGAAATACGTGAGGCACAGGTTGCCGTTGCCACGATACTGGTTGGCAAAGGCCAGCCCTGCGCCGAGCGGAACGTTGGCACCGACGATGCCGTGCCCCCCGTAGAAGTGCTTCTCCTTGGAGAACATGTGCATCGACCCGCCCTTGCCGTGCGAGTAGCCGTGCCGGCGGCCGGTCAGCTCGGCCATCACGCCCTTGGGATCCATGCCGCAGGCCAGCATATGGCCATGGTCGCGGTAGGTGGTGATGACCTGGTCGCCGTCGCGGATCGCCATCTGCATGCCGACCACCACGGCCTCCTGGCCGATGTAGAGGTGGCAGAACCCACCGATCAGGCCCATGCCGTAGAGCTGGCCGGCCTTCTCCTCAAAGCGGCGGATGAGCAGCATCTCGCGGTAGGCGGTGAGTTCCTGCTCGCGGGTGAAGGGAGGGACTGTCTGCTTGCCGTTCGGGAAGGACATGCCGGGCGTTCGACCTCGATGGGGGGAAGTCTCCAAAACCTACAAGAAAGCCGGCGGCAAGGCCAGCCGTGCCGCTTGCAGATCTGCCATGAAACCTCATGCCCAAGTGCCAACGAAGTATCGCCCTTCCAGGCGACCAAACAGGCAAGGTCGGCCCGGAGCCGAAAGGCGGCACGCGGCCTCGAAGCGCCCGACATTGGCCCCAACAAATTGGAGCTTCAACATGTCTCGGGCGAGCCTCGAAGCCGCGGCTATCATGCAAGCAAGGATGGCGGAACTGGCTGACGCATAGCGACAGAAAAGCGACACCGGATTCTATCGCGAGCCGGCCGTTGCGCCGATCCTACCAGATATGACGCGAGACCTTGGGAGCGTCCAACCGGGACGCCCACGAGTTCTACCGGCATGTCCGTTAAAGTCACGTAAAGTGATGCTCCGTGCACGCGTATCCAAGCAAGATATCTTCACGCCTCTTCGGCCAGGTGCACCTCATCTGCCGGCCCGGTTGCGTCGCTGCCAAGGCGCAGGCGATGCCCGTCCAGGTCCTGCACGTTCATCTCGCGCACGCCCCACGGGAAGTTGGTCGGTGCCTGGCGGATGTCGGCCCCGCGGCGCTGGTAGTCTTCATACAGGGCATCGACGTTCTGCACGAAGATCGAGATCCATGTGCCGGGTGCGCCCTGCGCACCCTGGCACAGGAAGATGCTGACCTGGTCGCGCCGGACACAGGCGAAGGTCGGCGGGT
The DNA here is from genome assembly GCA_035762425.1 of Hyphomicrobiaceae bacterium. Lineage (GTDB taxonomy): Bacteria > Pseudomonadota > Alphaproteobacteria > Rhizobiales > Hyphomicrobiaceae > AWTP1-13. The sequence goes on along the minus strand of DASTOW010000292.1, from coordinate 2,881 downwards.
CGCCCCAGTCCCATTCCTGCTCGAAGCCGAGCGTGTGCACGTAGTAGTCGATCGAGGCCGGCACGCTTCTAACGCTCAGGATCGGCACCGACGACAGGAACCGACTGACACCCCGCTCCTTGGGATCGGCACCTGCTTTGATCAGCAAGCCGGCAATGGATTTGTCGGTCATGGCGGAGACAAGGTTGAGCGGCGTGCTGCCGATATCGTCCCTCGCCGATGGGTCAGCGCCGAGTTCCAGCAGCAACGCCACCATCTTCGGCCGGTTCTTGAGCACGGCAAGATGCAGCACCGTGCGGTGCTGCTCGAAGCGGCTCATCTTCGCTTCCACCTGCGATCGGTCACGCTCGACGAGGTGCCGCACCAGGTCGGTCCGATCGAGTGCGACGGCGGAGAAGATGGTGGGCTTGGCGCCGCGCGCCAGCAGAAGCTCGGCTGCATCGGCACGCACGTCGCTGAAGCAGGTGGCCCAACCGATCACGCCGGCCTCGTGCAGGTCGCCCTGCCCGTCGATGTCGGCGCCGGCGGCAAGCAGCCGCTCCATGACGGGTGCATGCCCACCCTGCGCAGCCCAGTGCAGGGCGGTTGCATTGTCGCCGCGGTCACGCAGATGCACGCTGAGCCCGCGCCCGAGCAGCACCTCGATGCATGCCAGATGCCCGCCCTCGGCGGCCAGATGCAGGAGCGGCCGGTTCCACGACCCGCCGATGATGCGCAGCTTGGCCGGATGCTGGTCGAGCAGCGCCGCCAACTCGTTCGCCTTGCCGGCCGTAACGGCGGCGATGACCTGCCCGTTGAGGCTCGCCGCGTCGACGTGCGCCTTGAGCGCGCGCCAGCTCTTGAAGCCGTACTCCTCGGCGACCGCCTGCTGAGCCTGATGCAGCTTGGCACCGGCATCCTGATCACGCAGCCAGGCCAGCCGCTGCCTGGCGGTCTTCTTCAGCCACTCGAGGTCGGGACGCGAAGGGAGGGACTTTGCCATCGGACACCTTCTTTCTCGTAGGGCCCGGCGTCCGCTGCTCTCGGGCAAGAAAGAAGATGCATAAAGACAGTCTAGCTTCGAGGTGGGTTCAACCCTTCACGCGGACCGTCGGTCGCCTGCATCGACCATGACACAGCATGCCTGCATGCCCGCCGGCCGTCAACCGATCGGCTGTCCGACGTCGCTACGGTTTGCGTCCAGGTCCGCGAACACGCAGGCGGTAGTTCTTGTCCTTTCAGACTTTTGATGATGCGCAGACCGTGCGCGACGCCGAGGTCGTGCAGCGCCGCCGCATGGTCGGTGAGCAGATGCGCCACCTTGAACCTTGCCGCCTGCTGATCGTTCGGCAACAAACAAGGTGCATCACGCCTGATCCCGCCTCAGGATCATGCAGCCGACCGACCGACCGTGCGCGAACGTGTTTGGCAATTGAAGCAAGCACTGCCACCTCGAAAGCGTGCGCCTTGCCGATGTCGGCCACGGGCAGCATCGCTATTTGGCAACGCAGATCTGGTCGGCTGCAGATATGATCAATCGTACGCGCTCAGTCTGGGCGGATCAGGCAGGCGTGCGGGCGGTGCCACAACTGGCGCATATCTGCTGGAACCCACGCCACCCGCGGTGTTCCAGGCGTGCAAACTTTGCAAGACCCTGGGCCACGCCACAGCACAACGCGCAGCGTTATGCGCGGGTTGCCTCGACGCTGCGCGGCGCGCCATTCGGCTTCTGCGCCAGGTCGCGCAGCCGGGCCTGCGTCTCGGGGTTGATCATGCCCGCCGAGATGATGATCTTGGCGGCGTCCTCAACGCTCATGCGCACCGGTACCACGGACTTGCGCGGCACGAAGCACACGAAGCCGGTCGGCGGCAGCATGCCGGTCGGCATGAAGACGCTGATCAGATCGTCCGCGCCAATGCCGCTGGTGATCTCGGTGGTGGCCTCGCCCGTCACGAACACGATCGACCAGATACCCTTGGAGGGAAACTCGATCAGGCCGACCTTCTGGAAATCCTGCCCTGGCGCCGAGGCGGTCACCACCGACTCAAAGATCTGCTTTAGGCCGCGGTAGACGTTGCGCACGATTGGCGTGCGTCCCAGCATCATTTCGCCGGCACTGATCAGCGAACGACCGAGCAGATTAGCGGCCAACGCGCCGATCAGCGTCAGCCCGATGATGGCAAAGATCAACCCAACGCCCGGGATGGGAAAAGGCACATAGGTGTCGGGGTTGTAGAAGCGCGGGATGTAGGGCTTGATCCACGCGTCGACGATGTTGATGAAGTACCAGGCGATGTAGAGGGTGATGGTGACCGGACCGACCACCACGAGGCCGGTCAGGAAATAGTTGCGCAGGCGCCAGCCGAGATGGCGCGGCTCGGGCGGTGCCTCGAGCGCCAGTTTCGCCAGCTCGGCCTTGAGGTCGTGTGCCTCGCCTTCCACCGGCCCTCCCGCGCCGGTCTGGCTGGTCGGGCCTTGCTGCTCATGCATCAAGACGGCTCACCCGCTTTGCGTATTCGATGTCGCGCGCACGGCGCAATGTGTCGGACGCCATTGTCTCATGCGCTCGAGCCGAGGCAAGGTCGCAGTCCTACGCCCCGCTGCGTGGCGAAGTGTTCGACTGTACAGTATTTTCCCTAAGAAACCGGTCGGCAATGCCGACTATTGGGTAACAACCATGCAATCGAGGCCGCTACCCTTCAGCCTTGCACAGACAGCCTGGCCCTCGTTCTGGCTCGCAAACGGGCCGACCCGCACGCGGTAGAACAGGCCCATGTTGCCGACCGTCGTCCAGTCGACCTCCGGCTCGCGCGAGGCCAGCGCTCCGGCATAGTCGCGCTTGACCTTGGCAATGATCGCCGTCGCCTCCTCCTGGGAGCGCACCATGGCGACCTGCACGCT
>DASTOW010000291.1:0-20294 GCA_035762425.1 Hyphomicrobiaceae bacterium | reverse complement strand
CGCGTCGGCGGGCTCGCTAGCAATCTCTTCCACGTGGCCGGTTGCCGCATCTTCGGCGTGCGTGTCGCCGTTGCCGTCGGCGGAGCCTTCTGCGGCATGCTCGGCCGGCTCTGCTGGAGCCGGAAGCTCGATTGCCTCGCTGGTGACGGGCTCATGCACCACGTCGGCGGGATCGTGAGTGGTGTGCGCGGCCGCGTGCGTGTGGCCATGCTCGTGGTCGTGATCGTGACGTGAATCGTCCGGCGCTTCGCTCGGCTCGTCATCGGAGGCGGCAGCCTCGGCCCGCGCGTCGGCTTCCGCTTCCGCTTCGGCCTCCGCTTCGGCCTCCTCGGCCAGCAGCGCCTGCCGGTCGGCTACCGGGATCTGATAGTAGTCGGGATGGATTTCACTAAAGGCGAGGAAGCCGTGGCGATTGCCACCGTAGTCGACGAACGCGGCCTGCAGCGACGGCTCGACGCGCGTAACCTTTGCTAGATAGATATTGCCGCGGAGCAGTTTGCGTGCGGCAGATTCGTAGTCGAACTCCTCTACCCGGCCGCTGCGAAGCACCACGACCCGGGTTTCCTCCGGGTGCGTGGCGTCAATGAGCATCTTGTTCTTATTGTCCATGTGATGGGGTCCTTGGCGCTTGGATGGCCGGCACGGAGCCGGCCATGAGCGAAGCCCCGTGGGGCCACGCTTCGTTGCATTGCGCCGATGATGGTTGCGTCTGCTGGACCGCGGCGGCCGCAAGCCCGCCCGTCGGGCTCATGCAGGGTCGACGGCAGCGCGATGCCGCGAGGCAAGACTGCTGCCTCCGCTGCGCTGACGATGTCCATGCTGGGCTTGCGAATTGCCGTCATGGTCCAAGTGTGATCGGGTGCACGGGCGCGTTGACGCTCGTGCCCCTTAAGTGATGCCCGGGTCTCGGGCAAACCTCGCGAATCAATATCCGGCGATCCGCACGCCGTTACGCCGCCAACCTGGCCGGATGGATGCAATCCGCGGCCGAGATCGTCAGCATGATCGAAACAGCAATCGGCCTTTCGCTCGGCGGGGACCGGTGGGTAAGACAATCGCGCTTCGGTCACATCTAAAGAAACCAACGCTCCGGTGCTGGGCGAGCCCTTACCGTTGCATGTGGTCCAGGCGGCGAGCTTACGCTCCGGGCTTGGCCCACATGATGGCGAGCGCCGCCGAACGGGTGCGGCGGTTTACGATAGTTTCTTCTAGGGCCTCATGCTTTCAGTGGCAAGAAAGTTTTGGTTTTCAACCTCCGGCCGCATCCGGGCGTGATGCCGACTTGATCTAGCCTTCGATTTGGCAAACAAAGGATTAAGGGTGGACGATTAAGGCGGGGGGAAGAGGGGATCCATGCGCTTGGCCGGCTGGCTGCGAGGTGCGCGCTTGCTGCAGGCAGCCGTCTGCCTGGCTGCTGCCGCGGCGGCGGCCGGCGCCCTTGCGCAGACCGAGATTCGCAAGACCCTGCCCGAGCGTCCCAACAGCCAGAGCGAGGTCAAGAGCCAGAGCGAGGTCACGAAGACCCTGCCCGGCCAGGCGCTTCAATCGGTCGAGCCGCCGACCAAGTCGACCAAGTCGACCTGGTCGACCGAGACTGGAGAGGCCCCAGAGCGCGGTATCAGTGCTACGGATGCGCAGGTCACCAGCGATGGCCGGCGCACGCGCTTTGCCCTGCATCTGTCCGCCGGGGTCAGCTACCAGATCTTCACGCTGGCCGATCCCTATCGGCTCATCATTGACCTGCCTGACGTTCAGTTCCAGCTGCCCAAAGCGGCCGGGCAGCGCGAGCAAGGATTGATCCAGGCCTTTCGCTATGGCCTGTTCGCGGCCGGCAAGTCACGCATCGTCATCGACGTGACCGGTCCTGTTCGCATCGAACAGACCGCCGTTGCCAAGCGGCCGGGCTCCAAGGCGGTGATCCTCAACATCGATCTGGCTCCAACCGACGCCGCCAGCTTCGTCCCCAACCCGCCTGTGGCCATGCGCGTACCCGAAACGCCCGCGGCCGCGGCCCCGAAGCCCGGTGGCAAGCCGGTCGTCCTCATCGATGCAGGCCATGGCGGCGTCGATCCCGGGGCGGTGCGCGGGGAGGTGATCGAAAAGGACGTCGTGCTGGCGGTGGCCCGTCACCTGCGCACCTTCCTGGCCAACAAGGGCCGCTATGACGTGCAGATGACGCGCTCCACGGACGTGTTCGTACCGTTGGATCGGCGCCTGCAGATTTCCAAAGAGAAGGGTGCGAGCCTGTTCATCTCCATTCACGCCGATACGGTGGCAGCGGAGGAGAGGGCACAGATCGTGCGCGGCGCCACCGTCTACACCCTGTCCGAGCAGGCTTCCAACAAGCAGGCCAAGGCGCTAGCCGACAAGGAAAACGCCGTCGACAAGTTGGCTGGCATCGATACCACCGTGCAGGAGGAAGGCGGCACGATTAACCAGATCCTGTACGACCTTATGCGTCGCGAGACGGCCGATTTCTCGGCCGACTTCAGGGGGCGCCTGCTGGGGCACATGCAGCAGTCGATCGCGCTGTCGCGCGAGCCTGCCCGGTCGGCTGAGTTCAGGGTCCTCAAGCAGGCGCACGCGCCGTCGGTGCTGATCGAGCTCGGTTACATGAGCAACGCCGAGGACTCGCGCCTGCTGTCGGCGCCGGAGTGGCAGCGCCAGGTCGCCAACGCCATTGCGCTGGCGGTCGACGACTTCTTCCAGAAGCGCGGCCAGCGTAGCCCCTGAGCACCTGCCCAAGGTTAAGATGATGCTCGCAAATTAAAGCTGGTAGTCCGTTCAGTCGGGTGGCGTTGTGCTGCCACATTCCGTGCTAATGTGCGAACGAACCGCATCGCGCTTGCTGTGGCAGGCGGGCTCGACTAAACACGCGCTACGACCGGAATTTTCCCGCGATGAGACCCGCACCGATTCTGCCGCCAACCCCGCCCCCGCAGAGGCGTCGGCGCAGTTGGCTGCTCAACCTGCTCGGTTTTGCCTTTGCGTCCGGTGTGGCGCTGTTCCTGGCAGCGGCAGCGGTGGCAGGCTACATCGTCTGGCAAGCCTCCCGCGATCTGCCGGACTACGAAAGCCTGGCGCGCTACGAGCCGCCGGTGATGACGCGCATCCATGCCCACGACGGCAGCCTGATGGCTGAGTATGCGCGCGAACGGCGCATCTTCGTGCCCATCAACGTCATCCCCAAACAGGTGATCGCCGCGTTCCTGTCGGCCGAGGACAAGCGCTTCTTCGAGCATGGCGGGCTGGATTTCACGGGCATCGGACGCGCCGTCTACAACAACCTGCAAAACATGGGAAAGAAGCGCCCCGAGGGTGCCTCCACCATCACCCAGCAGGTCGCCAAGAACTTCCTGCTCACCAGCGAGCAGAAGTTCGAGCGCAAGCTTAAGGAAGCGATCCTCGCCATCCGCATCGAACGCGCGTACTCCAAGGACAAGATTCTCGAGCTGTACCTGAACGAGATTTACCTTGGCATCGGCTCCTACGGCGTCGCCGCCGCCGCGCTCAACTACTTCAGCAAGGAGCTGAGCGACCTCAGCATCGAGGAGGCGGCCTATCTTGCCGCCCTGCCGAAGGCGCCTAACAACTACCACCCGTTCCGCAGGGCGCGCGAGGCGACCATCCGGCGGGACTGGATCATCGATCAGATGGCCGAGGTCGGCTACATCACGACGGCCCAGGCCAAGGAAGCCAAGGCCAAGCCCCTCAAGGTCAACATTCGGCCGTTCGGCACGCAGATCTACGCGGCCGACTATTTCGCCGAGGAGGTGCGGCGGCGCCTGGTCGAGATGTATCACGAGGACGGCCTGTACGGCCGCTCCGAGCGCACTAGCATGGCCGACGGCCGCGTCAACGGCGGCTTGTCGGTCAGAACCACGCTCGATCCCAATCTGCAGCGCATGGCGCGCAGGGCCCTGATCGACGGGCTGGTATCGTTCGACCGCGACAAGGGTTGGCGCGGCCCGCTGCAGAAGATCGACACGTCCGGCGACTGGGGCGTGCTGTTGGGCGGCATCGAAATTCCCAACGACCTGGCGCCGTGGCGCCTCGGCGTCGTCGTGGAAGCGCAGCGTGCCAAGGCCGTGGTTGGCCTGCGCCCGCCCCGCCAGCCTGACGGCAGCTTCGCTGCCGAACGCGAAGCCGTCGAGATTCCCTTCGACGAGATGAAATGGGCCAAGAGCGGCCGCGGCGCGCCCAAGGCCGTCACGGACGTCCTGAATGTCGGCGATGTCATCTGGGTGGCGCCCAAGAATCCGACACAGCCGACCGGCGTATGGACGCTGATGCAGGTGCCCGAGATCAGCGGCGGGCTGGTCGCCATGGACCCGCATACCGGCCGCGTGCATGCAGTCGTCGGCGGCTTCTCGTTTGCCACCAGCCAGTTCGACCGGGCGCTGCAGGCCAAGCGTCAGCCAGGCTCGTCGTTCAAGCCGCTGGTCTACGCGGCCGCCTTGGACAACGGCTACAAGTCGACCAGCATCGTGCTCGACGCTCCGATCGAGATCGACCAAGGTCCCGGCAAGGAAATCTGGCAGCCCAAGAACTATGATGGCACCAAGTCTTTCGGGCCCTCCACGCTGCGCCTCGGTATCGAGAAATCGCGCAACCAAATGACGGTCAGGCTGGCCCAGGACATGGGCATGCCGCTGATCGTCGAGTACTCCAAGCGCTTCGGCGTCTACGACGACCTGCTGCCGGTGCTCGCCATGTCGCTCGGCGCCGGCGAGACCACGCTGCTCAAGATGGTGACGGCGTACTCGGAACTCGCCAATGGCGGCAAGCAGGTGACCGCCACGCTGATCGACCGCATCCAGGATCGCTGGGGCCATACCATCTGGCGGCACGACAAGCGCGAGTGCATGGGGTGCAAAGCCGAGAAATGGGAGGGGCAGACGGAGCCGGCCCTGATCGACGACCGCCGGCAGATCATTGACCCGCACACGGCCTACCAGATGACCTCCATTATGGAGGGGGTGGTCCAGCGCGGCACCGCCACGATCGTGAAGCAGATCATTCCCAATGTTCCGATCGCCGGCAAGACGGGCACCACCAACGACGAGAAAGACGCTTGGTTCATCGGCTACACGCCGGACCTGGTGGTCGGCGTGTTCCTCGGCTACGACACTCCCCGCCACCTCGGCAAAGGTGCCACCGGCGGCCAGCTCGCCGCGCCGATCTTCGCCAATTTCCTGAAGCTGGCGCTGGTTGACAAGAAGGCGGCGCCATTCCGCATTCCGCCCGGCATCAAGCTTGCCCGGGTCAGCCTGCGCACCGGGATGCGCGCGCAAGGGGCGGAGTCGGACTCGGTGATGGAGGCTTTCAAGCCCAACGAAGAGCCGGACGACGCCTATTCGGCGATCGGCTTCACCAACGATACCGGCACCTTCTCGGCGCCCGATCAGTTTGACAGCCAGCGCGGCCTGAGCGCCGGCCGCAGCGTCTACTGATCGCATCGGCCGATCTGCGCGCCGCGGCCGTTTACAGGGGCGGCGCATCACCCTATATCGAGCCGTCCCATTGCGGTCCGACAGCGACTTGCACATTGGAGGAGGCCGCCATGCGCCCCGAAGCACAAAAGCACGCCGATGCCGTCCGCCAGTCCCTGGCGCTGTTACGGAGGCATCTTTGACTGGGAGACTGCGTCGGCGCGCCTCGCTGACCTGAACCGGCGCGCGGAAGATCCCAGCTTCTGGAGCAACCCGCAGAAAGCGCGCAGCGTCATGCGCGAACAGCAGCGCCTGCAGCGCGGCGTCGATGGTATCCGCGACCTGGAGCGCGGGCTCGATGACGCCCAGGTGCTGATCGAGCTTGGGGAAGCCGAGCAGGACAAGACGGTCGTCGATGAGGGCGAGGCTGCCCTCAAGAAGCTCGCCGAGGAGGCCCGCAAGCAGGAAGTCGAGGCGCTGCTGTCCGGCGAGGCCGACGGCAACGACACCTATCTGGAGGTGCACGCCGGCGCGGGCGGCACCGAGAGCCAGGACTGGGCCGAGATGCTCACCCGCATGTACATCCGTTGGGGCGAGCAGCGCGGCTACAAGGTGTCCATGGTCGAGGCGAGCGCGGGCGAAGAGGCGGGGCTCAAGTCCGCCACGCTGCAGCTCAAGGGCGAGAATGCCTACGGCTGGCTGAAGACCGAGTCCGGCGTGCACCGGCTGGTGCGCATTTCGCCCTACGACAGCAACGCGCGCCGGCACACCAGTTTTGCCAGCGTGTGGGTCTTCCCGGTTGTCGACGACAACATCGAGATCGACATCAAGGAAAGCGACTGCCGGATCGATACCTATCGCGCGTCCGGCGCCGGTGGCCAGCACGTCAACACGACCGACTCGGCGGTGCGCATCACGCACATCCCGACCAACATTGTCGTGGCGAGCCAGCAGGAGCGTTCCCAGATCAAGAACCGGGCGATTGCCTGGGCCATGCTCAAGTCCCGGCTCTACGAGCTGGAGCTCAAGAAGCGTGAGGAGAAGGCCAACGCCGAGGCCGCGGCCAAGACCGACATCGGCTGGGGCCACCAGATCCGCTCCTACGTGCTGCAGCCCTATCAGCTGGTGAAGGACTTGCGGACCGGATCGCAGAGCACCGATCCGCAACGCGTGCTGGATGGCGACATCGACCAGTTCGTCGAGGCGGCGCTGGCTCAGCGCATGTCGGGTGCCGGCCCCGCCCAGGTCGAGGACATCGATTAAGGCTGCGGCCAGATGGTGCGGACTTGACGCAACGCCGGCGACTGGTTGTAGGCTCGCGCGGAAGGAGAAAACCCCTATGACCCGTGTACCGCTCTTGCCCTCCACGGCCCTGCCGCCGGACCTTGCCGAGACCTACGAGACCTACGCCCGCAGCTACGGTCCGTTCCGCAATCAGGCGGCGGTGTTGGCGCATGTGCCGCCCGCCCTCGACCACCTGTCCAAGCTTCTCATGGAGCTCAAGGCGCGCCAGGGCATCAAATGGCGCTACGTCGAACTTGCCATCGTGGTCGTCTCCAAGCTCAACGCCTGCGCCTATTGCGTCAGCCACCACGAGCCCAAGCTGCAGGTCGAGGGTCTGTCGCAAGAGGCCGTCGCGACCCTGCCAGCCTTCGATCATCCGGAGTTCGACGAGATAGACCGGCTCGTCATCGAGTATTCGAGGCGCGTCACGCAGGAGGCCACCCGCATACCCGAGGCGGTGTTCCAGCGCCTACGTGCGCATTTCACGGACGGCCAGATCGTCGAACTGACCCTGCGCATCGCCTTGTGCGGCGCTTACAACCGCCTTACGGAGGCTCTGCAGATCGACAACGAGCTGGGAGCCCAAGCAGACGGCCTCGCAGCGGCAGAATAGCGGCGCAAGCAAGCCAGCGCTGCGCGCCGCATGATGCATGGACCGGGATGTGACGATGGCCGGCAGCTCTCGACCAGCCACGCTCGACGTCGTCGCGACCGACGGAGGCTCGGACTACGCGCTCCTCGATTCCGGGAACGGCCGCAAGCTCGAGCGGTTCGGGAAGTTCAGCGTCGATCGTCCCGAGCCGCAGGCCATGTGGCAGCCCGCCGATGCGGCAAGCTGGTCCAGCGCCGATGCGGTGTTCAAGGCAGGCAGCGAAGATGAGGACGGCGATGGCGGGCGTTGGCGCAAGCTCCGGCCAGTGGGAGAACCTTGGCCGGTGCATGTGCTGGGCGTCACCGCACTGTGCCGACTGACAGGCTTCCGCCATCTTGGACTCTTTCCTGAGCAGGTGCCGCACTGGCAATGGATGGTGGAGCGGCTTCAGGGCGTCGGCGGCGCGACACCGCGCGTGCTCAATCTATTTGCCTATACGGGTGCCGCGTCACTGATTGCGGCGCGTGCGGGGGCTGCAGTCACTCATGTCGACGCGTCCAAGAAAGCCATTGCCTGGGCCAAGGACAATCAGGCTGCTTCCAAGCTGACAGAGGCGCCGATCCGGTGGATCCTCGAGGATGCGCGCAAGTTCGTGGCGCGCGAGGTGAGGCGCGGCAAGCGCTACGATTTCATCCTCGTCGATCCGCCCAAGTTCGGCCGTGGCCCTGAAGGCGAGGTGTGGGACGTGTTCGCGCATCTGGCGCCGCTGCTGCGCGACTGCGCGAGCTTGCTCGCTGCGCAGTCGGCGCTGGTGCTTACCACCTACGCCATCCGCGCCTCCGCGCTGGCGATCGACGGTCTGGTGCGCGAGTGCCTGGCCGGCCGGCCTGGACGCATCAAGAGCGGCGAACTGGCCGTCATCGAGCAGTCCGGCGGGCGCCTGTTGCCAACCTCGATGTTCACCCGCTGGTCGAGCCATGAAGCTGCGTCCTGAACCGGTGCCCGGCACCCGCGCCGTGACCAGCCTGCAGAACGAGCGCGTCAAGTTCGTACGGGCTTTGGCGATGCGCAAGACGCGGCGCGAGACGGGGCTGTTCGTCGCCGAAGGCGCCTCGATCCTCGTCAGTGCCCGCGCTGCCGGCTGGCGGCCGCGCATGCTGGTGTTCCTGGCCGGCAGTGCGGCAGGCGGGGTCCACCGCGACCTGCTGCAATGGGCGCAAAAGTCCGGGGCGGAGTGCCTGGAGGTGTCGGAGGCCGTGCTTGGCAAACTGGCGGCCAAGGAAAACCCGCAGACGATGCTCGGCGTGTTCGAGCAGCAGTGGAAACCGATGCCGGAGCCGCGCCTGGTTGGCAACGACCAGGTGTGGCTGGCGCTCGAGGGCATCCGCGACCCGGGCAACCTCGGCACCATCATCCGCACGCTCGACGCCGTCGGTGCCAGCGGCATCCTGCTGGTCGGGGCCTGCTGCGACCCTTATGCGCGCGAGTCAGTACGGGCCACGATGGGATCGATCTTCAATGTGCCGCTGGTGCGGACGGCGGCGGAGCCGTTCGGCGCCTGGGCGCAGCGCTGGCCGGGAGATGTGGTGGGCACGCACCTGGCCGCGAGCGAGGACTTCCGCGCCGCTCCCTACCGGGAGCCCATACTCATGTTGATGGGTAGCGAGGGGCCGGGCCTGACCGATCGACTGGCCCAGGTGTGCTCCCGGCTCGTTAAGATTCCAATGGCCGGGCGTCTTGATTCCCTCAACCTGGCCGTCGCCACGGGCCTCATGCTGTATGAGGTGCGCCGACCGCGACTGCACCTCTAGATTTCTGACGCGGCCTGCATTGCGTGCGCCGTTAGTCCGGCGGCGGCAGGCCGTTCACGCGGCCGACATTGGTCGGATCATCTGAGCGGCGCGATTTGCCTTCGAAGAAGGCGCCCTGCTCGATGGCCAGCTGCTTGTGGAACAGGTCGCCTTCGACCCGACTGTTGGACTGCAACGTGACGTTGTTGCCACGCACCGACCCGCCCACGTTGCCGCGGATGACGATGTCGTCGGCCAGCAGGCTGCCCGTGACGCGAGCGCGCTCTCCGACGACAATGCGCCCGGCGTGCACGTCGCCCTGGACTTCGCCCTCGATTTGAATTTCGCCCTTGGATTCCAGATTGCCCGTGATTGACAGGTCGGAGCCGATCACCGACGGAGTGCCGCTGCTGGGGCGCGCGGCCGGCCGCGCGCTGGACATCTGCGGACCCGCCGGCCTGTGCGGGGTCAGTGCAACCTTTCCGGCGTCTATCACAGGGCCATCCTTGTCCGGCTTCTTGGTGAACATCTACGCGCAACTCCCCTGCTTTCCGTGTGCCCGCCCCCACTTAGCACGGATCAATGGGCTGGTCACCGCCAGCGGGCTTGCCAAGGCGGATGATTTGGCTTTGTTTGCACGGGCTCGCGGCCCGCATGACGACATGGTCGCAGAGGGGCCTGGAGTGCTAGATTTTTGCGCGCACAACCTGTCAAAGTCAAAGCTCGGCTGCCTTGGAGATTGGCATGAGGGGGACATCGGCCGCGATCCTTGCCGTTGCTTTGTCGGTGTGCGTCTGTGCGTCGACGGCAAAGGCGCAACTTGCTGTATCCGTCAATGATGGCAAGGTAAGGTTGGTCGACGGCAGGATCGAAGTTCAGAAAACGCCGCAGCCGGACACGGTTGCCATCATCGATCTGCGCGCTACTCCACCCAGAATTGTGGCGCAGCTGGAAGTGCCGGGCAGCGTCGTCGGTCCGCCGCTGAGCGTGGCGATATCGCCCAAGGAGGACCTGGCCCTCGTCACCTCGGCGCGCCGCCTCGATCCGGCCGATCCCACCAAGCAGATTCCGGACGATCGGGTCACCGTCATCGACCTGACACCCCTCAGGCCCGGTCTCTTGAGGCGTCTGGGCAGCGTGGTGGGGGTGGCCAAGGCACCCACGCCGATGCCAAAGGTGCTCGCCACCCTGCAGGCCGGCATGGGGGCGTCCGGCGTGTCCATCAATCGGGCGGGCACACTGGCCCTGGTCGCCAATCGCGACGAGGGGACGGTTTCGGTGTTCTCCATCAAGGGCAGCACGGTCACGGCGGCCGGCAAGGTGACAGTCGGCGGGGAAAAGTCGGGTCCGAGCCACGTGGTGTTCGCGCTGGACGGGCGACATGCATTCGTCACCCGTGACGGCGACAACCGCATCGCCGTCCTGTCGGTCGACGGCAACAAGGTCGAGCTGACCAAGCGTGAAATGGCGGCCGGCCTGCGGCCCTATGCCATCGATGTTGTCCCCAAGAGCGCGGTGGCTGTGGTGGCCAATATGGGAGCCGGGCTGGGCGACGCCGACACCATCAGTGTCATCGATCTGAAGGCTGACCCGATGCGCGTCGTGAACACGGAAACGGTTGGCCAATCGCCCCAGGGCTTGAAGATTTCGCCCGACGGCAAGTTCGTGGCCGTCGTGCTCATGAACGGTACCGACAAGCCGATCAATTCGCCCTTCTACAACGCCAACGGGCTGCTGCAGGTGTGGGCCCGCAACGGCACGCAGCTGACAAAGGCCGCCGAGATCGCCATCGGCAAATGGTGTGAGGGGGTCGCCTGGTCGCGCAACAGCCGCATCCTGCTCGTGCAATGCACCGCCGAGCAGGAGATCAGCGTCATCCGCTTCACCGGATTGACCGGCCGATCACTGCAGAAGACGAGCACGATCAAGACCAAAGGTGGACCGGCCGCGATCCGCACCGCTGACCCCTGAAACCCCGGGTAGCCAGGTGGCACAAGGTCTTTATTTGCGTCCGCTGGCGGGGCTGCCCGCCAACGGCCAGCTTGCGACGGGTGACCGGCGTTTGCCGATCGCCGGCCGCAGCGACCTGCAGTTTGCTGCCGGCGTACTCGTCGAGCGCGATGGGGCAGCCGTCAACCGACGGCTGATGGGCGCAGTCGAACTGGCCGCTTCGGCCGATGCCGATGTGCAGGCCCTGCTGCAGCGCGTGTGCGGGCCGCGCGAGCCGGTGGCAGGCCTCGCCCTCGACCGGCCGCTTCTGATGGGTATCGTCAACGTCACGCCGGACAGCTTTTCCGATGGTGGCCGCTTCCTGGCTACCGATGCAGCCATCCAGCATGCCCTGCAGCTGGAGGCGGAGGGCGCCGACATCCTGGACATCGGCGGGGAGTCGACCAGGCCCGGCGCCGATGCTGTCGACCTCGACGAGGAATGCCGGCGCGTGCTGCCGGTCATTCGCGCACTCGTCAAGCGCAGTCGCGCCCGCCTGTCGATCGATACGCGCAAGGCCGAGGTGATGCGCCGCGCGGCGCTGGAAGGCGTGCAGGTCATCAACGACGTGGCGGGGCTCGGCCATGATGCCAAGGCGATGCAGAGCGCCGCGGCTACAGGTCTGCCGGTGGTGCTGATGCACGCGCGCGGCGAGCCGCGCACCATGCAAGTGAACCCCGTCTATGCCGATGTGGTGCTCGACGTCTATGACTGGCTGCAGGCACGCGTTGAAGCGTGCGAACGAGCGGGTATCTCGCGCAATCGCCTGATCGTCGACCCGGGCATCGGCTTTGGCAAGACGCTGGCACACAATCTGTCGCTGTTGGGCTCGCTCGGCGTCTTGCATGGTCTTGGCTGTGCGGTGTTGCTCGGGGCATCGCGCAAGAGCTTCATTGCCCGGTTGACCGGCGCGGGCGCCGATGAGCGCCTGCCGGGCTCGATCGCGGCGGCGTTGATTGGTGCTGCCCAGGGCGTGCAGATCCTGCGCGTGCACGACGTGGCCGCCACGCGCCAGGCGCTGGCGGTTTGGCAAGGCACGTTCTCGGGCTGACGGCTCGGGCTGGCTTTTCGGCGCAATATCGCCGGCGCCGCCGCATGGGTAGCAAGCTTGCCTCAAGCATATTTCAAGCCGGCGCCAAGGCCATTTGCTGCCTCGACCGGCATCTTCGTCCGCTCGGCGCCGATGCGCGATACCGTCGATACCAATTCGACCGCGCCAAGATATCGTGACGACACGGTGCTTGCGTAGGGTGCGCGCCGATGCAGCAACGGTCTCGTGCGGGGGGCAACGAATGTCGGAGCACGTCGTGTGTTAGCGGTTAAACACGCCCAACAGGACCGGGCCGCGCCGCTTTTCGTCGAGCATGGCGCGTGCGCTGGTCATTGGGCGGATCGGCCAAGCCGACTGTCAATGTCGTGCGGCACAGCCGCAGCAAAATTGCATTCTAATTGACACCGGATGCCCACTGAGGCTCGTGTCTCCTGCCCACCCGCCCGAAGGAGCTGCACATGACGGATTCCTCGAACACCGCGCCGGGATTCTCGACGCTCGCCATCCACGCTGGCGCCGCGCCTGATCCTTCGACCGGCGCACGCGCGACGCCGATCTATCAAACGACGTCGTACGTGTTCAACGACGTTGAGCACGCGGCCGCTCTGTTCAATCTCGAGGCGTTCGGCAACATATATACCCGCATCGGCAATCCAACGCAGGCGGTGCTCGAGCAGCGCATTGCCGCGCTCGAAGGCGGTACGGCGGCACTTGCCGTCGCGTCCGGACACGCAGCCCAGATGCTGGTGTTCCACACCCTGCTGGAGCCGGGTGACGAGTTCGTCGCCGGTCGGCAGCTCTACGGCGGCTCCGTCAACCAGTTCAATCACTCCTTCAAGAAGTTCAATTGGAACGTGGCCTGGGCCGACGCCACCGATCCTGCGAGCTTCGAGCAGGCGGTCACGCCCAAGACCAGGGCCATTTTCTGCGAGTCGATCGCCAACCCGGGCGGCGTTGTCATCGATCTGCCGGCCATCGCCAAGATCGCCAAGAAGGCTGGCGTGCCCTTTATCGTCGACAATACGCTGGCCACGCCCTACCTGTGCCGCCCGAAGGAGCATGGCGCCGATATCGTCGTGCATTCGCTGACCAAGTTCATGGGCGGGCACGGCAACTCGATCGGCGGCGTGATTGTCGATTGCGGCACGTTCGACTGGCTGGCGGCCAAGAAGAAGTATGCGGTGCTGGTCGAGCCAAATCCCAGCTACAACGGCATGCGTCTCGCCGAGACCTTCGGCAACTTCGCGTTCGCCATCGCCTGCCGGGTGCTCGGTCTGCGCGATCTCGGACCGGCGATTGCACCGTTCAATTCGTTCTTGATCCTGACCGGCATCGAGACGCTGCCGCTGCGCATGGCCAAGCACTGCGAAAATACGCAAGCCGTGGCCGAGCATCTGGCGGCGCACCGCAAAATCGAGTGGGTGAACTACGCCGGCCTGACCAACAACAAGTATAACGCCATCGCCCGGACGATTTGCCCCAAGGGTGCCGGCGCGGTGTTCACCTTCGGCCTCAAGGGCGGCTACGAGGCCGGCGTCAAGCTCGTGTCAAACGTCAAGCTGTTCTCGCATCTGGCCAACATCGGCGACACGCGCAGCCTGATTATTCATCCGGCCTCGACGACGCACAGGCAGCTGACGCCCGAGCAGCGCAAGGCGGCGGGGGCCGGTGACGATGTGGTGCGTCTGTCGGTGGGCCTTGAGGAAAGCGCAGACCTGATTGCCGACCTCGATCAGGCTTTGTCGGCGCTCTGAGGCTGCCGGCGCGCTCCGCTCTTGCGGGCGCCGGTGCGTTTTGCGGCTTCGAGGCTGCGGATCAGTTCGGCCAACGCCAGGAACTCGTGGCGGCGCGGCGATGTCGTCCGCCACGCCAGCCCCAAGGTGCGGGCAGGCTCGGGCTCGGCAAAGCGCAGCAACTTGATGCCGCTCTGCCGCGTCTCCACGTCGAGGCTCAGTCTGGGCAGCAGGGTTATGCCGAGGCCGTGCGCCACCATCTGCACGATGGTGGACAGGCTGGAGGCTCCGAATGTGTCGAGTTGTGCCACCTGCCGCAGATGACAATAGGCAAGCGCCTGCTCGCGCAGGCAGTGTCCCTCTTCGAGCAGAAGCAGGCGATCATTTGCCAGCAGCTCCGGCGTGGCGCGCACCTTGCCCGAGAGGTTGTGCGCGCTCGGCACCGCGAGCAGGAACGGATCCTCAAACAGCGCCAGCGTCTCGATGTCCGCAGCCTCGACCGGCAAAGCCAGCACCAGCACGTCGAGCTTGCCGTCGGCCAGTTCGGCGAGGAGTTGGTCGGTGCGCGTCTCGCGCAGGTGCAGCTCAAGATCGGTGTGGCGCTCCCTCAGCACCGGCAGCAGCGGCGGCAAAAGATAGGGTGCCACGGACGGGATGACGCCCAGATGCAGCGCGCCCGACAGCGTGCTGTTGCGATGATGGGCGTAGTCGACCAGATCGCGCACGTCGGTGATGATACGGCCGGCCCGACGCGCGATTTCGCGGCCTTCTTCGGTGAGCTGCATGCCGTGCCTGCGGCGCTCGATCAGCACCACCTTCAGCTCCCGCTCCAGTTCCTTGATCTGCATGGACAGAGCCGGCTGCGTTACGGAGCAGGCCGCAGCCGCCCGGCCGAAATGCTCGTGCTGAGCGATGGCGGCCAGGTAGCGCAGCTGCCGCAGCGAGATGCTCGTCATCAGTTTCTCTGATCGATAGTCAAGGATTTTGCTATTAGACCTTATTTTGGAGTGGGTCTAGCCTGGGTTTTGCCGCGACCAACCGGGGCGGGCGAGGCCAAGCAGCCTACCCTGGCGGCAGGGCCGAATGCGGTGTGGGAGTGGGCCATCACCGGCACGAGCTTGACGCACATCAAGGCCAGGACGCTCAACGAGGCCACCAACACCCAACCGGCGCATGCCAAGCCATCAATTCGCTGCGCAACATCTGCAAAAATTACAACACAGGATCGGAGAGAGACATGGACGCAAAGACCGATGACAAGGGCAAGTGCCCGGTCGGGCACGGCAGACGCAACCGCGACTGGTGGCCGGATGCGCTGGACATTTCCGGTCTGCACCGCAACTCCGCCTTGTCCGATCCAATGGACAAGTCGTTCGACTACGCCAAGCAGTTCAAGAGCCTCGACCTCGATGCCGTGATCAAGGACCTCACGGCTCTAATGACCAACTCGCAGGACTGGTGGCCGGCCGACTTCGGCCACTACGGCGGCCTGATGATCCGCATGGCCTGGCACAGCGCCGGCACCTACCGCATCACCGACGGCCGCGGTGGCGCGGGAGCCGGTCAGCAGCGCTTTGCGCCGCTCAACTCTTGGCCGGACAACGCAAACCTCGACAAGGCGCGCCGCCTGCTGTGGCCGATCAAGCAAAAGTACGGCCAGCAAATTTCCTGGGCCGACCTGATGATCCTTGCCGGCAACGTTGCGCTGGAGTCGATGGGCTTCAAGACCTTCGGATTTGCCGGCGGCCGCAAAGACGTCTGGGAGCCAGAAGAGCTCTTCTGGGGTCCTGAGGGCACGTGGCTCGGTGACGAGCGCTACAGCGGCGAACGCCAGCTTGCCGAGCCACTCGGTGCCGTGCAGATGGGTCTGATCTACGTCAATCCGGAAGGCCCGAATGGCAATCCGGACCCGATCGCGGCGGCCAGGGACATCCGCGAGACGTTCTTCCGCATGGCCATGAACGACGAGGAGACCGTCGCGCTGATCGCCGGCGGCCACAGCTTTGGCAAAACGCACGGCGCGGGCGATCCATCGCTGGTCGGTCCGGACCCGGAAAGCGGTGCGCTCGAAGACCAGGGCCTCGGCTGGAAGAGCAAATTCCAAACCGGCATCGGCTGCGATGCCATCACCGGCGGCCCTGAGGTGACTTGGACGCAGACGCCGACCAAGTGGAGCAACCTGTTCTTCAAGAACCTGTTCGAGAACGAATGGGAGCTGACCAAGAGCCCGGCCGGCGCCAAACAATGGCAGGCCAAGGGCGCAACCGCAGACGTGCCGGATGCGTTCGACACCTCGAAGAAACACGTGCCGACCATGCTCACGACCGACCTGTCGCTGCGTATGGACCCCGCCTACGAAAAGATTTCGCGCCGCTTCTACGAGAACCCGGACCAGTTTGCCGACGCCTTTGCCCGCGCATGGTTCAAGCTCACCCACCGCGACATGGGTCCGCGCGTGCGCTATCTCGGCAAGCTGGTGCCCCAGGAGACGCTGATCTGGCAGGATCCGGTCCCGGCTGTGGATCATCCGCTGATCGGCGATGCGGAGGTCACTGCTCTCAAGGGGAAGATCCTGGCGTCCGGCCTGACGGTGCCGCAGCTCGTAGCCACCGCTTGGGCGTCGGCGTCGACGTTCCGCGGCTCCGACAAACGCGGCGGCGCCAACGGTGCGCGCATCCGCCTCGCCCCGCAGAAGGACTGGGAGGTCAACCAGCCAGCCCAGCTCAAGACCGTGCTGGCGAAGCTTGAAGACATCCAGAAAGGCTTCGGCAAGAAGGTCTCGCTCGCCGATCTGATCGTGCTGGGCGGCTGCGCGGCCGTCGAGAAGGCGGCCAAAGACGCCGGCGTCGACGTAAAGGTCCCCTTCACGCCGGGCCGCGCGGACGCCGCCCAGGAGCAGACGGACATCCAGTCGTTTGCGCCGCTGGAGCCGCGTGCCGATGGCTTCCGCAACTACATCAACAGCAAGCAGCACCAGTTCATGCAACCCGAGGAGGCGTTGGTGGACAGGGCGCAGCTGCTGACCCTGACGGGACCACAGATGACGGTGCTTGTGGGCGGCCTGCGCGTGCTTGGCGCCAATGCCGGCGATTCCAAGCATGGCGTCTTCACCAAGCAGCCGGGCAAGCTGACGAATGACTTCTTCGTCAACTTGCTCGACATGAACACCGAGTGGAGCCCGGCCGGCGACAATCTGTATGAGGGTCGCGACCGCAAGTCGAAGGCGGCCAAGTGGACCGGCACGCGCATCGACCTGATCTTCGGCTCGCACTCGCAGTTGCGTGCCTTCGCCGAGGTCTATGCCTGCGCGGACTCCAAGGAGAAATTCGTGAAGGATTTCGTGGCGGCCTGGACGAAGGTTATGAACGCCGACCGCTTCGACCTCGCCTGACACACCGCTTGATGCACAGGTAATGCAGGGCGCCGCGGGCCACGTCCGGGCGCCCTTTTTTTCCTTCGGCCGACCGAGGTCGCATCAGCTCGCCGCTGCCGTCTGGGCCATGTGCGCGACATCGGGCGTATGTCCGGCCAGCACCTGGGCCAACCACTCGCGGTCGATGTTGCCGCCGCTCAGCACCAGGCCGACGCGCTTGCCTCGCATGCTGTGCCGTTCGTGCATTAAGGCAGCCAGGGCTGCAGCACCGGCGCCTTCGGCCAGGTTGTGCGTGTCCTCGTAGATGGCGCGGATGGCAGCGGCAATCTCGTCCTCGCTCACCCGCACGATGCGCGCCGCGCCCTTGCGGATGATGGCCAGTGCGTCGGGGTCGGGCACGCGGCATGCCATGCCGTCGGCGAACGTGGCGGCCGATGTGGTCGGCACCGGCCGGCCGGCTTCGTAGGACAGCGCCACCGTCGGCGCCTTCTCGGCCACGACGCCGATGACTTGCGTGTCTAGCCCGAGCAAGTCGCGGACCGTGATCACCCCGCAGATGCCTGAGCCCATGCCGATCGGCACGTAGACGGCATCGAGGTCGTGCGCGGCCCGAAACATTTCCAGCGCATAGGTCGCAACCCCCTTGACCAGGTCGGCATGGAAGGAGGGCAGGAAGTGATAGCCGCGCTCATTTGCGAAGCGCTCGGACTGCTCACGCGCTTCGTCGAAGTCGGCGCCAGCGACCGCCAGTTCGGCGCCGAAGGCGCCCATCGCCCGGTTCTTCTCGCGCGAGTTGCCGTGCGGGATGAAGAGCGTGCAGGGAAAGCCGGCGCTCGCCGCGGCAAGCGCCACCGACTGGCCATGGTTGCCGCGCGTTGCCGTGACGATGCCCTTGACCACGGGCTGGCGCCGTTTGAGCGCGTCGATGTAGACCACGCCGCCGCGGATCTTGAAGGCGCCGATCGGTGTGTGGTTCTCGTGCTTGACCCACACCTGCGCGCCCGTGCGCTGGCCCAGCAGCGGCCAAGCGTGCAGCGGCGTCGCCGGCATCAGGCGGCGCACCAGGGATGCCGCAGCCTCCAGTTCGGCAAGCGAGAACATCGGCATCGGCGAACTCCGGGGTCGGCAACAGTTGGCGAGGCGCCAGCCTTGCACCGGAACCTATGCCTTTGGCTGCGGGCCGTCAGCCCTTCACTTTGACGTAGGAGCCGGGCGCGCTCTCGATGACGCCGAGGCGGGTGCCGGGCTTGCGCGCCGGCACCATCTGGCGCGAGTGCTCACCCAGCCATTGCGCGTAGTGCGGCCACCAGGAGCCGGGATGCTCCCTGGCGCCCTCGAACCACGCCTCCAGCGTCGCTGCCCGCTTGTCGTTGGTCCAGTACTGATACTTCATCTTTTCGCCGGGCGGGTTGATGACGCCCGCGATATGTCCCGAGCCCGACAGCACATAAGTGACAGGGCCGCCGAACAGGCGCGAGCCGATGAACACCGACTTGGCCGGCGCAATGTGGTCCTCCTTGGCGCACAGCTCGTAGATCGGCAGCTTGACCTTGCCGAGATCGAGCTTCACGCCGCCGATCGACATCTGCCCGCGTGCGAGTTTGTTCTCATGATAGAACTCGCGCAGATAGAAGGTGTGGTTGGCGGGCGTCATGCGCGTCGAGTCCTGGTTCCAGAACAGCAGGTCGAACGGGAACGGCTTCTTGCCCAGCATGTAGTTGTTGACGATGTAAGGCCAGATCAGGTCTTTCGGTCGCAGCATGTTGAACACGGTCGCCATGCGCGAGCCATCGAGGAAGCCTCGCTCGGCCATCATCTCTTCCAGCGATTTGAGCTGCGCATCGTCGATGAACAGCAGCAGATCGCCGGCCTTAGTGAAGTCGACCTGCGCCGCAAAGAACGTCGCCGACTCGAAGGGGTCTTCGCCACGCGCGGCGAGGTAGGCGAGGGTGGTGCCAAGCAGCGTGCCGCCGACGCAGTAGCCGATCACATTGGTCTTATCGCAACCGGTTTCGCGCCTGACGGCCTCCGTGGCGGCCAGGATGCCTTCGGTCATGTAGTCCTCGAAGGTCTTGTGGGCCAGGCGCTGGTCGGGATTGACCCACGAGACGACGAACACCGTGAAGCCCTGGCTTACCATGTAGCGGATGAAGGATTTCTGCGGCGACAGATCGAGGATGTAGAACTTGTTGATCCAGGGCGGCACGATCAGCAGGGGCACCTCGTGCACCTTCTGTGTGGTCGGCTCGTACTGGATAAGCTGCAGGAGATCGTTCTGGAAGATGACCTTGCCGGGCGCGGTAGCGACGTTGCGGCCGACCTCGAAGGCGTCGAGGTCGGTCTGCGTGATGCTGAACACGTCGCCAGACCGCTCCATGTCGCGGACCAGATTGGCCATGCCCTGCACGAGGTTCTTGCCGCTGGTAGCGAATGTCTCGCGCAGCACCTCGGGATTGGTGATCGGGAAGTTGGACGGTGACAGGGCGCTGCCGAGCTGCTTTAGGTAGAACTCGGCGCGCTGACGCGTGCGTTCATCGAGGCCGTCGGTTTTCTGCAGCACCTCATCGAGCCAACGCATGGTGATGAGGTAGGTCTGCTTGCAGAAATCGAAGTAGGGGTTGTGTTCCCACTCCGGGTCCTTGAAGCGGTTGTCGCCAGGCTCCGGCTCCGCGACGGGCGGTACCTCGACCCCCATCAGACGTTGGGTGGTGGCGCCGGCGAGCTGCAGGTAGTCGCGCACCAGCTCGCCCTGCGTCTCGGCAAGCTTGATCGGGTCGCCGGCCCAAGACTGGGCCACCTCGATGAACAGCTTGGCCGCATCCGTAAGTTCGCTGGCGGTGCTGAGCGGGCCGACTTTGCCGTTCGCACGCTCCAGGAAGCCGGACAGCACCTGGCTGCCCTCCTCGAGCAGGAGCAGCATGTTGCGGCCGAACTCCTCCGGGTTGCTGATTTGATAGGCCGAGAAGTCGACGGCAACTGGGACGGGCTTTGCTGTGTCTGGGGCTTTTTTCTGCATCGGTCCGCTCGAATCAATGGCACCACGCCGGCGC
>DASTOW010000290.1:0-5076 GCA_035762425.1 Hyphomicrobiaceae bacterium | reverse complement strand
GGCCTGGCGCAGCGCATCGTCAAGGGTGACGTGCCCGAGAGCCTGAAGGACAAGAAGCTGCTCGCGCTCGACATGGGTGCGCTGATCGCGGGCGCCAAGTATCGCGGCGAGTTCGAGGAGCGGCTCAAGTCCGTGCTGTCGGAGGTGCAGGCCGAGGGCGGCCGCATCATCTTGTTCATCGACGAGCTGCACACCATCGTCGGTGCCGGCAAGGCCGAGGGCGCCATGGATGCCGGCAACCTGCTGAAGCCTGCTCTTGCCCGCGGCGAGCTGCACTGCGTCGGTGCCACCACGCTGGACGAGTACCGCAAGCACATCGAGAAGGACGCGGCGCTGGCCCGTCGCTTCCAGCCGGTGTTCGTCTCCGAGCCGACGGTGGAGGACACCATCTCCATCCTGCGCGGCCTTAAGGAAAAATACGAGCAGCACCACGGCGTGCGCATCACCGACAGTGCGCTGGTGGCGGCGGCCACGCTCTCCAACCGCTACATCACCGACCGCTTCCTGCCCGACAAGGCCATCGATCTGGTGGACGAGGCTGCCTCCCGCCTCAAGATGCAGATCGACTCCAAGCCCGAGGAGCTCGACGAGATCGATCGCGATCTCATGCAGATGAAGATCGAGCGCGAGGCGCTGCGCAAGGAGACCGACGCGGCCTCCAAGGACAGGTTGGCGCGGCTCGACAAGGACATCGCTTCGCTTGAAGAGAAGTCGAAGGCTTTGACGCAGCGCTGGGAGGCGGAGAAGAACAAGCTTGGCTCCGCGCAGAAGCTCAAGGTTGAGCTGGACCAGCGCCGTACGGAGCTGGAGCAGGCGCAGCGGCGCGGCGACCTCGCCAAGGCCGGCGAGCTTGCCTACGGCGTGATCCCTGGGCTGGAAAAGCAGCTCAAGAAGATCGAGGACGAGGAGTCGAAGGGTGCCATGGTCGAGGAGGCGGTGACGCCCGACCAGATCGCCAGCGTCGTCTCCCGCTGGACCGGCATTCCCGTCGACCGGATGCTGGAAGGCGAGCGCGACAAGCTTCTGCGCATGGAGGAGGCGCTGTCCAAGCGCGTCGTCGGCCAGGAGGAAGCTGTGGAGGCCGTCTCGACCGCGGTTCGACGTGCGCGCGCCGGCCTGCAGGACCCCAACCGGCCGATCGGTTCCTTCATCTTCCTAGGGCCCACGGGCGTCGGTAAGACCGAACTCACCAAGGCACTTGCCGCGTTCCTGTTCGACGACGAGAGTGCCATGGTGCGCATCGACATGTCGGAGTTCATGGAGAAGCACTCCGTCGCCCGCCTGATCGGTGCCCCGCCCGGCTATGTCGGCTACGAGGAGGGCGGCGCGCTCACCGAGGCCGTGCGCCGGCGCCCCTACCAGGTCGTGCTGTTCGACGAGATCGAGAAGGCACATCCGGACGTGTTCAACGTGCTGCTGCAAGTGCTTGACGACGGCCGCTTGACCGACGGTCAGGGCCGCACCGTCGACTTCAAGAACACGCTGATCATCATGACCTCCAACATCGGTTCGGAATACCTCGTCAACCAGAAGGAAGGCGAGGACGTCGATGCCGTGCGGCCGTACGTGATGGCGGAGATGAAAACTAAGTTCCGCCCGGAGTTCCTGAACCGCATCGACGAGATCATCCTGTTCCACCGGCTGAAGCGCGAGCAGATGGCGGCCATCGTCGACATCCAGATCGGTCGCCTGCAGAAGCTGGTCGCCGACCGCAAGCTGAAGATCGAATTGGACGACAAGGCCCGTACTTGGCTCGCCAACAAGGGCTACGACCCGGCCTACGGCGCTCGGCCGCTGAAGCGCGTGATCCAGAAGTCGGTGCAGGACCCGCTCGCCGAGCTGATCCTCGCCGGCAAGGTCAAGGACGGGCAGACGGTGCGCCTGAGCGTGCGCGACGGCAACCTGGTCATCAATGACCAGCCGGCCAAGAAAGCCGCAGCGTAGCGCTACTGCACGCCGCGACCCGCCGCCGCTACCCTGGTCGATACGGGGTTACGGCGCATCAGGGCGTCGATGCGCGTGCGCTCCTTCTGGAAGTCGGCGAGCTGCTTGCCGGTCAGCTGGCGCTCGCGCGGCACCTGGATCGACATCGGGTCGACGAACTCCTTGTTGACGAGCACCTCAAAGTGCACGTGCGGCCCGGACGACAGGCCGGTGGAGCCGACGTAGCCGATGATCTGGCCCTGCCGCACCTTGGCGCCCGGCACCACACCATTGCCGATGCGCAGCATGTGGCCGTAGGCGGTCTTGTAGCCGTTGGCGTGGCGGATGCGCACGTAGTTGCCGTACTCGCCCTTGCGGCCGGCTTCCTCGATGGTGCCGTTGCCGGCCGCCATGATCGGCGTCCCCGCCGCGCAGGCCCAGTCGACGCCGGTGTGCATCCTGGAGGTCTGCAGCACGGGATGGCGGCGCAGGCCGAAGCCCGACGTGATGCGCACATCCTCGCCGCGCACCGGCCGCTTCATGAGGAACTTGCGCGAGGTGTTGCCTTCCTGGTCGTAGTAGTCGAGGCCCTCCGCCGTGCGGAAGCGATAGTACTTCTGGGTCTCGCCGCTGGCGGTGATGGAGGTGGCCAGCAGCTCACCGATGCCGCCCTCGATGCCCTTGTCCTCGTCCTTCAGGTCGAAAAAGAACTCGAAGGCATCGCCGGCCCGTACGCGCTGCCGGAAGTCGGTCTCGTAGGCGTGGATCTTCAAGATCTGCATGATCACGTCGCGCGGTATGCCCTGCCGCTCCGCCGTGTGATGCAGGCTGGCGTACAGGGTCGATGATTGCGGCTGGTCATCGTCCACCAGCGCCGCCCGCCCGATGCGCTCATCCAATGGCGTCTCGCTGGCAACGAAATCGCCGCCGCCGCTGCGGGTGACGGTGAGCTTGTGCTCCTGCCCCTCGACGATGCTGAACCGCACGGGCTCCATGCGGTTCTGCCCCTTGAGCGAGGGCACCAGCGTCACCACCAGTTCCTGGCCGGCATTCAGCGTTGCATCCGCGAGCAGTCCCGCCTTGGCGGCTTCGGTCATGGCCCGCGCTTGCCAGGGCTCGGCGCCCAGACGGCCAAGAACCTTGGCCAGCGTCTCGCCCCGCTGGGGACGGATCCGCACCTCGCGGCCATCGACGTCGTCGCTGTCGTCCTCAAACGAGGACTTCTGCAGTACGGACGTGAAAGGCGGAATCGATTCGGCCACCGTGCGTGAGGCGCGTTCGGCCAGCAGTTCACCTGGCGACAGGCGCTCCGAAGCCTCGCCCGGCTGGCCCGGACGCAGCACGATCTGCTGGTCGCCGGCGGCCATGGCGCGCAGCACCAGCTCCGAGACGTCCGCTGCGTCCAGCTCTTGCCCGTCCTCGCTCGGCAGGGTGCCGCCCAACAGATCGAGGATCTTCACGGCGGCGTTCTGCTGGCTGTCCTCGGCCCGGTCGTTTTCATCTACCGGTGTGGTGTTGGCGTAGAGCCTTAGCGGATTGAACTGCGGCACGCTGCCGGCATCGGCCTTGGACAGGGGAGCAAGCCGCGCCACGATGCGCGTGTAAGGCTTGTTCATAATATAGTCGCGGCTGCCGCGGCGCTGGCGCACCGCATCCAGCACCACGAATTTGGTGGCCATCACGCCGCTCGGGATGAGCAGCCGGTCGGCTTTCGGAATGGCCCAGCGCAGGCCGTCGACGCGGGCCGAGGGCAGGCCGATGTTGGGCAGCGCGCCGTTGGCGAGGCCAGGGAAGTTGGGCAGCAGGCCGCCGTCGTTGTCCGGATTGTCGGTTGAGCCGGCGATCACCACCAGAATGGCGAGCACGCCCACGGCGCCGGCCAGGCACGTGCTGAGCAGCCAGCGAAATCGCCCGCTCTGCCGTCCATCGGCGTGATCACTGGTGTAGATGTCCTCGAGCGGGCGGTGGGTGCGACCCAGATAAGCGTGCGGACGCGTGCGGGGTGCCTTCGGCGCAAGCTGAACTCGTCTTCGCCCCAGCGGCGTATGGCGCCTAATGTCCATCCCCGTCGGCCATCCCCCGGTAGACCAAACGCTGCGCAGCCGGCAAGGCCGCGCTTTCTTTAGAATCGCGGCTCGTCTCTTCGCGGTCAACAGGGCAACAGCGGCCGCGCGCGCGCGCCCCGCGTTCCCGCCTACATTACTGTTCAGCAATGCGGGCCGATTTGCGGCGCTACGCCCACGCTCAGCATGTAACCCCATGCGGTGAGGGGGTAATGTCCGCGGGGCCGTGGCAGCGCCGCACGGCCCGCACACGCGCAGCGCGAGCAGTGTTCAGTAAACACACCCGAGCCGACCGTGAAAATTTTCTTCACGTCGGGGTTGACACTTGGGGGCGGTTGATATTATTTACCGTTGTCTCGCGCGACCTGTACTGGCGCGCGTGCAGTGGGCAGCAATCTCCGGATTGGACACGACGCTTCCCTGGCTAGACCAGGTGATCGGTGTCGTTTTCTCCGCGACGGACCGACGCGAGTCGGGCCGCCATCGTGGTCGCAGCTCCAGCGCTCTTTGACAAGTCAATTGAAGAAAGGGAAACGCAGGCGGCGGAGTCCTGGCGGATCCATCCCATGCACGCCAGTGCATGGAGGATCGCAAACAGACTCTGGCGATACTGCGTTTCAGCCATCACCAATAGTGGATCAGATTCGGGGCAACCTGGATAGGGTCTGCTTGAGTGTGAAGGTGCCCGTTACGCAGAGATCCTTGGAGAGATTCCTTCCAAGCCGACCAGAATCAGAACTTTCAACTTGAGAGTTTGATCCTGGCTCAGAACGAACGCTGGCGGCAGGCCTAACACATGCAAGTCGAACGCCGTAGCAATACGGAGTGGCAGACGGGTGAGTAACGCGTGGGAACCTTCCCTATGGTTCGGAATAGCTCAGGGAAACCTGGGGTAATACCGGATAAGCCCTTCGGGGGAAAGATTTATCGCCATTGGATGGGCCCGCGTCGGATTAGCTAGTTGGTGGGGTAACGGCCTACCAAGGCGACGATCCGTAGCTGGTCTGAGAGGATGATCAGCCACACTGGGACTGAGACACGGCCCAGACTCCTACGGGAGGCAGCAGTGGGGAATATTGGACAATGGGCG
>DASTOW010000289.1:0-4129 GCA_035762425.1 Hyphomicrobiaceae bacterium | reverse complement strand
CGTCGGACAATCCTCGCTTAACCAGCGGGTGGGAGGCAAACTCCGGGCGCGACGTCGCCAGCGCGCCGCGGCGCCCGCCCACGATGACGAACGGCGGCCCGTACGACGGCTGCACGTCGCGCAGTGCGCCCTTCTCGATCCGTGCCAGCATCGCGCGTGGGCCAAGACCTGGTGGCGGTGCCCAACAGTGTCGGCGCCTGAGCCGCGCAGGCCAGGCGTAACACCGGTAACAGCGCGGCTGCACGGCCGTTGCTAACTCCCGTCGTTCGCCGTGGCCTCGGCCGGCAAAGGCGCAGGCCCCGTTGGCATCACAAACCCTCATGGAGACTTAGCAAATGGCCCACCTCACATCTTCGCGGCCGATGATTTGGATCAGCTTTGGCCTGTCGGCGCTCGTCGTTGCGTTTCTTTTGATTGATGCGGCCGTGAGCCTATTCGCTCCACACCTGCTGGCTGACGCGCAAGCTCAAGTGGGCTTTCCGTCCGACCTGTCGCCAATAGTCGGCAGCATCATCCTGCTATGCGCGCTCCTGTTCGCAATCCCAAGGACCGCTACCATCGGTGCCATTCTCATTACAGGATTTGCAGGTGGCGCCATCTGCACGCATCTCAGGGTGGGAGAGATCGGGTCGGCGCCTCAGTTCATCGCGCTGGCCCTAGCCGGTGTCGCCTGGCTGAGCCTATGGCTGCGGGATGCCAACATTCGCGGCGCACTCGGGTTTGGCGGCGCGCCTTAGCCTTCGGCCCGGGCGTGATCGGGGGGCGCAAGGCCAGCGCCGATCACGGCCACCTAGGGCACGGCTGAACGAGCATGCGCCGCCCTTCGACCACGAAGTCGGTTTCTTGCAAAGAGCGCCACATGTATCATGGTGGTTGCGCAGGAGCCTGCCGAAAAAGGGTCGGAAGCGGAGACTGACATGTGGATGGGGAGCCATGGCTATCGACCCGAGTACGTCGAGGCGCTCCGACAGGCCTACGCCCGTGGTGGCCCGCTCGAAGGCGCGTTCTACCTGTCCCCCGAGATCCTGAACGCGGATGTCGAGCGGGTGTGGCGGCGGCATTGGCTGTATGCGGCTCACGACTGCGAGATCGCCAAGCCCGGCGACTGGCTGACATGGCAGGTAGGTAACGACACGATCGTGCTCGTGCGCAACCACGACAACACGGTCCGGGCCTTCCACAACACCTGCCGCCACCGTGGGGCACGCATCTGCGAGGGCGAGCGGGGTCATGCCAAGCTGTTGGTCTGCCCGTATCACGCGTGGACCTATGAGCTCGATGGAAAGCTGAGAACCTCGACGGCGCAGGAATTCGGTATCGACCGCACAGCGCTCGGCCTACACCCTGTTGCCGTGCACAATCTGCACGGCCTCCTGTTCGTCGCGCTTGGACCCGAGCCGGTGTCCTTCCATGCCGGGGCGGCGGAGATCGCCGCGCAGATGGCGCATCAAGGGTTCGCCGATGCCAAGCTCGCCCGCAAGATCAGCTACACCGTACAGGCCAACTGGAAGCTCGTGTTCGAGAACAACCGCGAGTGCTACCACTGCACTCACGCGCATCCCGAATACGTCCGCGGCACGTACGATGTGTCCTTGCTCGATCCGCAACAGCGGCCCGAGGTCGAGCGGCAAACAGCGCTGGCGGCGGCGCGTTTCTCCGAGCTTGGGCTGGGCAACGCCGTGGCGGCCTCAGCCATGTCGGGAGCCTTCTGGCGGACCACGCGGGCGCCCTTGATGGACGGCTGGAAGACGCAGAGCCTCGACGGCGAACCGGTGGCACCGCTAATGGGCAGGATGCGCGAAACCGGCCGCCGCAGCATGGGGACGCTGCGCTGTACGGTGTTTCCCAACTTCTGGCAGCATGCGAGCGACGACCACGCCGTCGCCACCCGCCTTACCCCTCTCGATGCTGGCACAACTCAGGTCGATGTCGCGTGGTTCGTGCACAAGGATGCCGTTGAGGGGCGCGACTACACAGCCGAGCGCTTGTTGCCGTTCTGGCAGCGCACCAGCGAGCAGGACTGGGCGATTTGCGAGGCGCAACAGGCCGGTGTCGCATCGCCGGCTTACGCGCCCGGGCCGTACTCCAGGACCCGCGAGAGCAACGTCCAGCACTTCATCGATTGGTATCTTGCAGCCCTTGCCGGGCCGGAACCGGTACAGCAGCGACCGAAGTCGCGATCGCAAGCCCACGGGGATCGCCAGGGTGTCTGAGGCGGGGGCCAGCGCGCGGCTGCCAGGCCAGGCCCGCATCGTCGTGGTGGGTGCAGGCGCGATCGGCTGTTCCACGGCCATGCACCTTGCCGAGATGGGCGAGCGCGACGTTGTGGTACTGGAAAAGAGCGGCGTCACGCATGGTTCGACCTGGCATGCGGCAGGACTGGTCGGCCAGTATCGCTCGCGCAGCGACCTGACACGGCTCATGCAATCCTCGGTGCGCGTGTTCGAGGCGCTGGCGGCCGAGGTGCCCATCGACTGGCGGCCGGTCGGATCTTTGCGGCTGGCCTCCTCGCCGGCGCGTTGGCAGGAGTATCGTCGCGCCGAGCCGATCGCGCGCGCACACGGCATCGACTTTTCGCTTTTAACCGCGAACGAGGCACGCCGGGCTTTTCCTCTGATCGACAGCGACGGCGTGGTCGGCGCCGCGTTCGTGGTCGGCGACGGCACCATCGATCCCGCCAGCCTCGGTAACGGCCTGGCAATGCGTGCCCGCCGGCTCGGCGCCAGCATCTGCGAGGGCGTCATGGTGACGGGCTTTGCGCGTCGAGAGCGCCGCGTTGAGGCTGTGCTCACCGACCAGGGGCGCATTGCCTGCGAGCATGTCGTGCTGGCGCCGGGGGTGTGGGCGCGACCGATCGGGCGCATGCTGGGCATCGATCTGCCGGTGGCGGCGCTGCGCCATCAGTTTGCGGTGACGGCGGTGCGCTCCGATCTGCCGCGCGAGCTGCCGGGCCTCAGAGATCCCGATCTTAGCTTCTACCTGAAGCCCGAAGTGGGTCGGTTCGCCATAGGCGGCTGGGAGCCCGACACCCTTCCGGCTTTCAGCAGCGACATGCCATTTGGCTTCGGTTGCGAGCTGTTTGCCGATGAGATGCAGCGACTGGAGCCTATCCTGGAAGCCGCGATGCGCCGCGTTCCTGTGATCGGCGACATGGGTTTGCAACGCGTCGTCAATGGACCAATCCCGTTCACGCCCGATGGCGAGCCGATCCTCGGGCCATCGCCAGACTTCGATAATGTCTGGCTCGGTATCGGATTCAGCTCAGGCGTCGCCGCATCGGGCGGTGCCGGCCGCGCCCTCGCGCAGTGGATCGTCGAGGGCGCACCGGAATTTGCGCTCCCCAGTCTGGCTCCCTCCCGCTTCGGAACCGCGGCCATCCCGCTTGACGTGTTGCACGCGCGGGCGATCAAGGCCTATGGCAGCTATTACGCACTGGCCCAGCCAGGCTAGCTGCAGCGGCGGCGACGCAATGGCCGGCCGTGGCCAGCAGCCATGCGCGCCCGGCATACGGGCGCGGCCGTGCTGGCTGCACCGCTCGCTTGGCTAGAGTGCCTCGACAATGGTGACATTGGCGATGCCACCACCCTCGCACATGGTCTGCAGGCCATAGCGCTTGCCGCGCGCCTTGAGTGCGTGGACCAGCGTCGCCATCAGCTTGGTCCCGGATGCACCCAAGGGGTGGCCGAGGGCAATCGCGCCTCCATTCACGTTGAGCTTGTCGGGATCGGCCCCGATCTCCCTCAGCCACGCCAGCGGCACGGAGGCGAACGCCTCGTTGACCTCGTAGAGGTCGATGTCCTCGATCTTCATGCCTGCCCGGGCCAGCGCGCGCCTGGTCGCCGCAATCGGCTCCTCGAGCATGATGACGGGGTCGCCCGCCGTGACCGTCAGGTTGTGAATTCGCGCAAGCGGAGTGAGGCCGTACTGCTTCAGCGCCTTTTCGCTGACAATCATGGCGGCCGACGCGCCGTCGCAAATCTGGCTCGCATTGGCGGCCGATATAACGCCACCTTCTTTCAGCAGCTTCACGGATCCGATCGCCTCGAGCGAAGCGTCATAGCGGATACCTTCGTCCCGCACATGTTGCTCGGGGCCTCCCGCAGTTTCGATCGTGATCGGCACGATCTCT
>DASTOW010000288.1:0-29662 GCA_035762425.1 Hyphomicrobiaceae bacterium | reverse complement strand
TGCTGGCCGCCGCGTGAGCCCAGCGGGTATGGGCAGGCCGCGATCGCGCGCAAGGCACACCCACAACAGCCCAAAGCCACTCACCCGACGCCGTAAGAGCAGACCATTCTACCCAACGCCGAAGTTCAACGGCCTGCTAGGGGGTAGGGGCTTGCCCGGCGGTTGGCCAACGCCAGTGCTCCCATGCCATCACGCGGGCTGGAGCTGCGAGGGCGGACGTTGGCTGCTGGCCAGCGCCGGGTGGCCGGCGGCCTGTATACGGGCAAGTTCGTGCACGGCCCATTGGTAGGTGCCCTGCATCAGCTCGCTGTGGCGGTGCCAGTCGAGGAGGCCCAGGTCGGGCGGGATGGGCGGCACCAGCAGCAGGTCCTCAGGGCGCAGGTGGCGATCGAACTCCTGGCGGTTGGCCATCATCGCCCGCATCAGCACGGTGCCGACACCCGGGGCTGCTGGCAGCGTGCCGCGCAGCCACGGCGTAACGATGCGCTTCAGGAGGTCGCCGCGGCCAGGCAGGGCGGAATAGTCGACCTCGAAGCGCTCGTGCTTTGGGAGGCTGAAGCTGACGACCACGTTGGGCCCGCTTTTGAGCTCGTGCATGACCTTGACCGGCACGTTGTCGAGGATGGCGCCGTCCACCAGCATATGGCCGTCCTCGGTGTAGTAGGGGGGCAACAGCACCGGCATGGACCCGCTGGCGCGCACGGCGGCCCACAGGTCGCCGCGGCGGTGGCGATGCAGGTCGTGGCTGGTCAGGTTGGTGGAGACGGCGAAGTAGGGGATCCACAGGTCCTCGATGTCGACGCCGCGGTAGTAGCGGGCGAGCTGGTCGTCGAAGTGCCTGTGGTCGAGCAGGCTGTAGCGCGGCCAGGTGTAGCGGCGCATCGCCCTGTTGGTGACGAAGATGTCGTGGGTGGCGCGGTCGACGTCGTCGGGCGCGGTGCCCATGGCGAAAGCGGCCGTCATGGCGCTGCCGCCCGACGTGCCGCCCATCATGTCGAAGGCGACGCCGGTCTGCTGCAGGGCCTTGTACAGTCCGACATGGGCCGCGCAGTAGGCGCCACCGCCGCACGCCACCAGTCCGCGCGCCGTTCCGTGTATGAAGCGGGATAGGCGCGCAATGTCCTCCGGCTCGCCGAGCGCGACGTGGTGATGCATGGCGATGCGCCGGTCCGTCAGCCAGCGCGCCGTACCGGTGATGGTCCCGCGCGCGCCGTGCAGCAGCACCAGGCGCTGGGCATCGGCGGGCAGCAGCTCGGCGGCGAGCCGCTCGAGGCGATTGGGGCGTTCGCCGGCCGCGTGCCAGGCCGTCGCCAGGACGAGATCGGCCTGCCGGATGGTCTTCTCGGACCATGGCGTGAGCTCGGGATCGGCGAGATAGAGCACGTAGTCGGTGCGGCCTTCGAGCGCGTTCAGTGCGCGCGTCGCTTCCGTGCTGTCGAGCGCCGCGCCGGCGGGCAGCACGTCGCGGGCGCGTTGCGCGTCGAGCAGGACGACATTGCCGGCCAGCGCGTCGACCAGGCGATCGACGAACGCAGGCGGCAGCGCGCTGTCGCCGGCGCGGATCAGGGCAAGGGTGCGCGGCCGCGGGTCGGGCGGCGGTGGCCGGCTGACGTTGGCATCCGCCAGGCGGCGGGCGAGCGTCACGGTGAGCGTGCGCCAGATGGACGGGCTCTTGGCGGACAGGGCCTCGAAGTCGGCCCACCCCAGGCGCAGCACCAGGCTGTCGCGCAGCGCGGTGACGGTCGCGGTGCGTACGCCGCCGGCCAGGAAGGCGATCTCGCCGACCGGCTGTCCCGGTCCCAGCTCCGCGATCGGGATGCGGTTGCCGTCGAGCGTGACGGCGAAGCGCCCAGTCACGATGATGAACAGCGCGTCGGCCGTCTCGCCCTGCCGGACCAGGGTTTGCCCGCGCTTCAGACTGAGCGTATGGAGCTCGGCCGCCAGTCGGGCCCGCTCGTCGGCCGTCAGGCCGTAGAAGATCTCGACCGCATCGAGGCCAAGCCCGCTGGCATCACGTGACATCGATCGCTGTTGGCTCTGCGTTGCCCCTGTGCGAGCCTATCAGAGCTTTGCCGCAGAAAGCATTAACCGGCCGCCCCGAGGCGAGTGCGATGCGCAACCCGATCCTGATCGAACTGACCCGCGGGGCCGTGGTGGAGAGCGCACACGCCGGCGTCGTGGCTGTGGCCCGCGGCGACGGTGGGCTGGTGGCAGCTGTTGGCGATACGGCAGCACCGGTGTTCCCGCGCTCGGCCATCAAGCCGCTGCAGGCGTTGCCGTTCATCGAGACCGGGGCGGTTGAGCGGTTCGGCCTCGGGCCTGCCGAGATTGCCGTTGCCTGCGCCTCGCATTCCGGCACGCCGCGCCATGTCGCCGTGGTCGAGGGCCTGCTTGCCAAGGCCGGGCTGACGCCGGCTGCGCTCGGCTGCGGTGTGCACGAGCCCTATGATGCGGCCACCACGCGAGACATGATCCGGCGCGGCGTGCGACCAACCAGCCTGCATCACAATTGCTCAGGCAAGCATGCCGCCATGCTGGCGACCGCCGCGCATCTGGGCGAGCCGATTGACGGCTACTGGCTGCCCGATCATCCTGTACAAGTGCGCATCCGGCGTGTGCTGGAGGATTTCACCGGCTGCAGCCTGACCGGCGAGGTGTGCGGCATCGACGGCTGCTCGGTGCCCAACTGGGCCATGCCGCCGGCCGCGCTTGCCCGGGCCTTTGCCCGTTTCGTGACGGATGATGGCCTGACCCCGCAGCGCGGCGGCGATTGCCTGCGCATCTTCCAAGCGTGCACGGCCCATCCCGATCTGGTGGCGGGGCCCGGCCGGCTCGACACTCTCATGATGCAGCGGCTGGCCGGCAAGGTGCTGATCAAGACCGGGGCGGAGGGCGTCTACTGCGGCGCGGTGCGCGAGGCTGGGCTCGGCTTTGCCCTGAAGATCGAGGACGGGGCCAAGCGTGCGTCGGAGGCCGTCGCTGCTCGCGTCATCGCCTGCTTTCATCCCGAGGCGTCGATGGCGGCGCCCGATGCCGTTCTCAGGAACTGGCGCGGCCTCGACGTCGGCCATATCACCGTCAGCCCGGACTTCGAGGCGATGCTCGCTGCGTGCCGAGGCCGGGGCGCCCAGGATGTTGCGCGCGGCCCGTGAGCGAGCGAACCGTCGCTACGACCCTGCCGCAAATTTGCGAGCGTCGTCCGCGCGCCGCACAAGATCGGTCACATCGAGATAGGAAAGCATGCGGCCGCCGTTGGGCAGGATGCTACATTGCGACCGGATGATGCGACCGTCCGCGTGGCGCATGTCCATAGGACGCGGATCGCCCGCGCGCACACGGGCGATGCGTTGCTGGATGTAGATCTCGAGCGGCTCATCCGACATGCCGAACGCCTTGCTGTTGCGTGCATTGTAGACGAGGTCGGCAAATGTCAGGTGGCCGCCGGCGTGCATGTCCGGCAGCTGCCACTGACGACGCACGGCAACGTTCATGAATTCGACATTGAGCTTGCTGTCGAGCAGGATGATCCCGTGCTCCATCGCGTCGAGTGCTGCGCGCAGCCTCTTCAACTCGTCGGAGCGAGCCACGATGTCGGTCACGTCCGTATAGCTGAGCATGCGTCCGCCATCAGGCAGCTTGGTGCATTGGAAGCGGATGATGTCGCCGTTGCTGAGCCTGAGATCGATGGGAGCAGGGTCGCCGCTACGGACATGGGCCACGCGTCCTTCGATGTAGGCGTCGAGCTTGTCGTCGCCGACATCGTAAGCGCGTGTATCGCGCCCGTGGTACATGAGCGTGACGAACGCCGGCCGGCTTTCCGCCTTGGCATCCGGCAGCTGCCACATGGCGCGAAACGCACGGTTGATGAATTGCGCACGCAGACCGCCGTCGAGCAGCACGATTCCCAGCGGCACTTGGTCGAGCGCCAGTCGCAAGGATAGCAAGTCGCCGCGCAACGCGGGCGCAATGCCCGCGTCCTTGGGCTGCTGCTCGTTCGATGCTGTGGCCGGGGCACGCGAGCTCGATGGGCAACGAAAGGCGACGCCAATTCGGTCTTGCGCTTTCCACACCACGTCGCAGGCTCGTTGCGCACGCTCCCCGTCGATGAGCAGATCGAAGAAAGCCGGCACGCCCTGCGCGCTCTGCACGTGCAGGTTGGCACCATCGTCAGAGACGTTGCGCACCGTGCAGGTGATGACCGACTGCTTGTTGTTGAAGAGAATCTTGCCGCCCTTCAGACTGCGGCTGCGATGCGATTTGCGGCGTTCCACCATGGCGTGCACCAGTCAGACGTTCGACCGATGCCAGTTTCCGGCACCGCAATTACCGTGTGCTTAAGGTCAACGTCTGCTCGTTGCGGCGCCTGTCAGCAAGGCGCCGGTGCCGCCCATGATGCGCTGGCTGCTTGGTTTACGCGTCGTCAACCAAGAAATATCCACTTAGCCAGTCATCAACCAATTGCCGGCAGTTTGCCCGAGGGCTCTGAGGATCGTACCGCGTCGTCGCCGTCGAGCAATAAGCATGCGTGCCACTGTCGCTGCCGCCTGGCAGTTGCCGGCCACTGAACAGATCGGAGCAGACCAGCTTTCCGCGGTCATAAGGGCAACGCCCGCCGCGGTCGGGTGCGGTCTTGTCAATGCCGGCATCGTCGGTCTCAGCCTGTGGTCTGCCATTGCCCCTGCTGTGCTCGTTGCTTGGCTCGGGCTGACCGTTTGCGTGACCGTCGGCATTTATCTCAGGCCCAGCCAGGCACGAACTGGAGCCACCTCGCTCAGCCGCCGCGCCCTGCGTCGGGCTACACTCTGGGCCGCCGTGGCGGCTTCGCCTTGGGCCATTCTACCGGCCCTGTACCTGGCGGCGTTGCCGCACACCTCTGAACTTGTCTTGATCACGGTCACCGCGGGCATGGCGGCTGGGGGCGGCGTGCTGCTTGCGCCTGTCTATCCCGCGGCACTTGCCTACGTAGCAACGATCCTCGTTCCGTTTGCCTGCAAGTGCCTGCTGCTGGTGGGGGCGGGCTACGGATTGCTGGGGTTGCTCGCCGTCAGCTTCGGTGCATTCCTATGTGCGGTGATCGCCACGGCAGCGCGCCTTTCGGTGGAGCGTACGCAAGCGCTGCGCGCGCTCAGCAAATCCGCGCAGGCGTTGCAAGAGCGCGACGATACCATCACCACGCAGAATTTGCGGTTCGAAACCGCGTTGAACAACATGAGCCAGGGCCTGTGCTTCTTCGACGGCGATGAGCGCCTTATTGTCTGCAACAAGCGCTACATCGAGATGTACAAGCTCGATCCCGATCGCGTCCGTGCCGGCACTTCGCTCAAAGAGATCGTCGCCATGCGCTACGAGGTCGGCACAGGCCCGACTATTTCTGCGCCGGAGTATCATGCTTGGCGCAATCGCGTGGCTGATGCCAACGAGCTGTCCGAGACCGTCTACAAGCTACAGGATGGGCGCACGTTCGCCATTCAGTATCGGCCCATGGCCAATGGTGCCTGGGTTGCCACGAGCGACGACATCACGGAACGTCAACGACTTACAGACCAGCTGGCGGAGAACCACCAGCTGCTCGCCCACATGGCCACGCACGATCCATTGACGGACCTGCCCAATCGCGTGCTGTTTCGAGCGCGCCTCGATGCCGCCGTCCAAGCGGCGCGCGCAGGCAATGGACGCGTTGCCATGGTCATGCTGGACCTCAACAAGTTCAAAGACGTCAACGATACGCTCGGTCATCCCGCCGGCGACAGCCTGCTCAAGGCCGTAGCCGAGCGGCTTACGGCGTGTGTGCGCGGTGACGATACCGTTGCGCGCCTTGGCGGCGACGAATTCGCCATCCTGGTGTTGGCCGCTCATCCCGTGGTCGAGGCACGGGCAATTGCTGTGCGCGTGCAGTCGGCGCTGACAACGCAATTTCAGATTATGGGGCACTCCGTGTGCATCGGCACAAGCATCGGAATTGCCGTATCGTGCGACCAATCCCCCGATTCCGACCTGCTGATTCACCAGGCGGATGTGGCCCTGTATCGGGCCAAGTTGAAAGGCAGCGAATCCTACCACCTCTTCGATCGCGGGATGGACGAGACCGCCGTCAGGCGCGCTTCCTAGCCATAGCCCTTTTTTTGATCACCACCGGAGCCCGCGCATGGGCGTGCGCCGGGCCCGCATCGTCCAAAGCGTGCACTAGGCCGCGCGAGCCAGGGTGACGGCGGCGGTGGCGAGGATGTCGTCGACGCTGGCGCCGCGCGACAGATCTGAGATCGGCCTCGCAAAGCCCTGCAGGAATGGCCCGATGGCGGTGGCACCGCCCAGGTGCTGGACCAGCTTGTAGGCGATGTTGCCGGCATCGAGGTTGGGGAACACCAGTACGTTGGCCTGGCCGGCAACCGGGCTCTCGCCCTTCACCTTCTTGGCCGCGACGGCGCGCGAGACCGCCGCATCCCCTTGCAGTTCGCCGTCTACGGCGAGCTCGGGCCGTCGCTCGCGCACGATGGCGAGCGCGGCGCGCACCTTGTCGACCCGCGGATGGCTGGCGCTGGCATGCGTGGAAAATGACAGGAGGGCGACGCGCGGCTCACCGCCGAGCAGACTGCGGGCACTGTCGGCGGAGGCCATGGCGATGTCGGCCAGCTGCTCGGCCGTGGGGTCGGCGTTGATGGCGCAGTCGGCAAATACATAGGTGCTGTGCCAAGCAGGCATGATCATCAGGAAGAAGCTCGACGGCGTGGCGATGCCGGGGGCGAGGCCGACCGTCATCAGGCCGGCCTCGATGACCCGCCGGGTCGGGTTGGCGGCCCCCGCCACCATGGCGGCGGCGTCGCCCGCCGCCAGCACGGCGCCGCCGAAGTAGAGCGGCTTGCGAAGCGTGCGCTCGGCCATGCCTTGTGTCATGCGCTCGCGCACGGCGACCAGACGGGCGGCATAGGCGCCAAGCGCCGCATCGGCCGCCGGATCGCGGACGTCGCAGCCCTCCAGGTTGATACCGAGGCCGGCGGCACGGGCCTCGACATCGGCCCGCACGCCCAGCACCACCGGATGAGCCAGTCGCCGCTCGCTAAGCTGTTGTGCGCTCCGCAGAATGCGCTCGTCGTCGCCTTCCGGTAGAACCACCTTGAGCGCGCGATCCTGGATCGCCGCCATGCTTGCTTTGACGATGTCCAATGCCTGCCACTCCTTGGGCGCCAGCCTGCCATGCCATGTGGCTCGTCCTAGCACATCAAGCCTGCAGCGGAGATGCACCATGAGCACGGCCGAGACTACAACCAAGGTCCATCGCGGCCTCAAGGATGTGTATTTCGAGCGGTCGGAAACGACTTTTATCGACGGCAAGGCGGGAGAGCTGCGCTATCGCGGCTATTCCATCCACGACCTGGCCCAGCAATCGACCTTTGAGGAGACCACCTATCTGCTGCTCTACGGCGAATTGCCTACCAAGGCACAGCTCGCCGGCATCGATGCTGAGCTAAAGGCCGCCCGCCGGCTGCCGCCGCCGATTGTGAACATCATCGATACGGTGAAGGCGGCCCACCCAATGGATGTGCTGCGCACGGCGGTGTCGGCGCTGGCGGCGTTCGACACGGAGGTGGCCGACAATGCGCGGGAGGCGACAGTACGCAAGGGGCTAAGGCTTACCTCGCAAGTGCCGATGATCGTTGCCGCACACGACCGCATTCGCAACGGCAAGGCGCCTGTGGCGCCCGATGTCACCCTTGGCCATGCCGCCAACTTCCTGTGGATGCTGAAGGGCGAGAAGCCATCGCCGGACGCGGCGCGCCTGCTGGACATGGATTTCGTGCTGCATGCGGAGCACGGGTCAAACGCCTCGTCCTTCACGGCCCGGGTGGTGATCGGCACGCAGGCCAACCTGCATGCGGCAATCACGGCGGCCGTCGCGGCGTTGTCAGGCCCGGCTCACGGCGGTGCGGCCGAGGATGTGCTCGGCATGGCCCAGGAGATCGGCGACCCGGCCAACGTCGCCGCCTACGTCAAGAAGAAGC
Organism: Hyphomicrobiaceae bacterium; assembly: GCA_035762425.1. Classification (GTDB taxonomy): domain Bacteria; phylum Pseudomonadota; class Alphaproteobacteria; order Rhizobiales; family Hyphomicrobiaceae; genus AWTP1-13. Next base: position 21,665 of record DASTOW010000288.1, on the reverse strand, counting down.
GCGAGGCGAAAGAGGCCATTACCGGTTTCGGCCATCGCGTCTATCGCGCCGAGGATCCGCGCGCCCGTCACATGCGCGAAGGCGTCAAGCGGTTGTCGCACGAGATGGGCCAGCCCAAGTGGTATGCGATCCTGGACGCACTGGTGCAGGCGATGGCGCCCTATGCGCGACACGGCGTCAACGTCAACGTCGATTTTTATTCGGGCGTCATCTACTATCTGCACCAGATCCCGAAGGACCTGTTCGTGCCGATCTTTGCCGTTGGCCGCGTGCCGGGCTGGACCGTGCAGGTGCTGGAGCAGCAGGCCAACAACATCCTGATCCGGCCGCTCACGCTCTACAGCGGGCCGGCAGCGCGCGACTACCTGGCGATCGCGCAACGTTGAGCAAAGCCCCGCAGTCCAGCTACCCAAGACGGTCGTGACGCGCCGCGTCAAGGCGAGAGCCAGAAGCTGCGGCTGCGGGTGCACAAAAAACAGGAAGCCAGGCAGCAAGAGGCGTGCCCGGCTTGTGACGTCAGTAAGGGCCGTAGCCGTCGATGCAGGCGTAGTAGCGGTTCCACCAGTAGCTGCTGCCGCTGTCGAGGGCTCTGCGACGCAGCCAGTAGCAGCTGTTGTCCCAGTAGTCGTAGGTGCTGTAGCCATAGTAGGCCAGGGGAACACCCACGAACCGGTACTTGTGGAAGCGGGCGTGCTTGTGCCCCTTATGGAACCTGCCACCATAGATACCGCCGTTGAACTTCGGCCCGGCGTATATCTTCGGCCCAGCGTATACCTTCGGCCCAGCGTATACCTTCGGCCCAGCGTAAAATTTGGGGCCACCACCGTAAAATTTGGGGCCGCCGCCGCCATAGACCTTGCCGCCGTAGAACTTGCCTCCTCCTCCGTTCCAGCCGCCGCTACGCTTATAAGCATCGGCCGTATCGACGCTGCCGACCAGCAGCAGCACCCCAAAAGCTGCTACCGCGGAAGCCATCCAAGCTTTCAGCATATGTACACCTCCTCGATTCCCTGCGTGACCCTCGAGGGACTAGAGCAATTGTAGTCGGCCAAACGAAGCCAAGTCTTGTCAAAATGTCGCGAGACAGGCATGAGCCTGCGAGAAGGATGCGACCGCGGTCGTATTGCCGCGCAGGAGTAGAACGCCATGCAAGACAAGTCGCCAGCCGAGACAGCCTCGGTTTTCCAGTGGGACGACCCGTTTGTTCTCGAGGATCAACTCAGCGAAGACGAGCGCGCCATCCGCGATACTGCGCGCGCGTACGCCCAGGAGAAACTGCTGCCGCGCGTCATCGAGGCCTACCTCGAGGAGAAAACCGACCGTGCCATCTTCGACGAGATGGGTGCGCTCGGCCTGCTTGGCGTGACGATTCCGGAGAAGTACGGCTGCGCCGGCGCCAATTACGTGTCCTACGGGCTGGTGGCGCGCGAGGTGGAGCGCGTGGACTCGGGCTATCGCTCCATGAATAGCGTGCAGTCCTCGCTGGTGATGTACCCGATCTACGCCTACGGCTCTGAAGCTCAGCGCGAGAAGTACCTGCCCAAGCTCGGCTCAGGGCAGTGGATCGGCTGCTTTGGCCTGACCGAGCCTGATGCCGGCTCCGACCCTGCCGGCATGAAGACACGCGCCGAAAAGGTTGCGGATGGCTATCGCCTGACTGGCACCAAGATGTGGATCTCCAACGCACCCATCGCCGACGTGTTCGTGGTGTGGGCCAAGTCGGCGGCGCACGACAACCAGATCCGCGGCTTCATCCTCGACAAGGGCATGAAGGGGCTGTCGGCCCCCAAGATCGGCGGCAAGCTGTCGCTGCGCGCCTCCATCACCGGCGAGATCGTCATGGACGGCGTGGTGGTTGCGGAGGAGAACCTGCTGCCGAACGTGGCGGGCCTCAAGGGACCCTTCGGGTGCCTCAACCGCGCCCGTTACGGCATCGCCTGGGGCGCCATGGGCGCCGCTGAGGACTGCTGGCACCGCGCGCGCTCCTACACGCTCGACCGCAAGCAGTTCGGCAAGCCGCTGGCCGCCACCCAGCTTGTGCAGAAGAAGCTCGCGGACATGCAGAGCGAAATCGCCCTCGGCCTGCAGGGTGCCCTGCGCGTCGGCCGCCTGTTCGACGAAGGCAAGATGGCGCCGGAGATGATTTCGATCGTCAAACGCAACAATTGCGGCAAGGCCCTCGACATCGCCCGCACGGCGCGCGACATGCATGGCGGCAACGGCATCCAGATCGAGTACCACGTGATGCGCCACGCCGCCAACCTGGAGACGGTCAACACCTACGAGGGCACGCACGATGTGCATGCTCTGATCCTCGGCCGCGCCATCACGGGCATCCAGGCGTTCTTCTGAGGCAAAGGGAGCGCATGCTGGCATTCGACAGGGTCTCTGCTGACATCAACGATGAGGTCATGTTCGACGTCGAGCAGCTCATCTTGGCCGGCTGGACGGGGCGGGACGAGGCCTCCGTACGCGGTCACATGGCCGAGCTCGCCGTGCATGGCGTGCCGGCGCCCTCGACCTTTCCGCTGTTCTATCGTGTCAGCGCCTCGCTGGTCTCGCAGACCAACCGCCTGGAGGTGCTTGGTCCCCATACGTCGGGCGAGATTGAATACGTGATCGTGGCCATGCATGACGGCCTGTGGATCACCGTCGGCTCAGACCAGACCGACCGCAAGGCAGAGGCGCATGGCGTGGCGCTGTCCAAGCAGCTGGCCGGCAAGGTGCTTGGCTCGACACTGTGGCGGCTCGACGAACTGCGCGGCCGTTGGGACAGCTTGCAGCTGCGCGCGCATGTCATGATCGGCGGCGAGCGCGTGCTGTATCAAGAGGGCGCGCTGGCCCTGATGCGCACGCCGGACGATCTGATCGGCCGCTACACTGCGGGTGGCGGTAGCATGAAACCCGGCACCGTCATCATGAGCGGCACGCTCAACGCCATCGGCGGTATCCGGCCCGCTTCGCGCTTTGAGATGCGCCTGGAGGATCCGGCCACCGGACGCGCCATCGGCCATGCCTACGATGTGTCGGAGCTGCCGGTTATCGCCTAGCTATGGTCGCCGCATCTCGTGGGCTGCGATGGCCGCGCCGATGATGGCATCCTGCTCAAGGCGCGACATACCGGAGGCGTGGCCGCTCGCATCGATGCTGCCGGTTTCCACAGCCATGGCTTGGTAACCGTACACGCGGGCGACATCGGCTGCGGTACATCCGCCGAGGCCCGCCGCTGCCCCTGCCAACCCCGCGAGGCCGGCAGACAGGTGCACGATATCAGACAGCGTGAGGCTGCGACGCGACCGACGCATGGGTGCAACGCCCTTTCCACGAAACAACAACTCGCGTGACTACACCACGCCGAGGTTAAGCTGCGCCTAATCGGGGCCCCGAAATGGCGCAGCGCGTCTTCCCAACGAGGGCCAGCAACGAGGCCAGCAACGGGGCCAGCAACGAGGGCCGAAAGCCGGCGGTGGCATGAACAACCGATGAATACACCATTCAGAGTGAGTTCAAGGGCCAGGCTCTAGTTTGCAATCACCCTGATTGATCTATCTTCCCCGGCGTGATCCAAGGGGCCTCGGTGTGCAGGGTCACCGAGGCCTTTTTTGTTGCATCCAAGCATCCAAGCATCCATGCGCACACCCTGCGCGGCGCTCGATGCCGGGGAAAATCAAATGCTTGCCCTGAGACCCAACTGTGAATGCTGCGACAAGGATCTGCCGCCGGACGCGGCGGACGCCTTGATCTGCTCCTTCGAATGCACCTTTTGCGCCGATTGCGCCGCCAATCGCCTTGCGGGCGGACGCTGCCCAAACTGCGGCGGCGAGTTGGTGCGCCGGCCCGTACGCCCGAAAGAGAAGCTGGCCAAGTCGCCGGCCTCCACGCAGCGGGTGTTGAAGGCGCACCCCGGCTGCGGCAAAGCCGCATAAGCCTTTCCCGCTAAGCCCTGCCCGCCTCCACGGCATGGCAGGCGACCTGCCGGTCGCCATGCGCCAGCAGCAGTGGCAGCTCGCTGCGGCAGCGTGCGAACGCGAGAGGGCAGCGCGGATGGAAGGCGCAGCCCGGCGGCGGGTCGATCGGGTTGGGGATCTCGCCCTCGATGACCCGGCGCCTACGCCCGCTCATGGTCAGATCGGGCAGCGCGTCGACCAGCGCGCGCGTGTAGGGGTGGCGTGGCGCCTCGAACAGCTGGTTGGCGGGTGCGTTCTCGACGATGCGCCCAAGATACATGACGCCGATGCGAGTCGCCATGTGGCGCACCACAGCCAGGTTGTGGCTGATGAACAGGTAGGCAAGGCCGAACTTATCCTGCAGGTCGCGCATCAGGTTCAGGATCTGCGCCTGCACCGACACGTCGAGGGCGCTGGTCGGCTCGTCACAAACGATAAAATCGGGATTGGACGACAGGGCGCGAGCGATGCAGATGCGCTGACGCTGCCCGCCGGAAAACTCGTGCGGGTACTTGACGCCGTCGGCCGGATCGAGCCCGACCAGACGCAGCAACTCGCCGACGCGCGCCTCGGTTTCGGCCTTGTCGCTGGTCAGGCCGAAAGCGCGGATCGGATCGGCGATGATGCGGTCCACACGCCAGCGCGGGTTCAGGCTGGCAAACGGATCCTGGAAGATCATCTGCAGGCGGCGGCGCAGCTTCTGTCGCTCGGCCTCGCGCGCCGGCGCCCACATGTCGATGCCGTCGAAGGATACGCTGCCCGCAGTCGGCGGCAGCAGGCCCACCACCATCCTGGCGACCGTCGACTTGCCGGAGCCCGACTCGCCCACCAGCGCCAGCGTCTGGCCTCGCTGGATGGTGAACGAGACGTCTGTCACCGCCTTGAGGTAGGCCTTGTCGGTACCCTCGATCACCCGGTTGATCCAGGGCCGGGAGACGTCGAACACGCGGCTTAGGCCCTGCGCCTCGACCAGCGCCGAGCCGCTCATGCCGGATCCCCCGTCACCGTCTCGGCCATCAACCAGCAGGCTGCCTCGGACGATCCAGCCGGCATACGCTCCGGCCGCTCGGTGCGGCAACGCACGAAGGCGTGTGCGCAGCGGGGATTGAACGCACAGCCTGCCGGGATGGCGTTGAGCCGTGGCATGGAGCCTGGGATCTGCGTCAGCCGATCGGCGCGCGTTGCCTGGGTCGGGATTGCGCCCATCAGGCCTTGCGTGTAGGGGTGGTGCGGCCGTTTCACCACATCGCGCACCGGGCCGATCTCGGCAATGCGGCCCGCATACATCACCGCCACGCGGTCAGCGGTCTCGGCGATTACACCCATGTCGTGGGTGATCAGCATAACGGCCGTACCGCGCTCACCGCACAGCCGCTTCAGCAGCTGGATGATCTGCGCCTGGATCGACACGTCGAGCGCCGTGGTCGGCTCGTCGGCGATCAGCAACTCCGGCTCCGCGCACAGGGCGAGCGCCAGCACCACACGCTGGCGCATGCCGCCCGAGAACTCGTGCGGATAGCTGTCGATGCGCGCCCGCGCACCCTGGATGCCAACCTCCTGCAGCAACGCGATGGCCCGCTCGCGTGCCTCGGCCTGGGTGACCGGCTTGTGCGTACGGATCGTTTCCACGATCTGGTCGCCGACCCGGTAGAGCGGGTTGAGGCTGGTGAGCGGATCCTGGAATACCATGCCGATGCGCGCGCCGCGCACCTTGCGCATCGCCTCCGGCGAGGCGTTGTCGATACGCTGACCGCTGAGCCGCACCTCGCCGCCGGTGATGCGCCCCGGCGGCTCGAGCAAGCCGATCACCGCCGCGCCGGTTAGCGACTTGCCGGCGCCCGACTCCCCCACCACGCCCAGCACCTCGCCGGCGGCGATGTCGAACGACACCCCGTCCACCGCGACAAGTTTGCCGCGGCGGCCGAGGAAGGCGACCTCCAGGTTGCGGACGGACAGGACCGGCTCGCTGATCGCCACGTGACTAGTGTCCCGCTTCCGAAGTTCGCCAAACCTTACAGCCAGCGTCCCCAACGAGCTTCGCAACCGTGTGGTTGACATGGAGAAATGCGCGCCAATGCATGCCGCGAGCGGCGGCGAATTTCTCGATCATCCCACGAGCGCCCATTATTTCTTCGGCGCGACGAACTTCATGTGCACATAGTTGTCCGGCGAGACCGGCACGTCGAGGTCGCCCTTCATGGCATAGGCCAGCAGCTGGTCGTGCAGGGGGATGTACATGGTCTCGTCCTGTACCGTCTTCCAGATCTCGGCGATCGCGGCATTGCGCTTGGCGATGTCGATCTCCGAGGACAGACCCTCGATCTTCTTGTCGAGTTCAGGATTGGAATAGCGCGTGCCATTCCAGCCGCCGTACCGCCCGCTGCGGGTATGGTGCAGGAAGCTGAAGGCGTACTCGCTGTCATAGGTCGGCACGCCCCAGCCGAGCAGGTAGAATTCCGTCTCTCCGTTCTGGATCGCCGGGAAGTGCTTGGTCTTGGACTGCGAGATCAGGTTGGCCTTGATGCCGATGCGGGCCAGCATCGGAACGACCGCCTGGCAGATACCTTCATCAGACACATAGCGATCGTTGGGGCAATGGAAGGCGATTGAGAAGCCGTTGGCATAGCCCGCTTCCGCCAGCAGCGCCTTGGCTTTGTCGACGCTGACGGCCGGCGCCTTGCCGAATTCCTCGCTGTAGCCGTTGACGAATGGCCCGATGATCATGCCGGAGGGCTTCGACTGATTGCGCATCACCGCGCGCCGGATGCCGTCGCGGTCGATGGCCATGTTGATGGCCTGGCGCACGCGTTTGTCGGCGAACGGGTTCTTGCCTTGCACGTCATCGGACTTAAGGTCAGGCGAGCCCATATCCATGCCGAGGAAAATGGAGCGGTTCTCCTGGCCGAGGTTGACCTTCAGCCCCTGCGTCTTCTGCACGCGGTCGATGTCCTGCACCGGCATGTCCTGCACGAGGTCAACCTCGCCCGACAGCAGGGCGGCAACACGCGTCTCGTCCTTCTTGATGGTGACGTAGTTGATGCTCTCGATGCCGAGCGGCACCTGGCCCTTGCCCCAGTAGCCGTCGAACAGCTTGAGAACCGTCTTCACGTCCTGCTCGCGCGACACCACCGAGTAGGGGCCGGTGCCGTTGGCGTTGCGAACGGCGAAGTTGTCCTTCTTGGCCTTGAAATCCTCCACCGTCACCGTGTTGTTGGCCTCTGACCATTCCTTGTCCATGATGTAGATGTTGGTCAGCTGGTCGGGCAGAATCGGGTTCGGCCCCTTGGTCTTGATCTGCACCGTGTGGTCGTCGACCTTGCTCACCTTCTCGATGGAGCTGATGATCCCCTTCATGTCCGAAGTGGGCTGCAACGCCCGCTCGATCGAGAACACCACGTCATCGGCGTTGAAGGTATTGCCGTTGTGGAACTTGACGCCTTGGCGCAGCTTGAACTCCCAAACCAACGGGTCCGACGTGACCTTCCACGATTCGGCCAAGGTCGGCAGCAGTTTGCCGGTATGCTCGCGCAGCATGAGCGGCTCATAGATATTCTGAAGAAGGTTGTGCGTTGGCCCCTCGTTCTGCGAATGCGGATCGAGGGTCAGGGCATCGCCTGTGCGCGCCCAGGTGACCGATCTCGCCTCGGCAGCTCCAGCCAACAGCACTGTTGCCACCAGCGTCGCGGCTGTTTTCGCCTTCCATGCACGGACCATGTTTTTGTCTCCCACGTTGAACGCTATCATTGGCATGCTTCATCGTAGCTTGGGATTGAGCGCATCGCGTAGCCAATCGCCAAGCAGGTTCACGGCCACGGCCAGCAGTGCCAGCGTAAGCCCCGGAAACGCCACCATCCACCATGAGCCCGAGAACAGGTACTTGTTGCCGACCTGGATCATGGTGCCAAGCGAGGGCTCGGTGGGCGGCAGCCCGACCCCCAGGAACGACAGCGTCGCCTCGGTTATGATGGCGAGCGCCAGGTTGATGGTGGCCAGCACCAACACGGGCCCCAGCACGTTGGGCAGGATATGCTGGAACATGATCTTCATTGGGCCGATGCCGATCAGGCGGGCTGCCTGTACGTACTCCTTGTCGCGCTCCACGAGCGTGACCCCGCGCACGGTACGGGCGTATTGCACCCAGTAGGACAGACCGATGGCCATCACCAGGATCCAGAACTTCCCGCCTTCAAAGGTGTAGCGCTTGAATATAGCCAAGGCCACGCCATCGATCAGCAGGGCCGTCAGAATGGCCGGAAAGGTCAACTGCACGTCGGCGACACGCATGATGGCAGCGTCGATGCGCCCGCCCGCATACCCGGCCCACAGCCCAAGCGATAGGCCGATTGCCACCGCCAGCAGCACCGAACAGATGCCTATCATCAGCGAGGCGCGTGTGCCGTACATGATGGTGGACAGGATGTCCCGGCCCTGATCATCGGTTCCGAGCAGGAAGCGAGCATCCCCGCCTTCCTCCCAGGCCGGCGGTCGGTCGGCGTCGATCAATTCGAGCGACTTGAGGTCGTAGGGATTGTGCGGTGCGATCAAGGGCGCCAGGAAGGCGGCGCCGACAAGCAATGTGGTGAGAAGCGCGGCAGCGACGACCAGGCGTGAGGCCACGAAGCTTTGCCACAAGTCGCTATCGCGAAGGGCGCCCAGCCGGCTGCGCGGCCGGGCGGTCGGCACGCCAGCCGTGCTCGACAAGCGGTTCGGCGACGCCTCGTTCATCACCCCGTCCCCTTGCTATAGATGCGGATGCGGGGATCGATGCGCACGTACACCAGGTCGACGATCAGATTGATCAGGACGAACAGGAAGGCGACCAGGAGCAGGTAGGCGGCCATCACTGGGATATCGGCATTCTGCACGGCCTGGATGAACATCAAGCCCATGCCCGGCCATTGGAACACGGATTCCGTGATGATCGCAAAAGCAATGATCAGGCCAAGCTGCAGCCCGATGATGGTGATCACCGGCACGAGCGTGTTGCGCAGCGCATGGCCGAAGTTGATGGCGCGATCGGACAGCCCACGGGCGCGCGCGAACTTGATGTAGTCGGTGCGTAGGACCTCGAGCATCTCGGCACGCACCAGACGTGTGATCAGGGTCATCTGGAACAGCCCGAGCGTGATGGCCGGCAGCACGAGGGCCTTGAGGCCAGAGATCGTCAGCAGGCCGGTGCGCCAGAAGCCGACCGTTATCACCTCGCCGCGGCCGAAGGAGGAGAACCAGCCGAGTTTCACGGCGAACAGGTAGATCAGCAGGATGCCGATCAGGAAGGTCGGCAGCGAGATGCCGATCAGGGAGACCGTGAGGAATACCTTCGACAGCCAGCTGTCGCGGTATATGCCGGTGTAGACGCCCATGGGAATGCCGAACACCACGGCAAACAGGGCGGCTGCCAGCGCCAGCTCAAAGGTTGCCGGAAACCGCTCGGCGATCATGCCCGTGACCGACTGCTTGAGCTGGTAGGAGATACCGAAGTCGAACCTGACGGCATGCGAGACGAAGCGGCCGAACTGCACGATGACGGGGTCGTCGAGGCCAAGGTGGCGTCTCAGCTCGGCGCGGTCTGCCAGGGTCGCGTCCTGCCCGACCATCTGGTTGACCGGGTCCCCGACATAGCGGAACAACGCGAACGCGATGAGGGCGACGGCCAGCATGACCATCAGCGCCTCAAAAAGCCGCCGGATCGCAAAGGCAAGCATGGTCTCGTGTCCGTGTGCCGTCGCTGCGTCAGCGGTCCCGCCGGCCGCTGGCGGGGTATCCTCTTACATGCCGCAGCTTTGCGCTACTGCATCCAGATTTTCTCGAACCGGACCTGGTTGTCGGCGCGCTGCAGCACGTTGATCTTCCTGGACACTCCCCAGGCAAGTGATTGTTGGTGCAAGGGAATTGTGCCGACGTCGTGATGCAGCAGCCGGAAGGCCTCGGCGATCAATTCGTTGCGTTTGGCCATATCGTCCTCAACCAGGATGCTGTTGAGCAAGGCGTCGATATGGGGATTGCAGTAGCCGCCGAAGTTGAAGGTGCCGCCCCGGCCCTCCGCGTCGCGGCAGCGCACCGTGTTGGTTAGCACGCCATAGCTTTCCAGTGAGCTGGGCGTCCAGCCGAGCAGGTTGAAGGAGGAATCGTACCGCTTCGGCCCGATCTTCTCGAAATACTTGGCCTTGGGCATTACGTTGAGCTTCACCCTGACGCCGATCCGACTGAGCATCGCGGCCACCGCCTGGCAGATCTCCTCGTCGTTGACGTAGCGATCATTTGGGCAGTCCATGCCGAGCTCGAAGCCGTCGGCGTAGCCGGCTTCCGCCATCAGACGTCGGGCGGATGCAACGTCGTAGGGCCACCGATGGAACTCGCCGGCGAGGGGGAACAGCAGCGGGGAGATCATCAGCGGCGTTGGCTGCGACATGCCACGCATGATCTTTGTCTTGATCGTCTCGATGTCGATCGCCTGGTACAAGGCCTTGCGAACGCGGGCATCTTTGAAGGGGTTTTTTCCCTTCACGTTGGAATAGAGCAACTCGTCGCGAAAGCTGTCCATATTCAGGAACATCGTGCGCAACTCGGGCTTCACCAGCGCGTCGGCGATCTCGCTCTGCCGGATGCGCTCGACGTCCTGGACCGGCACCGGATCGATCAGATCGAGGTCGCCTGACAGCAGGGCGGCAACGCGGGTCGCATCTGCCGGAATGGCCTGCAGCACCACCTCGCTCAAGTTGTGCTGGGTCTTGCCCCACCAGTTCGGATTGCGCTTGAAGACGGTCCTGGTCCCGGGCTCATGGCTGGCGATCATGAATGGACCGGTGCCGTTCGCCTTGAGCGCGCTGGGGTTGAGCGCCGTGGCGGAAGCCGGCTGCACATGGACCGCGCCGTTCGCCTCGGCCCACGACTTGGAGAAGATCAGCCACGTCTCCCATTCGTAGTTCAGGATCGGGTTGGGCGCGGTCAGGATGAAATCGACCGTGTAGTCGTCGACCTTCACCACCTGAGCATCAGCCGGGATACGGCCTCTGATTTGTGAGTTGGGACCCCGCGCGCGCTCGGCCGAGAAGACGACATCGTCGGCGGTGAACGGCGCGCCATCATGGAACCGCACGCCGCGCCTCAAGTGGAATCGCCAGTGTTTGGCATCGAGCTGCTCCCATCGTTCGGCAAGGCCCGGCACGATCTTCAGGTTCTCGTCGCGCTTGATCAGCCCCTCCATGACGTTGGCCAGGGTGCCTTGCGAGAACGTCTCGTTGAGCGCGTACGGATCGAGCGAGTTGAGCCCGCCTTGGGCCGCAAATCTCAGCGTCTTGGTAGGACCATCGCTTGCGCCGATGCCGCACAGCACGGCAAAGGTGACCACGAGAAGGCGCAAGATCATGATGCTGCTCGTATCCGCTTGGAATGCGGCCTTAGCCTGACGTGGAGGGATTGAGGGCTGGTATCGGGCGAGCCACATGTCGCAGATGCTACGCAAATCTCAGCCCAGAATGGTAAAGAAAACACTAGCGATCCTGCAATCCAGGGCGAGGCTTGGCAAGGCCACACGAGGCTTGGCAAGGCCACGCGGGGCTTGGCAAGGCCACTCGAGGCTTGGCAGGCCACACGAGGCTTGGCAAGGAAAGCGGGATGTGGCTCAAGACAACCTGCGCGCGCAAGCGGCATGGGGATGGTGATGCAAGACTCCGCAAGTAAAGGCAACCGGAACTTGATCAAGGGTGCTACCGGCGACTGGGAGGTCGTAATCGGCATGGAGGTGCATGCCCAGGTGGCCTCCGATGCCAAGCTGTTTTCGGGTGCCTCGACCGCGTTCGGCGGCCCTCCCAATAGCCACGTGTCGCTGGTGGATGCGGCCATGCCCGGCATGCTGCCGGTGATCAACCAGGTTTGTATCGATCAGGCCGTGCGCACCGGCCTTGGCCTCAAGGCGCGCATCAATCTGACTTCCGTGTTCGACCGCAAGAACTACTTCTATCCGGACCTGCCGCAAGGCTACCAGATCTCGCAATACAAGAGCCCGATCGTGGGCGAGGGCGAGGTTGAGGTCAACGCGGACGGCGAGACGCTCAAGGTCGGCATCGAGCGCCTGCACCTGGAGCAGGATGCCGGCAAGTCGATCCACGACCAGCATCCGCAATATTCCTACGTCGATCTCAATCGCTCCGGCGTGGCGCTGATGGAGATCGTCTCCAAGCCGGACATGCGGTCCGCCAAGCAGGCGCAGGGCTTCGTCACGCATCTGCGTTCCATCCTGCGCTACCTCGGCACCTGCGACGGCGACATGGAGAAGGGCAACCTACGCGCCGATGTCAACGTGTCCGTACGCCGTCCGGGCGGCAAGCTCGGCACGCGCTGCGAGATCAAGAACGTCAACTCGATCCGCTTCATCGGCCAGGCCATCGAGGCCGAGGCTCGCCGCCAGATCGATGTCATCGAGGACGGCGGCAGCATCGATCAGGAGACCCGCCTGTTCGACCCGGGCAAGGGCGAGACGCGTTCCATGCGCTCCAAGGAGGAGGCGCACGACTACCGCTATTTCCCCGACCCCGACCTGCTGCCGCTCGAGCTGACGCAGGAGTATGTCGACGGCCTGAAGACGGGCCTGCCCGAGCTGCCCGACGCGAAGAAGCAGCGGTTCATGGGCAGCTACGGTCTGTCGGCGTATGACGCCGGCGTGCTGGTGGCGGAGCGTGAGAACGCCGAGTTCTTCGAAGCCGTGGCCAAAGACCGGGATGGTAAGATGGCGGCCAACTGGGTCATCAACGAGCTGTTCGGGCGCCTCAATAAGGAGGGACTGAACATCGAGCGTTCGCCGGTGTCCGCCGCTCGGCTCGGCGCTATTCTTGATCTGATCGCTGCCAATGCCATCTCCGGCAAGATCGCCAAGGACGTGTTCGAAATCGTCTGGACGGAGGGCGGCGAGCCGGCCGCGATTGTCGAGAAGCGCGGCCTCAAGCAGGTCACCGACACCGGCGCTATTGAGAAGGCCATCGATGCCGTGATCGCCGCCAATCCCGACAAGGTCGCGCAGGCGCAGGCCAAACCGACCATGCTCGGCTGGTTCGTTGGTCAGGTGATGAAATCCACCGACGGCAAGGCCAACCCGACCGCGGTCAACGATCTGCTCAGGAAGAAGCTTGGACTGTAGGGCCAGCGCGGATGGCAAAGGTCGCCCTCGTGATCGGTGCCGGCGATGCCACCGGCGGGGCGGCAGCGCGGCGCTTCGCGCGCGAGGGCTTCACGGCGTGCGTGACGCGCCGCACCGCCGAAAAACTGGCCCCACTGGTCGAACGCATTGAACGCGACGGCGGCAAGGCCCGGGCTTTCGGCTCGGATGCACGCAAGGAAGACGAGATGGTCGCCCTCATCGACACGATCGAGCGGGAGGTCGGGCCGATCGAGGTGGCGGTGTTCAACGTCGGTGGCAACGTGCGTTGCCCGATCCGCGAGATGAGCGCGAGAGTTTACTTCAAGACGTGGGAAATGGCGTGCTTCGCCGGCTTCCTGATGGGCCGCGAGGTGGCTAAGGTGATGGTGCCACGCGGCCACGGAACCATCATCTTCACCGGGGCGACGGCGAGTGTGCGCGGCGGCGCCGGCTTCGCGGCGTTTGCCGGTGCCAAGCACGCGCTTCGCGCACTGGCGCAGAGCATGGCGCGTGAGCTGGGGCCTGCAGGTATTCACGTTGCCCACTCGATCATCGACGGCGCCATCGACACGGCATTCATCCGCAGCAACTTTCCGGAGCGTGCAGCTCTCAAGGAACGCGACGGTATCCTCGATCCCGAGGCCATCGCCGAGGTCTATTGGCAGCTGCACTGCCAGCCGCGAAATGCCTGGACGCATGAGCTCGACCTGCGTCCCTGGATCGAGCAGTGGTAGGCAGCATCGCTGCGATGCGCCGTCAGGCTGTGTGGCCGTCACACTCCCGATAGGGGCCCGATACCATCTTGCGCTGCGGGTGGCGCATCGATCAGGGCGTTGACTACGTCGAAGACCGTCTTGGATGGCCGCCGTGCTAGGCTTTCCAAGCGCGCCAGCCGCACCTGAAATTTGGCACCTACCTGTGCACGGGAGGGATGGTCCTCGATGACGTGGTCTTCGGCTTGCAGGCCGTGGCGGGCAAAGAGTTGCGTGACGACGGAGCGAGCGTAGACGGCTTGGCCGGATGCCAGGATAATTTCTGGCGCGAATGCGGCCACGCCGAGGTCGGCGACAATGTCCATCAGCTCATCGGCCGCGCTCCAATCGGCCCAGAAATCCAAGGTGCGGACCCGCAGGACATGGCGAGGGTCTATCTTGGCGCGGGCAATGGTCTGGGCAAGCATGGGGGAGCAGGTAATCGGGCGGCCGGCGCGGTGAGTCGTGATTGAACAGGATGAGGTTCGTGGCGCGGATAGCATGATCCTGCAGGTAAAGCCGCATCAGATCCCGCGCCGCAAGCTTGCCGAGGCTGTAGAGGCAGCTCACCTGCATGCAGGTGGATTCGTCGATGTGGCCGGCAAGCGGGCCTGGAAACACCTTGGAGGAGCCAGCATAGAAAATGCGCGCGTCGGGCTTGCACCTGCGCGCATATTCCAGCGCTACGTGCAGTGCGGCGACATTCACGCTGAGCATGTCCGCAAACACCGGCTCGTAGGTGAACCCCGAGGCGGTCGGTCCATGCACCGCGGCGAAGTGATAGATGCGGACCGGCGCAACGGTTTGGAGCAAGGCGTCGACTTGGCGTTCGTCCGTCAGATCGGCCGCCACATAGGTGAAGCGGCGATGCTCGTGCACGTAGCGGCTATTGGCCTGCCGGCCGACACCGACCACATGGTCGCTGCGCTTCAACAGAGCCTGGGCAAGGTAGCTGCCGTCCTGGCCGTTGACGCCCAGCACCAGCGCACGGCCCATCAGCCGCTGCCTTTCGTGAACAGGAGATCGACGAGCTCAGCGGTCTGTGCATCGGCACCGGCGAGCGCCTTTGCGTAGGTGTCGGCGGACACGACCTCGATGCCAGGCAGCGGGAAGATCATCTTGGTGCCGGCCATGATCGTGTCCTTCTCGCGCTGCAGGAACTCCTTTCGGAAATGCCAGGGCAGCACCAGGTAGTAGTCGGGCTTTTGCGCGCGCGACTCGGCTTCCGATACGATCGGGATGTGAGTGCCCAATGTGTGGGATCCAACCTTCTGCGGATTGCGGTCGGCGGCGCAATCGACCGTCAAACGGTTCACGCCGTACCATTGCAGGAGCACGTTGCCCTTGGTCGACGCGCCATAGATGTGGATGCGCTGGCCTTTCGCACGAATGTCGAACAGGAGCTTGGTGAGGTTCTCTTTCAGAGCATCGATGCGGCGCTGGAACGTGGCATACGGTTCGCTGGTGTCGAGCTCCATCTGAAATTCGGCAATGCGTAGCCGCGCCAGGAAATGGCGGTCGGTTGCCGACCCGTATATGGTGTTCGATGCATGGCACGCGTAGCAGCGGATGCTGCCGCCGTTGATGTCGTTGATGCTGGCGCGGAATATGCGCAGGTCGGCCTTGCGCATGATCGTGTCCAGGACGGCCAGGCTGTAATACTCGAGATGCTCATGACAGATCGTATCGAATGAATTCTGCAGCAGCATGAGCGGCAGGTAAGACATCTCGAAAACCCAGATGCCGTCCTTCTTCAAGAGATGCTTGATCTTGCGCGCAAACTCGACGGGATCCTCGAGGTCATAGAACATGGCGATCGATGTGACGGCGTCGATGCCGCCGGCGGGCAGCACTGCCATGGCCTGCTCGGAGGGGAACACGGTGTTGATGACGGTGGTACCGTCGCGGATCTCGTTGGCTATGTCGGAGGGATCGACCCCGTATCGGGTCGAGCCGGACGGATAGTTGGCCAGCAACGTCCCATCATTGCAGCCGATGTCGAGCACGCTCGCCTTGGACGTCGGTATGGTCTCGACGACGCTGTGGGCGATCTCTCTCAGATGCTTGCGCGTCGTCTCGTTCGTGCCGGACCGGTACCAATAGTTCGAGTACAGGATCTCCGGGGGAAACGAGTGCGCCAGTTGCAGCAGGCCGCAACCGCGCTCGTTTGCCGTGACGTCACAGCGAGCCAGGCGCGTCGGCAACTTGCGCATTGGCGGTTGAATAATTCCAGGCTTCGAAAATGAGCCCTGCAAATACTGCTGTTCCAAGTCGATCGCAGCGGCGAGGCGGGCCGATCCGCAGATGCGACAGGTCTGGCGATAAACTGGATGCACGCTCCGCTCCCCCTAGTCAGATGCACGAGGTCGGACGTCTGATATCGACCTCACACCGCAGATTTCGAAATCGTGTTTTCTGTGAACGATCGCTCGGGCATCCGTGCGCTTAATCCAATAATCGGTATTATTATGAAACGAAATCAGCAGCTCGAACCATCGGCTTTCCACGGTATTCACGATGACCGGAGCGCAGCCTGGGCGGGCGCCTCGCGCATGGGCCCTAGGCAGCCGCATAGGTGATGTCGGTCATTCGCTGCAGGATAGAGAAATTCGGATGAGCCACGCTTCAGTGAAACCTCGACTGGCGATCGCCAGCAACTACGACGACAGCTCGTGCGGGATTGCCGCCTATACGCGCGTGCGGGAGGAGGCCCTTGCGCAATTCTTCGACGTCACCGTGTTCGACTTGCGGTCCGCGCGGATCCTGAGGCCGCCAGGACGGCGACGTGAAGCGACAGTGCGAATTGAGGAAATTTGCGGGGTTCTTCCGAAATTCGACGTGACCGTTCTGGACTCGGAGTTTGGCATATGGGGAGGGACGCTGGACGACTGCAAAGAGCGGCTTACACGCTGCTGTGCTGCGGCAAAGCGGCTGATCCTGACCATGCACTCGGTCTATACGGACAGAGAAGTCGGTGGGGATTTCGCGCATGCGCAGGCCAGTGTCCTCGCCGGCCTCGTGCAGCGGGACAAAGACCGACCCTACTATCTGGTTGCGCATTCGCGACGTGAACAGGAGGCGTTGCGCACCGTGCACGGCATTGCCAACGCGGAAAGCCACCCTGTTTGCTTCGTCAGTGCGACGCAGAAGAAGAAAGACCGTGCGGGGAATGAATGGCGGAGAAAGCTTGGCTTATCGAAAGACGATCAAGTCATAGGGTTGTTTGGCGCGTTCTCGAGATACAAAGACAACAAGTGCGTGCTGCGCGCGCTTAGCTATCTGCCGGCCAACTATAAGTTGGTTTTTGTAGGCGGCGCGCATGCCTTTTCGAGAAAGCCGTATGAGTATGACGGCAACCTGGTCGAGATCGTCAATGTCATCGACGACATGGCCGGAACCCCGAGGGCAATCGAGAACCGCGTGTCCTTCTTGGGGGTGGTGGATGACGAAGCGTTTCTGGAAGCCATGGTGGCGTGTGATTTCGTCGTCGTTCCTTATCATGACGCGGGTCAGTTCGCGAGCGGAGTTGCTTCGATCGCCTTTGAGTTAGGCAAGCGGATCGTTGCGACAAACAGCAACTTGTTTGCCGAATACAAGGAATTTTACGGCGATTGTTTCGAGCGGTTCGACGTCGGCAACCATTTCGAGCTTAGGGACAAGATCCTCAGCTTCGATGCCGACAAGACGCGGCTGGCCCTGGAATCTCGAGACCGATACACGCCGGACTCGATGGCTGAGCTGCACTGCTCGATTTTCGAGGAGATGGCCGGGCCGGCATATCGGAACAACGTGCAGCCGCACAAGATCGCGTCTTTGGTGAAATCGTTGCGTCCAGCGCCGGCACCGGGGGTGGGCGCGAAAGCCGGGGCATTCCTCCATTTGACTGTATCGGATCCTCGTCGCGCATTGACGGTCCTGAAACGGAAGGTGAGCGCTTGACCCACATCCCAGCTGTCCTCACTGGCATTGCGCGGCAGGCGCGTGACCGTGTGAATTTTGGCTTCTCCAAAGTCTTGCATCGCAAGATTGCAGTAGCGCGCTTCAACACTCTGCTCGATGACGAGGCGCGCGAGCGCTACGCGCCCGCGATCAAGACGCTGTGGCGGTCGTTCCCGATGTCATGCGCAGGAAGATCCCAAGAGCCAACGTCCAGCAGGGTTTCATGCTTGCAGCCGTCGAGCAGCTAGCCGCGGGGGATCGCAGCAAGAAGATGCTGTGCGTTGGTAGTTTCGAGGACACAGCCTGCTATTCGCTGCAGGGTCTGGGGTATCGCATCGACGCCATCGATCCATCCATTGACGGCGATCTGGCGGAGTTTCGTCGGCAGCATCCGCAGCGGCTCAATACCTACGACATCGTGTTCTCAACCTCGGTGATCGAGCATGTTCCTGATGACGAAACATTCGTTGCCGACATGGTGGCGATGCTCGCGCCGGGCGGCTACGCGATGCTGACCTGCGATTACAACGACACTTGGACGCCCGATCAGCCCAAGCCATCCTCAGATGTGCGGATCTACACCCGCGCTGACATGCAGCGCCTGATCGCGGCGATGGGGCACGTCGAATTGCTGGATGAGCCCGACTGGCAAGACCACGAGCCGGACTTCACCATTGCCGAGGCGGGCGTCGACATGCGCTACGGATTTGCAACGCTCACCGTGCGGCGTCGGGACGAGCCCGTGAGAGTGGTGCGGTCGCGCTAGGCCTCAGTGATGCGGCATGGGCTAGGATGCCTTGCGCAATGGCGCATCGGCCTTGTCCAGGATGAGCGTGAGGCCGATCAGGCTGCTATCGATGAACTGAATCTCGATGACCTGCTTGGAGTTTACGAGGACGATGTCCATGTTGGCGTTCAGGCTTTCCCCGCGCACTGCGACACGAAAGCCCCGCGACGTGACCGTACCCGTCACCTCCCCGCTCATGTCGCGTACGAGTTCTTTCCAGGTACCGGCGATGGTTCCAGCCTTGTGGGCGACGGCGCTGTGGATTTCCACGTTGCCACCCGCCGAAGCGCAGCGAATGGACTGCTTCAGGTCGTTGCCGTCTCCCGTGATGATGTAGGTCACGCGGCATTTGACGGCTTCGGTGGATCCGTCACGAATACCGAAGCGGCCTTCGCCGACCCAGCGGCCGGCCAGTTTGTCGAATGGCGATGGCTCTTCGGCTCTGGATGGGGCCTGCCCTGGCAACACCAGAAAGGCAGCTAGCAAGGCGGCGAACGGCAAGGTGCGCAGCAGCGGCAGCCACATTCGATGCATCCCCCATTACGGCCGCGTGGCGACGCGACCTTCCCCTACATCCAGAATTTAACGCAGTTTCGCCAGCCGTCGGGTAGGCGTGCTGCCGCAGAGGCTTCAAAGCAACGCAAACTTGGCAATGAACAATAGTGACAGCACGGCTACCGCTGGCGACACGTCCCTTGGCCGTCCGGCAAGCAGCTTGATTGCGGTGTAAGCAATGAAGCCGAACGCGATGCCGTGGGCGATCGAGAACGTCAGTGGCATGGTGGCAATCACGATCACTGCCGGCACGTATTCAGTGACGTCCGAGAAGTCGATGTCGACAACAGTGCTCATCATCAGGCAGGCCACGTAGACGAGCGCCGGTGCCGTGGCAAAGACCGGAATGGCGCCGGCCAGCGGCGAAAGGAACAGCGCGGCAAGGAACAGCACGGCAACCGTAACGGCGACCAGGCCGGTGCGGCCGCCGGCATTCACGCCTGCGGCGCTCTCGATATAACTGGTGGTTGTGGAGGTGCCGAGCAATGCACCGGCCATGGCTGCCGTCGAGTCCGCCGTCAGGGCCCTGTGCACGCGCGGCAACGTGCCATCCGGGTTGACGAGACCGGCCTTCTGCGCAACGCCCACCAACGTCCCGGTATTGTCGAACACGTCAACAAAGAAGAACGTGAAGACGATGGCGATGGCGCCGATCTCCAGCGCCTTGACGATGTCGAGCTTGAGCAGCACTGGCGCAATGGACGGCGGCAGAGAGACCAGGCCTTCGAACTTGCTCAAGCCGAGCCCGATGCCGGCGACGGCTGCAGCCAGAATGCCGATCAGAATAGCGCCCGGTACCTTGCGGGCGTCGAGCGCTGCCATCAGGACGAAGGCTGCCGCAGCAATCAGCACGCCCGGCGCCTTCAGATTGCCCAGCGTGACCAGTGTCACCGGATGCGCGGCGATGATGCCGGCGCTCTGCAAGCCGATGATGGCCAGGAACAAACCGATGCCGGCAGCGATCGACAGTTTCAGGCTACGCGGGACGGCGTTGATCACCCACTCGCGGATGCCCGTGAGGCTGACGATCAGGAACAGCACGCCCGACAGGAATACGGCGCCGAGCGCGGTTTCCCAGGCGTGTCCCATGCCCTTCACGACGCCGTAGGTGAAGTAGGCGTTGAGGCCCATGCCCGGCGCCAGTGCCACCGGATAATTGGCGTACAGGCCCATCATGGCCGAGCCGAATGCCGCAGCGAGGCAGGTGGCGACGAACACTGCGCCCCGATCCATGCCCGTGTCGGCAAGAATCGTCGGGTTGACGAAGATGATGTAGGCCATGGTCATGAACGTGGTCAGACCGGCCAGCAGCTCGCTGCGCACGGTAGTACCGTGCTCCTGCAACGCAAAGGTGCGTTCGAGCATGCGCGAATCCCCCCAAATGACTCGAGCGATTCAACCAGATCACAACCTGCAGCGGAATGCGATGCCGCGCGCGCAACACTCCTCAAGCGACTTTGTATGATGGCGATGGCGGCCGAAGCCGCGCGGCGAGGATCCGAGCCGGGCTTTTTGGGGCGTCAGGGCCGTTCGCGCACGGCTGCAAGCATGGTCTGGAGCGCCGTGACGGCGAAGACCCGCATGTTCGCCTGCCTGTCCGTGCTGCCGGTCTCGATCGTAAGCACCCGTTCGACCGGCCCGGCCGTGGCAATGCACGCGTGGCCGGCTGCGTCGCCGTAGCGGTTCCCGGTCGGGCCGGAGGCGCCGGTTTCAGCCAGCCCCCAGGTCGCGCGGTGCCGCTCGCGCACCGTGCGGGCCGCCAGTCGCGCGTAGGGTTCGCTGGCCGAGCGCATGCCGGTCATGGCCGCGTCATCGATGCCGAGCAGGGCCTGGCGTGCGCGTGCGGTATAGACCACCGCGCCGCCGAGGAAGTAGGCCGACGCCCCAGGCACGGCCAGAAGCGCTGCCGCGATCAGGCCGCCGGTCGAGGACTCGCTCACCGCAATGGTCTCGTGCCGCCGTGTCAGGATGGCGGCAATCTCCTCGGCAATGGGGATCAGCTGTTGCATGGCTCAGCGCTCCGCGGCAGCAAGTTCTTCCGCACGCGCCAGCAGGCGCCGCATGTTGTGATAGATAGGCACCTCGATCATCGAGCCGTGCACCGTCACGCGTGACTCTCCACGTGCCCGTGCCGCCTCGAAGGTGGTGACGATCGTGCGCGCCCGGGCGACCTCGCCTGCGTTTGGCGTAAGCACCGCATTGATGATGGCGGCATGTTCCGGCGCCACCGTGCACTTTGCCTTGTAGCCAAGCCGCCGCGCCCAGCGCGCATCCCGCTCGACGCCTGCACCGTCGCGCCAGGTGAAGGGGCAGTCGACGGCCAGTACGCCGGCAGCAACGCAATCGACCAGGAAGCGTTGGCGCGCGTAGGCCAACTCAAGACCGTCCGGGCCGCGTTCGGCGCCGAGGTCGGCCGCCAGATCTTCGGACGCCATCAGGCAGGCGCGCACCCGCTGGCTGGCTCGCGCGATCGCCACCGTCTGCACCAGGCCGCGCGCCAACTCGATGTTGGGCCAGATTGCAGTTGAGCCTTCGGGCAGCCCGTAGGC
>DASTOW010000287.1:0-10995 GCA_035762425.1 Hyphomicrobiaceae bacterium | reverse complement strand
TGAGATCGTTGGCGCCATGCCAGCCGGCCCGATCGCGCACCAGCAGCAAATGCTCATCGACGCCGATCGTAGCCGACAGTTTGTCGAGGTAGATCTGCATGGCCTGGGTCGAGACCTCGGGCATCACCAGGGCAAAGGCATTGTCGGTGCCTGGCTCGGCCGCAGCGAAGATATAGGCGAAGGTGTAGCGCTGATCGGCGCGTCCGGGCGGGCGTTTGCCCCCGCGTGTACCAGCGATGGCACACGCGCCCCTTCTGGCCGATGCGAGCCTCGTCCTCGAACATGAGGCGGAGGCGCTTGCCCGGATGTGCATCGGCAACCGCCTTCAGGCGATCAGGAAGCCCCCCTAAAAGCCGCTTGCGCGGCCTCGTCCTTGTCGGGGTGATGCGGCCGTGCCTTCTGTCGGGAAAAACCCAGCCGGCGCACGACGCGGCTCATGGAAGCGCGATGCAACGGCTTGCCGAAGCGCTCCGTGCAGATGCGAGCGAGGTCCTCCAGCGTATAGGCCGAGATGCCGTCGACCTCGGGATCGGGACCGGCGAGGATCACCCGGGCAAGCTCGGCCTGCTGGTCGGCGTCGAGCCGCGGTGGACGACCTTCGCCCCAGCGATCCGCGAGTCCTTCGATGCCGTCGGCGTTGTAGCGAATGACCCAGTCGCGCAGCGTCTGCCGGTCCATGCCAGCAGACCATGCTGCCGCCTCCCGGCTCATGCCCGACAGGGCATTGGCAATCGCCAGCAGGCGGCGTGCCACCCGCACGTCGCGCTCCGCTTTGGCAACAGACCGCAGCTCCTCTGGCGAGTGATCTTCCCTGATGGCAAGCGCCGGCATCTCCACCTCCCCGAATCATTCGAGGAAACGGAATCACGCTTCGCCCCAATTGGAAATCCCAGAGTCAATCCTTACGCACGCCGGATTAGTCGTCCGACAAAGTTGCCGTCTTGCCGCGCCAGCCTTCGAGCCGGCCACGAGCCGCGTTCCAATAGTAGCTTGCCCGTGCGCCCTCACCCTTGAGGGCGTAGAGCACTGCGCCGGCCAACGGACGCGCGATCCATCCCGCCACCTCAACCATACCGAAGCTGTGCCGCCGCAACACGTAGCCCATCCCGCGGCCATAAGCACGAGCCTTGCGGCACATGGAGGGATCCGGCCGGACGATATTTGGTTCGGGATGAAAGCCATACAGACCCGGGTCGAAATAGCCAGTGTAACCCTTGGATAGCGCACGCAACAAGATGTCCTGTCCCGGCGCTGCCTGCCACGGCGTGCTCGCACCCAGCCCGATGGTGGCATCGAACCCGTCGACTGCCTCGACAACCTCGCGGCGAAACACGATCATCCATTCGATCGAACTGGTCCACACGTTCTTGCGCGCGATGGGCTGGGGTACGGTCTCGTAACGGCCCAGGATCGATCGGCCATGTTCGTCGGCCGCTCTTCCGGCCACGATGTCCGATCCGGTTTCCTGGAACAGCTTGAGCACCCGCGCCAATAACCAAGGCGGATACCAGCAGTCATCGTCGGCAAAAAGCAAATGGCTGCCCGTGGATTTCGGCCAGCCCTGGTTCATAGCGTAGCTAGTACCCAGCACGGGGGGTGTCGGCAGCCGCACTAGGTTGAACCCCCATGCGCGGCTCATGAGCATGTCTGAGATCTTGCCGTCACCGCTGCGATCGACGACGACGACCTCAGAGGCGGAAAGAGTCTGCCGCTCGACGCTTTCGAGCAGCCGGGCCAATTCGCGGGCGCGGCCGAGAGTTGGAACTATGATGGAGATGCTCGGTTCTGATGACATGGGATTACCTCGAATGCTGCAGACCGACGCCGCAATCGCAGTCGCGCTAGCCACTACATGAACCATGAAGCAACGGGTCACAAAAGTCGGGCCTGTTTTTCGGAGTACCCAACGCCGTAGTTGCTTGAAGGTGCGCTGCTACCGCTTTCGAAGGTAGCCGAGATCCACTTTCTGCGGCGTGCAGCCGGATGCGGGTCGTGTCACCCTGAGCAGCCCGGACGCGATCTAGTCCTACCGTTTTTTCAACTCGCCGCGCTCTTGCAAGTCCCCATGACCCGAGCCTGGACCATTAATGGCCGCTTCCTCAGCCAACCCGTGACAGGCGTGCAACGCTATGCCCGTCAGATCGTGGCGGCGCTCGATTCGCTCGCAGTAGAAGGACACCCTTTCACGCGCGACCTCGATCTCGAGCTTGTCATCCCGCCTGGAGTCGAAGAACTGCCCGCGCTCGGCGCTATCCATGTCCGCACCGCGGGGCGCCGGGGAGGTCATACCTGGGAGCAGCTGGAGTTGGCCCGCGCGGTACGCGGCGGTCTGCTGAGCCTTTGCAACACCGGCCCGATCGCGGCCCGCCGTCATATCGTGTGTATGCACGACGCCAACACGCGCATTTGTCCCGAAAGCTACTCGGCGCAGTTTCGCGCAGTCTATCGCGGGTTGATGCCGGCGCTCGGGCGGGCCGCGGTGTCAGTCATCACCGTGTCGAGGTTCTCAGCCGCAGAGTTGGCGCGCTGGGGCATCGCACGGGCCGACAAGATTGCGGTCATCCCCAATGGCCACGAACATGCGTTGACGTGGATGCCCGAGCGCTCGCCGCGAACGGCAGCAGGCGGCCCGGACACTGTGTTGGTGCTCGGCAGCCCGGCGCCGCACAAGAACATTGGCATGTTGGCGGGCCTGGCGCCGAGGCTCGCCGCGGCTGGGCTGAGGCTCGCGGTGGCGGGGCTCGCCGATGGGCGTGTGTTCCAGGGCGCAGGCCAGATGTCCGGCGTCGCCTGGCTCGGCCGAGTCAGCGACGGCGAGCTTGCCAGCCTGCTGGAGGACTGCCTGTGTCTCGCATTCCCCTCCTTCACCGAAGGCTTCGGCTTGCCGCCGTTGGAAGCAATGGCGCGCGGGTGTCCGGTGGTGGCGAGCGACCGGGCGAGCCTGCCGGAAATCTGCGGGAATGGCGTGCTCTATGCCTCGCCGGACAATCCTGACGCGTGGCTGGCCGCTTTCGTGCAACTGCGCGGCAATGCCGGCCTGCGTGTGGAACTCAGGGAGCGGGGCAGGCGGCAGGCGCAGCACTTCAGCTGGCGTGCCTCCGCCTTGCTCTTCCTCGAAGCGCTAGCTCGCGCGGACGGCGTCGAGTTCGACGCCGGCGGCGGAGCCGCCGAGAGTGGCGAGCGCGCCCGTTTCGTCACGCTCGTTCACATGTAGCGCGAGCACGTCTGTAAAGGCCGTGGCGATCTCTCGGGCGAAGCGCTCGGCCCCGAAGCGCTGTGCGTTCCGGCGGCAGGCGACAGGCGCCATCGCCTCTGAATTTGCTTCGAACTCTGCGATCGCTGCCCTGATGCAGGCGACCGACTGCTCGGCGAACAATACACCGGTAGGAGCTTCGGCACCTCCAAGCGGCCGCACGATATCGGTGGCGCCACCGCGGCCGAAGGCGATTAGCGGCGTCCCGGAGGCTTGCGCCTCGGCGAGCGCGATGCCGAAGTCCTCGCAGCCCGCAAACACCAGCGCGCGCGCTGCGGCGATCCTCTGGGCGTATTCCTCGCGCGGCAAGTAGCCGGCGAATTTGACGTTGGGGCCAGCCAGGGCGCGCAAGCTGCGCGACTGTTGGCCCTCGCCTATCACCAACAGGCGGCGGTCCGGCATGGCATTGAAGGCCTCGATGACGAGGTCCGTGCGCTTGTAGGGGGCCAGGAAGGAGGCAGTGATGTAGTAGTCCTCCTTGCGGTCGGAATAGACGAGCTCGTCCAGCGCCACCGGTGGGAACACCACGCGCGCATCGCGGCCGTAGATGCGCCGGATCCGTTGGCGCACATAACTCGAGTTGGCTAGCATGAGATCCGGCCCGTGTGCCGTGCGCGTGTCCCAGATGCGCAAACGGTGCAGGAGGTAGCGGAAGGCGAGGCCTTTGGGGCCATAGCCCATACGTCCCTGGGCAAGGTAGGAGAACTGTTCGTCCCAGGCATAGCGGATGGGGCTGTGCACGTAACACAAGTGCGGCTTGTCGGGCCGAGTCAGCACACCACGCGCAAAGGCAGCTGAGGAGGAGAGCACGGCGTCGTAGCTGGTCACGTCAAATTGCTCGATCAAGAACGGACATGCGAAGAACAGGGCGCGGTAGTAGCGCTGCACCATCGGCAGGCGGTTCGCTATAGAAGTGTGAAACGGCACGCCGTCGAAGTAGCGCTGTTTGATATCGGCTGGCATGAAATCGAATAGAGTAAACACCTCGGCCTTTGGAAAGATCCGGCAAAGTTCGGCCAGCACGCGCTCGCCGCCGCGAAAGGAAGGGCACCAGTCGTGCACGATGGCGACGCGCGCGGCGAAGGTGGGAGCGGCCGAGGCTCGTGTGTCCAGCAGGGCGGCTGCGGGCGCCATGGCACGCAACGCTGGGGCGTGGCCGTTCAGGGTGTGTTGCGACATTGTCACTCGGGGCTGACTGGCAATGCCGGCGAACCTCGCGCGGATGGCAATACGCAACAAGACGCTCAAACGACGCCCCCCAGGCCTGCGAATTGCGACCATCGCAAGACGGTTGATACCTACCTACTCATTTCGATTAGGTTCGCGTGCGGGCGGGCTCAGCAAAAGGCCCCAAGGCCGGGGGTCAAGCGCGCGGCAGGGGATCCACCTTTTTGCGATGCTCCCGAAGCTCCGACCCTGAGGTAGGCTAACGGGTCCGCAGGTTTGCAGCCAACCCGAACCGTGTCCTGCGGCTGTGCATAAGCGGCGGTGCTGCTCGACTCGGCCGCAGTGCCTGGGGACACAAGCCATCGGTGATGCCTTCTGCCGGCAGAGTGCCTCATTTGGAAGGGTTCTAGAATCAGAGGTGATACGTGACCGAGACAATGCAAACAAACCGACTGACCGGCCGGCTTATCTCTGTAGCGACCCTGGCCGTGGCGCGTCGGGACGGTAAAATCCGCCTGCGCATCGGCCATGCTCTGCTCGGTGTCGCGATCGGCTGCCTCGTTCTGCTGAGCGGCGCCGGTCAGCTTGGCGCCGGTGCACAGAGCAGCGACTACCGGCTCGGAGTGCAGGACAAGCTGCGCATCAAGGTGTTTGAGTGGCGCCCTTCTAAGGACGAGATGTTCGAGTGGGCCGCCTTTAATTCAGAATACACGGTCGGCGCCACGGGCAAACTGTCCCTGCCGGTTGTCGGCGAGGTGCCCGCGGTCGGCCTATCGACCGCCGACCTGGCGCAGAGCATCGGCGAGCGCTTCAAGGAACGCATGGGGCTGGCCGCAAACCCCGACATCACCATCGAGATCGTGCATTTCCGTCCCTTCTACGTGGTGGGTCAGGTCGATAAGCCGGGCGAGTATCCTTACCGGCCAGGACTGTCGTTGCTGCAGGCGGTGAGTATGAGCGGTGGCCTCAAGCGCTCGCTTGACGGCAACGTTCGGCTGGAGCGCGAAATCTATACCACGCGCGGCGAGCTGAACCTTTACGCCCGCGAGTTCATAAGCTTGCTGGCGCGGCGCGCGCGGCTGCAGGCCGAGATGAAGGGCGCCGACAGCATCAAGTTCCCCGCCGTATTGACTGCGAAAGCTGGCGAAGGGGAGATCAAAGTGGTGCTGGACAATGAGCAGCACCTATTCTCTGCGCGGCGTGAAGCCGACGAGACCCAGGTCGCCAACCTGCGCCAGCTGCGCGCGGACCTCGATCGCGAGGTGGCATCGCTCACTGGACAATTCACCAGCCACGACAAGATCGCGCAGCTAGCGCGCAAGGAGCTAGAAGGCATCGAGGACCTCGCCAGCAGAGGACTCATCCCCCAGCCGCGCCGGCTGGCGCTGCAACGCAACGTGGCACAGCTCGAGGGCGACCGGCTGCGGCTCGAGACCGGATTGCTGAAGGTGCGCCAGGAGATGAGCAAGACCGAAATGTTGCTCATCGAATTGCGCACCCGCCGCATGAACGAGGTGGCGAGCGAAATGCAAGTGACGCAACATCGGCTGGAGCAGGTCAGCCTAAAGTCAGAGACGGCTCAGAACCTGCTCTATGAGTCGCGCGTCATCGCGCCATTGGCGCTCGCCAGCCGCACGCGCGTACAGGCCAACGAGCCTGTCTACAAGGTGACCCGGCGCTCCCCTGGCGGCCAGGCCCAGGAGCTGCCAGCCACCGAATGGACCATCCTAGAGCCTGGCGACATCGTCAAGGTGGAGCTGCCGCTGATCGAGGATGGCAGCATGCCGCTCCCGGTACGCTGGGGCTTCCTACCAAGCGATGCGGTCCCTCAGTCGCGGCCCACTGAGGCCATTCCTCAAGAGGACTCGCTGAGCATCCGCTTGCTCAAGGAGGTTCGCGGCGAATTGCGCACGATGCGCTGAGATCAGCGTCGCCGCACGGCAGGATGAGCTGCTGCCGGTTCGGTAGACACCAACCTAAGCTAATCGCGCCTTCTGTTCGAACTGCATCGGGCTGAGATAGCCGATCGTCGAGTGTCTCCGTCGCGGATTATAGAACCTCTCGATGTAGTCGAATACATCGGCTCTGGCCTGGTCCCTCGTGCGGTAGGTCTTGCGAGCCACGCGCTCGACCTTGAGGGTCGAGAAGAAGCTCTCCATCGATGGCCGCCGGCCACGGCGGCGTGCCAAGGCTGGTTTGAGGACAGCAACGTTGGCCGAATCGGGGCTCAGTGGGCGGCGCTCAGGTCGGACAAACTCTTGAATTGGCCGACGTCGAGGCGATTAAGAGCTCTGTCCGGGCCGGGGTCGGCGTGTCGATTATTCCGTCGTTGTCCGTTCAGGATGAAATCAGAGCAGGCGAACTGTTCGGGAAACCATTTCTGGACGGCAGCGTAACGCTCACCTTTCAGGTGGTCTCCCGCAAAGGCGAATCGTCACCCTTGTCGCGCGCATTTCTTAAAGCGCTGCTTGAACCGCAATGCGATCGACCGAGCATTGCCCGGCCCTCAAGCCGGAACGCGTAATGATGCTGTGCACTGGCAATTGTTGCCGGAGCCGATTTGCTGAGCATCTCTTCAACGATCGGGCCACGCGCTGCTGGCATAGAATGGGAGGCGAGTTCTCGCGCTCTGGCGATACAGCGGGGACATGCGAATGCGGGCGCCACATTGAGCAGCCGGTCAAGGTCTCACGAATGGTGGAAGTCGAAGATAGGGGTGCGAGTTAGACGAAAATTATAACTCGTTGATTCATAATATTTTTTGGTGCCCCAGGCCCGACTCGAACGGGCACACCCTTGCGGGTACCAGATTTTGAGTCTGGCGCGTCTACCGATTCCGCCACTGGGGCTGCCAGGATCGAAAGGCGCGGCATCATAGCGTTGCGAGGCGGGGCGTCAACGCGGTGAAGAAGGAGGGAAGTAGTGCTGGGGCCCGGATATTCGCTGACTTCCGGGACAACAAGCAGGCGAGCTCGAGGGACTGCGGGGGCGCAGCCCGACAGAGCAAGGGATAGGCAGGGGCGCGGGGAGATGGTCCAGCGCGGCAGGGCAAGGTGCAGCCAGGACGCACCCATCACGATGGTGCGGATGAACTCGACGTCTACCTTGGCGACGGGCGCGGTCATGGGAGCCAAGACCGCCGACAACAGGACGGCCAGGACGCAACCGGCAAGGTGGATATCGGCGGAGCACTACTCTTCGCGCACCGGCGCATGATGGCATGCCGCGCCCAGCCGTTTGAGCCACCGCTGATGGTCTGCTGATGTGGTACGGGCCTGCGCAAAGACACCACAATCGGATGCTCCGCTGCCCGCTCCTGCTAGGAGCCGCACCGATGACGGCGCAAATCCACGAGCTGCTGCTGCTGGACGAGGAATGGACGTCGATGGCGTCCGAGCCGCCGCTGCCGCAGGGCCATCCCAGGGTCGTGGTGGCCTCGCAGGAGACCCAGAACGCCGCCTCGCCCATCATCTTCTCGACCGCCTGCTGGCGCCGCTATCGTGGCACGTGGCTGGTTGGCGACGGCCACCTGTCGTTGATCGCCATCGAGGGCAGATACGAGCTGACGGGGCAAGGACCGCTGCCCGCCGAGTGGGTCGCGGCCGTGCTCAATGTCCCGCGCGGCAAGATGCTTGAGTATGTGCACATGGGCTACGCCAGCGTGTTCGAGGAGGAGCTGCACATCACCGTAGAGCGCGGGGTGGTGACCGGGCGGCGCGTGGTAGACAATCGCGGCCGGGTGCTGAACAAGAAGTGATCTCGATCTTGAGTGCTGGTGACGGCAGGCAACAAGGGGCTAACGCATGTTCTTTCCAGACTTCACGCTCGAGCATGTGCCTGTTTCGAGCGGCGCCATTCGGCTGCGGCGTGGCGGCTCGGGGCCGCCGCTGCTGATGCTGCACGGTAATCCGCAGACGCACGCCATGTGGCATGCGGTGGCGCCGACGCTTTCCCGGCGCTTTACCGTGGTATGCCCGGACCTGCGCGGCTATGGCGGCTCGCCCAAGCCGGAGGCCACCGCCGACCATGCCCCCTACGCCAAGCGGGCCATGGCGCAGGACTGCGTCGAGCTGATGCAGAAGCTTGGCCATGAGCAATTCATGGTGGCAAGCCATGATCGCGGCGCGCGGGTGGCGCACCGGCTCGCTATCGATCATCCCGAGCGGGTGCAGCGGCTGGCGGTGCTCGATATCGTGCCGACCATTGAGCATTTCGAGCGCACAGATATGCGGTTTGCGCTCGGCTACTACCACTGGTTCTGGTTCGCCCAGCCGCATCCCTTTCCCGAAGTGGTGATCAATGCGGCCCCCGAGGCGTGGTTTAACGCGCATACCGCGCGCGAGCCGAAGTCGGCGGGCTTCTTCCATCCGGACGCGCTGGCCGACTACATGGCGGCGGTGCGCGACTGCGCCATGATCCGCGGCATGTGCGAGGACTACCGCGCGGCCGCGACCGTCGACCTGGTGCATGATCGCGAAAGCCGAGCCGCCGGGCGCAAGGTGCAGTGCCCCATGCTGGTGCTGTGGGGTTCCAAGGGTAAGATCGAGGAGTGGTACGAGCCGCTCGGCATCTGGCGGCAGTATTGCTCGGCGGAGGTGACGGGCGCCGCGCTGCCCACCGGCCACTACCTAGCCGAAGAGGCACCGCAGGCGGTGATCGAGCAGTTCGAGAAGTTCTTCGCTTGATGGCGCAGGTGCGCCCACTCGTCCCCCCTCCCCCACACTTTCGTCATGTCGAAGACATGCCTCCGGCACGGTGAGAGAGGGAGAAAGCGTGGCGCTGCGCGCACAACAGCCCTGCGCATCCACCAGCGTCGCCGGCCTTGCGGTGCTGCTGTATTTGCGGCAGCACGCGGGGATGCAATTCACGACCTCATTCTTCGCCGTGCTGATCCCGGCGGCCGTGCTGGCCGGCGTCGTGCGCGGCTTTGCCGGGTTCGGCGGGCCACTGACCATGCTGCCGGCGCTCAACGCCTTCATGCCGACCTCGGCCGCCATCCTGGTGATGAGTTGGATCGACCTGCTGGTCAATGTGCAGCTGCTGCCGCGGGCAGCGCGCGCGGCCAAGGCCGGCGTGGTGGTGCCGCTGACGGCGGGCGCGGTGCTGACCATGCCGATCGGCGTGCTGCTGCTGCTGGTGGTCGATGCGGTGATCATGAAGCGCGCACTTAGCGTCACCATCCTGGTGGCGGCGCTGGTGCTGCTATCGGGCTGGCGCTATCCGGGCACCATCGGGCGCGGCGGCTGGGTGGGGGTCGGCGCGCTGACGGGGGTGGTGATGGGGGCGACATCGCTTGCCATTACGTCGGCCCTGTTCCTGCACGCGGGCCAGCAGTCGGCGGCCGAAAGCCGCGCCAATTTCATTGTCTGGGTGTTCCTCGGCACCATCATGCTGCTGGTGATGCTGACCATCGGTTCTGGCTTCGACGCTGAACTGCTGCCGGCGATCGGTCTGCTGGCGCCCTTCTACATCATCGGCTGCGTGGCCGGATCGTATCTCACGGGACGACTGCCGGATGCGCACGTGCGCACCGCCGTGCTGCTGCTGATCGTCCTGATCGCGGTGGTCAGTCTCGTACTGTGAGCCCTGCGGCAGCGGGCATTGCCAAATGCCTATGTGGGGCTAGGCTGATCGCATGGGAATTCTCGCGCGCCTTGCCGTGCTTGCCTTGCTCGCGTGTGCGCTCGCGAGCTGCGTCGACATGGTCGACGCCGACCAGGCGCGCGTCTGTCGCACCATCGTGCCGGCGCTCAACCTATCGGCGGCCGAGCTGGAGATCGTACGCACCAGTCCGCTCTTCTCCGGCGATGGCGTGCGCGTCCAGTATCGCGCCCGCGCTCAAGGCGGATCGGCGACCGAGCGGTTCCTGGAATGCCGGTTCGCGGTTGGGCCCCCCACCCCCGATGCCGGCCTGTTGGTTGGGGTTACGACCGAATCCGGCCCGGTCAGCGAGGTGCGCCTGCAAATGCTGCGCCGCTTCTGGCTGCGGGGTGCGGAGGTCGCCGCCGATCCGGAACCGGTCTGGAACGCCAGGCAGGTGCCGTCGGCGCCCCGTCCGCTTGCCGTGACCCTGCAGCATGTTCTCACGGCGCTGCCGGCCACGGCCATCTACGCGATGCTGGCCGCGGCCTATTCGCTGATCTACGGGCTGGTCGGGCGCATCAATCTGGCATTCGGCGAGCTGGCGGCGATCGGCGGCTATGCCACCTTCCTAATGTTCGTGCTGGTCGACGGGTCGGGCAGCCTCGCCGTGCCGCTGATGCTGGCGCTGGCTGCGGCACTGGCGTCTGCCCTATCGTATGGGGTGGCGACCGGACGGCTGGTGTTTGCGCCCCTCATGCAGCGAACCGGGCAGCAACTCCTGATCGGCACCATCAGCCTCGCCATCGTGCTGCAGGAGTTCATGCGGCTGGCGCAGGGACCGCGGCATCTGTGGCTGCGGCCAATGCTGAACACACCGTCGGCCGTGGTACGCGCCGACGACTTCTTGGTGACGGTAACACCGGCCGCCATGACGGGCGCTCTGCTGTGCCTGGTCGCGGCATTGGCGGTGCTGTGGCTGATGAAGGCCAGCC
>DASTOW010000286.1:0-14631 GCA_035762425.1 Hyphomicrobiaceae bacterium | reverse complement strand
CAAATCCGCGACCACGGTGCAGGCCCATCAGCGCCTCCTGAGGCCGGAAATGGCAGAGAACCGCATGGCGCCTTGGCGACGGTTGCCGCCATCGGCCGGTGCAGGACGCGGCGGCTCGGTCGCGGTCGACGGCGATGCAGCGGTCGACGCTGCGCCTGGTCGGGCTGGCGACTGCGCAGGAGCCCGCCCGGCGCTTGCAGCGGTCGGCATGGTGTAACCCGGCATTTCGATGTGCCGGGCCGGTCGTCCCTGAGCGCCAGTCTTGCGGGCATAACCACCGGTATCGATGCCGGTCACCACGCCGTGCTGATCAAGCGCCGTGTGCGCTGGCAATCGCCCACGCTTGCCGCCGCCGTCCCGCAGCGAGGAGGCTGCGCGTGAAGCGGCCTGAAGGGCAATACCGGCCTTGTCGGCCACCACCTGGCAGCACTCGATGAGCGCGCAGTTCTTGGCCTCGCGCCGATGGGCCTTCATGTCGCCGTCGCGGTAGGCGTTGAGGATGCGCAGGTCGATCGGGTTCATTGCGACGGCTTCTGCAACCTTGTCCATGTGCGCTTCGATGGCGAAGTCGACGCCGGTTATGCCAAAGCCGCGCATGGCTGTGGCCGGAGTCCGGTTGGTGTAGACGCAGTAGACGTCGGCGTGCACGTTCGGGATGGTGTATGGCCCGGGCAGGTGACCGACACTTTTGATGATCGCGTAGGATGAAAGCCGGGTATAGGCGCCGCTGTCGAAGTAGCCGGTGAACTTGCGCGCCAAGATGCGGCCGTCGCGCGCCACCCCATCCTTGATGTACCAGCGCTCGGCTCCGCGCGGCGCCCCCACCTGCATCTCCTCCTCGCGGTCCCAGGCGAACTTGCACGGCCGCCCCGTCAACATGGCGCCCAGGATCGCGATCGGCTCGTGCACGCTATCGACCTTGCCGCCAAAGCCGCCGCCAACCGTGCCGCCGATGAAGTGAAATCGGTTGGATGGCGTCGTCAGCACTTTGGCAGCTGTGCCGAGCGAGAAGAACAGCGCCTGGGTCGAGGTATAGCAAACATAGCGATCGTTGGTTTCGGGTGCGGCGATGGCACCGCACGTCTCGATCGGCGCCTGCTCGATCGGCGACATCTGGTAGCGGCCCTCGACAATATGGTCGGCCCGCGCAAAGGCCGCCTCGACGTCGCCGTACCGCATTTTTTGATGATCGTACTTGCCGTGATAGATG
The DNA here is from genome assembly GCA_035762425.1 of Hyphomicrobiaceae bacterium. Lineage (GTDB taxonomy): Bacteria > Pseudomonadota > Alphaproteobacteria > Rhizobiales > Hyphomicrobiaceae > AWTP1-13. The sequence goes on along the minus strand of DASTOW010000286.1, from coordinate 13,421 downwards.
AACTTGTTCGTCTTGTAGACTTCGCACACGACGGGCGCGCCCGGCCGGATCGCCTCTTCGACGTCGAGAACGTGCGGGCGCACTTCCCAATCGACACGGACTTTGGTCACGGCGGCGCGTGCCTGTGCCTCGGTCTCAGCGATGATGGCGGCGACCGGCTCGCCCTTATAGGCAACCTTGCTGTCCGCCAGCAGCGGTTCGTCATCGATACCGAAGTCCAAGAGACTGAGCAGCGTGTTGAGGTTGCGCGGCACGTCGCGACCCGTCAACACGCGCACGACACCGGGCATCGCTTGCGCTTCGGCCGTGTCGATCCGGCGAATGCGGGCATGATGATGCGGGCTGCGCACGCAGCGAATATGCAGCAGGCCATCGAACAGGTGGTCGTCGAAAAACGGCGAGCGCCCCGTTACGTGGCCCAGGATGTCCTGACGGCGTGTCGGCTTGCCGATCTCGTTCAGGTTGTCGTCGCGCTCGTCGGCGAAGAATTCCTTGCGAAACTCGATCACGCCCGCTCCCTCCCCCGTGCCGCCACCAGAATGGCCTCGATGATCGGCTCATAGCCCGTGCAACGGCAGATGTTCCCCGAGATTGCCTCGACCACGTCCTCGCGCGTTGGCGTCGGATTGCGATCGAGCAGCGCCTTGGCCGAGATCAACATGCCGGGCGTACAGTAGCCGCACTGGGCCGCGAAGGTCTGCATGAACGCGTCCTGCAGCGGGTGCAGCTGGCTCCCAGACGCCAGTCCCGCTGCGGTGTCGACGCGCCGGCCCGCAACGCTCTCGGCCAAGGTCAGACACGCCAGGTGCGTCTCACCGTCGATGGCGACCGTGCACGCACCGCAGGTGCCCTGACCGCAGCCATACTTGGGACTGAGATCGCCGACGCCGCGGCGCAGCAGCTCGAGCAGGTTCTGGCCGGGCGCCGCGAAAGCGGCACGCTCCGATCCATTGAGAACGAATACCACCGGTGTTTTTGCCATCAGCTGCGCGCCATCCGTTCGAGCAGACGTTTAAGGTGGACGCCGGCAACTTCGCGCCGATACCACGCGGTCGCGAGCGCGTCGGTCGGCGGGTCAAGTCCGTCGACCGCCACCTGAGCCGCGCGCGCTATGGTGGCGGCATCCAGATTTTGACCGTCCAGAACGCGTTCCACGGCAATGGCCTGGAGCGGCGTCGGGCCCATCGCCCCGAACACCACCCGAGCCCCCCGGATGCGCCCACCCTGGCGCGGCAGGTGGGCCGCAACTGACAGCACCGACACGCCCTTCGGCTTGATCCGGCTCGCCTTCAGGAAGCCGAAATCAGCGGGTGCTTGCGGTCGCGGGACTTGAACGGATGCGACGAGGCCCACCCGGCCGCGATCGCGCACGACATCGGCGAGAGGCCGCGCCGCGCCGCTCTGGCCGGCGAGCGCCACACGGGCACCGAGCGCCAGCAGCGCCACCGCCAAATCTCCGTAAGGATGCGGCGCAAACAGATTGCCGCCGACTGTTGCCATGTTGCGGATCTGCGGCCCGCCAATCGCGCGCGCCACCGGCGCCAGGAACGTCAGGTCACGATGCGCGGCGACCATCGCCATGGTGACGCCCGCGCCGATCGCGACGCCATCCCCGGAAAGGCGTATGTGCGCAAGTACCGGATCGGTGCTGCGTACGATCCGTCTAGCCGGCACGCCGGCATTGACGTCGCGCATGACGAGGGTACCGCCGGCCATGAAAATGGCATCGGATCCCATGGCGCGCTGTGCCTCGGCCAGGGTCGGATGGGTTTCAACGGATTGGATCATCGAGCCCCCGGTCGCGATACTGGAAGGCCCATATGCTCGCGCACGGCGTCGAAGCCGGCCCGATAGATGGTGTTGGCGACCATGTCGCGCAGCTCCGTTTCACGGCCGGCCGGCGTGTCGAACCGGCACTGCCAATGCCAGAACGTGCGATCGCCATCGGTTACCGGCGCCAGCCGCACGTGCGCCACGTAGTTCAGAAGCGGCACCGGCGTTTCCATGAGACAGTAGGAGAACGCCATGTCGGCGTCCGAAAGCGTCAGCAGCTGCTCGCGCAGCTCCGACCCATCCGCCAGATGGAACCGGCGCACGCAGCCGATGCGGTCGGATGGACTGCCCCGCTCGATGGTGCTGTCGGCGACCGCCGGATGCCACTGATCGTGCCCGTTGAAGTCGCGCAGCACCGCCCATACCGCTTCAACAGGGGCATCAAGGATCGTGCTCTCGACAATGCGCACCATTGTCAACCCGCCATCTGCCGTTTCAGCGCGTCGAAGCCGGCCTGGAATACGTTGTTGCCGATGCCGTCGACCAGATCGGCTGCTGCCTCCGCCGCGCAGTCGAATTCGGCCGACCATTCGATGAATGTGCGGTCGCCATCGCTGATCGGTGTCAGCCGCAAGGTGGCCATGTAGTTGGTGAGCGGCATCGGCGATTCGAGAATTGAATAGGTGCAGAACATGTCATAGTCCGACAGTCCAAGCAGCTTCTCGCGCAGCCGATCGCCGTTCTGCAGGCGGAAGTCGCGCACGCAGCCGACCTTGTCCGATGGCTCGCCGTTCTCGATCCGGCTTTCGCGGATGCGCGGATGCCACCGTGGCAGCGCATTGAAGTCACGCACCTTATCCCAGACCTTGGCGGCCGGGGCATCGATCACGGAGGAAGCATAGACGCGCGGCATCTAACTGCTGGCTCCCGGTTCGGACTTCGGACCGTTCGGCTTCGGCTTGCCCGACTTGCCGCCATCGCCGCCAGGCTGGGGCTTGCGGGCTTCGTTGCCAATGCGCTGCATGTCGGCGGCTTCGCGCATCAGGCCGCCCTGCTTGGCCAGGTTGGCGCCGTCGATGCCGATGTCGGCAAGCAGGCTGTCGATCATTGGCGCTTGCACGCGGTAGCGCAGGGCCGAATTGATCACTTCGTCGGTTGGACTGCCTGAACGGCCTTCGCCGCCGTTGCCGCTCATGCCGTCGAGCTGCATGATGCGGATGTCCTGGATCTTCTCCAGCGGCTTGACCGAAGCAGCAATGATGCCTTCGACATGCTCCAACAGCTTGCGGCGGAACAGCGAGACGCGGGCTGGGTCCGTGAGAACGTTCTCGGCCTCATTGATAAGGCGCTGGGCCTCGGCCTCGACCGTGAGCCGTACCTTTTCGGCACCGGCCGCAATGGTGCGTTCTGCGGCGGCCTTCTCCGCCAATAGCACATCGATCGCCTTGCGCCGGTTGGCGACTTCCGTCTCGCGCACGGTTGCAATGCGCTCCTCGGCGACGGCCGCATTAGCCCGCGCCGTATCGGCTTCGAGCCGGGCCGCCGATTCCTCGAGCGACTTGCGGTAAAGTGTGATGGCCTTGTCCATCTGCGCCGTCTCGACCAGCTTCTCGCGCTCGACCTCGAGCCGACGCCGCTCCGCCTCGTGGGAGATGCGGACCTCGTCGAGCCCTCGTTCGGAAGCGACACGGGCACGCTCGATATCCTCGCGGCTCTCAATTTCGGCCTCACGCAACGCCTGCACGCGGGCGATCTCGAGCTGCTCGAGGGCGCGGCGGCGTTCGACCTTGGCCGCTTCGACGACACTCTCGCGTTGCACCTCAGCGGTCTCGACCGACGCCTGCGCACTCAACTGGGCGCGGCGGACTTCGGCGTCCGCTGCCGCGCGCGCAGCCTTTTTCGGTGCCAGGTCAACGACCCGGGTCTCCTCGGCCGCCTCCACCTCGCGCTTGCGTTCGATGTCGATCACTTCGCGTGTCTGCTGGCTCGCGATGCGTTCCTGCTCCAGCTTGAGTTCGGAGGTAATCCTTGCTCGCTCTACGCTCTCGCGCCGCGCGATGTCGGCGGCTTCGATCGCCTTGTCGCGTGCGATCTCCTCAGATCGGGTGGCCAGGTCGGCTTCGATCCGCTCCGCGGCAACGCCTTTCTCGCGCGCGATGCGGGCAGCATCGATCGATCGACCGGCCGCGATTTCGGCTGCTTCCACCGTCTGCTGGCGTTCGATTTCCAGCGCACGGATGCGCAGATCTTCGCTGATGCGCGCCTCGGAGACCTTGGCCGCCTGGGCGATGCGCTGGCGTTCGGTCGTCTCGCGTGCGGCGATCTCGGCCTCTTCCAGGCCCTGCTGGCGGGCGATCTCGCGCCGGCGGATATCCTCTTCCCCGCGGATCCGGGTCTGCGAGAGGATCAATGTTTGCGCCATTCGCGCCTTCTCGGTTTCCTCCCTGGCGGCAATCTCGGCCTGTTCGACCGCGCGCTGGCGGTCGATCTCCATGGACTGCGTCTCGCGATCCTTCTGGATACGCGTCTCGGTCAGCGCCCGTTCCTGCAGGATGCGCGCGCGCTCGGTCGCCTCTCGCGCGGCGATCTCGGCGGCCTCGAGCGTGCGCGTGCGTTCGATCTCGCGCGCGGCGGTTTCCTGCTCGTTGACGATGCGGGCTTCCTTGAGGGTACGCTCCTGCAGAATGCGGGCCGTCTCGACCCGCTCGCGGGCGGCGATCTCGTCGGATTCGACGGTTTGGGTCCTTGCGATCTCGCGCCGGCGGATTTCGACTTCCGATGCGATGCGCGCCTCGGCAATGGCACGCTCATTAGCGATGCGCGCACGCTCGATGGCCTCGCGAGCCGAAATCTGAGCAGACTCGGCCTGGGTTTCGCGCTCGGCGCGCTCCTGCGCCAGCAGCGCTCGTTGTTGTGCCCGCCGGAACTCGATGTCGCGTTCCTGCTCGAGGCGGGCTTCTTCGCTTGCCCGCTCGATTTCCAGCGCTTGCTTCTCGGCTTCCAGGTTGCGCGCGCGGATCTGGATTGTCGCATCCTGCTCGATGTCGTTGCGCAGCTTGCGCCGATCCTCGATGTCCTTGATGAGGACGGTGAGGCCTTCGGCGTCGAACCGGTTCGAGGGATTAAAGAACTCAAGGCTCGTCTGGTCGATGTCGAGGATGGCGACGGACTCAAGCTCGAGACCGTTGCGAGACAGGTCGGCACCCACGGCCTGCCGCAGGTGGTTAACATAGTTGGCCCGGTTCTCGTGCATTGCGCTCATGTCCATGGCGGCGGCGGCGGCGCGCATGGCGCTCTCGAACTTGCCGGCAAGCAGCGCATGCAGGCTTTCCGGCTCAAGCGTACGCCGGCCGAGCGTGGAGGCGGCCATAGCGACGGCGCTGCGCTCGGGCTGGACGCGCACGTAGAACTCGGCCTCCACGTCGACGCGCATGCGATCCTTCGTGATGAGCGCATCGTTGGTCGTGCGCGACACCTTGAGTGGCAAGGTGTTCATGTTGACAGGTGTGATCTCGTGGATCATCGGCCAGACAAACGCGCCGCCGTCGATGACGACTTTCTCGCCTAGGAACCCGGTCCGCACGAACGCAATTTCCTTGGTCGACCGGCGATAGAGCCGTTGCAAGACCCAGAAGATGACGGCGATCACCACGACGGCGATGATGAGCCAGAGGACCAGCTGGCCGATCACTTCTCCCGATATGGACATGTCGGTTCCTCCTTAAGCGCCGTTTCGGCGGCCGCTGTCGGCCCGTCCGGCGATGCGCTTGAACTTGCGCGTTTGTTCGGTCAGGGCGATTTCCGTTGGTAGACGCTCCATGGAGGAGGCGCCGTAGAAGCCGTGGCAACTGGATGTGTTGCGTAAGATGAATTCTGCATCCTCGGGCATGGCCACGGGACCGCCGTGGACCAGAACGATGGTCTGCGGATTGACCTTGAGGGCGGCTTCCGCCCAGGCGTCGACGAGGGCCGGGCAATCCGTCAGCTTGAGCGCGGTGGCGGCGCCGATGCTGCCGCCGGTCGTCAGTCCCAGATGGCAGACGATGATGTCGGCACCCGCCCGCGCCATGGCTGATGCATCGTCCTCGTTGAAGACGTAGGGCGTAGTCAGCATGTCCTTGGCATGAGCGGCGGCGATCATGTCGACCTCCAGCCCGTAGGACATGCCGGTCTCTTCCAGGTTGGCGCGGAAGATGCCGTCGATGAGGCCCACGGTGGGGAAGTTCTGCACGCCGGAAAAGCCGATCCGCTTCAGCTCATCCAGGAATACGTCCATCTTGCGGAACGGATCGGTGCCGTTGACCCCCGCCAGCACTGGGGTGTGGCGGACCACAGGCAACACCTCAGCTGCCATCTCGACCACGATCTGGTTCGCGTCGCCGTACGGCATCATGCCGGCCAGCGAACCGCGTCCGGCCATGCGGTAGCGGCCGGAGTTGTAAATCACGATGAGATCAATTCCGCCGGCCTCCTCGCACTTGGCCGACAGTCCCGTACCGGCGCCGCCGCCGATGATCGGCACACCCTGGGCGAGCATGGCGCGGAACTTTTCCAGGATCTTGTGACGCGGGATCACTGGTGCATCCCCCCGCGGGCTCGCGTACGGCTGTCGCCGTGCAGCTTGCGGAATGCGGCGACGAGGGCTGTCGCGAATTCCGGCGCGTTGATGTGGTAGGGCAGACGGATCAGCTGGCGCGATGTCGACGGGCGCACGGTTTCCGTGAGCGCGGTGTAGAGGGCGGCGCGGGCCGACAGATCGTGGAAAGGCTGGTCGGGCGCATCCAGCGCCGAAACGCCTGCCTCGGGCAGGAAAAAGCGCACTTGACCTTCCATCCGGTTCAGCCTCTCGCCGATCCAGCGCCCGATGCGCGCGCACTCTTCGGGCGTGGTGCGCATCAGTGTCACCTGCGGATTGTGCCGATAAAGGAGCCGCCCGGCATAGCGCTCGGGCACGGTTTGCGGAGCACCGAAGTTGACCATGTCGAGGGCGCCAACCGAGCCGATGTAGGGAATGCGTGTGCGAATGATCGCGCCGAAACGGTCTTCGCTTGCGGGGAACACGCCGCCCATCAGGTAATCGCAGACCTCGGTCGTGCTGATGTCGAGAACGCCGATGATCTTGCCGCTGTCGACGAGGGCTTCCATCGCCTGCCCGCCAACCCCCGTCGCATGAAACACCAAGCAGTCATGGGTCGCGGCGAGCTCCCTGGTGACCTGCTGCACGCACGGTGTCGTGACGCCAAACATGGTGAGGCCGATGGCCGGCTTGTTCGGCACACGTGGCTTCGCAGCCTGGCGTGCGGCAACCATGCCAATCATGGCCTGCGCAGCGTTGGCGAGCACCTCCTCGGTGATCGCGTTGAGGCCCTGCACGTCGGCAACTGACGGCAGCAGCATGATGTCCGAGGGGCCGACATACTTGCCGACCTCGCCAGAGGCCACCGTGGATACGATCAGCTTGGGGATGCCGACGGGCAGGGCCCGCATGGCCGGCGCCACCATGGCTGTGCCACCTGAGCCGCCAGCCGATAGCACACCTGCAATTGCGCTCTGGCGCACAATCCAACGGCGGAACGCCTCGGTCATGCCGGCCACCGACTGGCCGCGGTCGCCAGTGAAGACGCCGGCAGCGCCGCGCGGGTGGAACGCCGCGACCTGATGGGCGGGGATTTCCGCACCTGAATGGCCACCGCTGGTGGACAAATCGACCATCCGCACGGGCAGACCGGCCGTGCGGATCAAATCGCGCATGTAGCGCAGCTCGTCACCCTTGGTGTCCAGGGTTCCGGCAACGAGCACGACCGGCCGGCCGCTGCCGGCCAGCGGACGGATCTCGATGCTGCTCACCGCGCTCGCCATCGCCCGGGTCGTGACGACGCGAGCCAGTTGCTCGAGCCGCTGCACAGAAAGGGGCTGCGACCATCGCGTCGGAAGCACCGGGTTCGAATTGTAGATCTTGACCGGAGCCGCGCCGGTGGTCGTGCCGGCCGACGGGACCGGTGTCGTCGTGGGCGCAGGCCCGGCATCCTCGTGGCCGTGCCGGCCGACACCCAGCAATCGTTGCTGCAGTTCGCGGTCACCGGCAAGCTCGCGTGCCGCCGACACGCGGTTGATGCGGCCGTTGACCATGATCGCGACGTTGTCGGCGACCGCGCAGGCGACGCCGATATTCTGCTCAATGACGAGGACGTCCATGTCGCCGTCTTGGCCCAGCTGTTGCAGCATCTCCTCGACCTGGGCAACGATGACCGGCGCCAGCCCCTCCGTCGGTTCGTCCATGACGAGAAGCCGCGGGTTGGCGAGCAACGCGCGCGCGATCGCCAGCATCTGCTGCTCGCCGCCGGACAGCTGCCCGCCGCCGTTCGTCTTGCGCTCGGCCAGCCGCGGGAACGTGCGGTAGATGCGATCGATGCTCCACACGCCCTTGTGCCTCCCATCCATCAGCCGCAGATGCTCCTCGACCGTCAACGAGGGCCACAACCGCCTGCCCTGCGGCACATAGCCGATGCCGAGCTGGGCGATGTCAGCCGGCGGCAGACCTATGAGCGACTGCCCGGCGAAGTTGATCGAACCGGAGGCCACCGGCACGAGGCCCATAATGGCCTTGCAGAGCGTGGTCTTGCCCATGCCGTTGCGGCCGACCACGGACAGCACGCCGCCCTTGAGGTTGAGGTCGACACCCTGCAGCGCATGCGACGCGCCGTAGTATACGTTGAGTGCGCGGATCTCGAGGGCCGGCGCGCGGCCGCGATCAGCCATGCCCGCCTCCGAGGTAGAGCTCCTGCACTTGCGCGTCGTTCTCGATCTCTTCGGGTGTGCCCTCCTTGAAGACGCGGCCGTTGTGCAACATCGTCACGCTTTCGGCGACGCGTAGCGCAACATCCATGTCGTGCTCGATGATGATGTAGCCGATGTGGCCGGGCAGCCCCGACAAGATCGCTACCAGGTCTGCTCGCTCTGCAGGTGAGAGGCCGGCGGCCGGTTCGTCGAACAGAATGAAACGCGGTGCGCCGGCCAGCGCGAGTGCGATCTCCAGCTGGCGCTGCTGGCCATGGGAGAGCGACGAGACCAGCGTGTCGCGCGCGCCAGTCAGGTGTACGGCGTCGATCAATTCGGCCGCGCGCGACACGATGGCATCGCTCGGACGCGGCCTGAGCAGAGAAAAGCGTCCACGCGAGACGCCAAGGCACGCCAGATACACGTTGTCGGCCACCGACATCCCGCCGAACAGCAGCGAGATCTGATAGGTCCGGCGCAGGCCGCGACGGATCCGCTCGTGGGCGGGAAAGTTGGTAAGGTCCTCGCCAAACAGCCGGATGGTTCCCGACGTTGGCAGGAAGTCTCCGGTTACGCAGTTAAACAGCGTCGTCTTGCCCGCGCCGTTGGATCCGAGGATCGCGCGCCGCTCGCCCGGGCGCACCGAAAGCGTCACGTCCGAGATGGCTGCCAGGGCGCCGAACAGCTTGGTAACGCCGCGCAGTTCGAGTGCGTTACCGGCGCTGACCGAGCCAAGGCGTTCGGTCACGCTGCGCTCGACCGTGCTTGCGACAGGAATGCGCGGCTGCGCCATCGCTAGCGCCCTCCGCCAAGCAAGGGATCGCGGTTGGCCGCACGCTTGGCCTGATAGGTGTCCCACAGTCCGAGCACGCCATCCGGGGAGAAGCCGACGACCGCGAGGAAGCCCAACCCGACCACGAGCTTGAACCGCTCTCCCGACATCCCGAAGGCGTGCAGGATGTCGGACGAGAACACGCTTAGAAGCGCGAAGATGAGCGCGCCGATGAACGGACCGATCGGGCGCTTCAGGCCACCCACGACGGCGATGACCAGGATGTCGACCACCTGCGGAATGCCGGCTGTGCCCGGCACGACCTGGGCATTCTGCCAGACGAGAAGGATGCCTCCGACCGCAGCAATCACGCTCGCGAACGAATAGGCCAGTATGCGATGGGCGGTAATGTGGAAGCCGAGCGCGCTCATGCGTCGAGGGTTGTCGCGCACGCCCTGCAGTGCCAGCCCGAACGGAGTGCGCGCCATCCAAACGACCGCCAGATAGGACAGCGTCGCGCAGCCGAGCGTCAGATAGTAGAAGGGTACCGCCTGGCGCCAGTCGATGCCGAACCAGGCCGGTGGGATGACGTTGTTGAAGCCGGTGTAGCCGTTGAAGATCGTGTAGTTCTGGCGCGTGAAATAGAAGAACGCCGAGGCGATCGCCAGCGTGATCATGATTGTGTAGATGCCTTCCGTGCGAACCGCCAGCGCACCGACCAGCGTTCCAAACAGGGTCGCGATCAGGATCGCCAGTGGAATGTGCAACCACCACGGCCAGCCCAGGCTGATCTGCGGCACGCCGCTGGTACCGAGGATCGCCACGACGTAGCCGGCAAGTGCGCCCACCGACATCTGGATCAGGCTCACCATCCCGCCGTAGCCGGCCAGCACCATCAACGACAGGGCGATCATGCCGAGGATGAAGCTCCAGCCGAAGATTTGGTAGAGTACGAAGTTGCTTGCGAAGGCCGGCATCGCCAGCAGCAACAGGCCGATCACCCAAATCGCCGGCGGAATCCGCTCCAGCGCCAGCAAGGACCTTCTCGGCGCGACGGTGGGCAGCACGATTGCCATGTCAGCGCCCTCCCCCGAGCAGACCTTGTGGACGGAATGCGAGTACAGCAGCCATGATCAGGAACGTGAAGACGACCGAGTATGTGGGCGCGTAGACAAGGCCGATCTGTTCGGCAAGGCCGATGATGACGGCGCCGAGCGCTGCGCCTGGGATCGAGCCCATGCCCCCGACAATGACGACCACCAGGGAGGCGAGCAGGAACCGCGTGTCTTCGCCAGGTGACAGCGACTGGAATGTGCCGCCAATAATGCCGGCGATGCCGGCCATGCCGGCGCCGAAGCCGAACACGGCCAGGAACACGTACTGGATGCGCACGCCCGATGCTGCCAGGATATCGCGATCGTCGACACCGGCGCGGATCAGCATGCCAAGCCGCGAGCGGTTGAGCACGAACCACATGGCCAGGCCGATCACGATTGCGGCGATCAGTATGGCGATGCGCACCTGCGGGTAGGACAGGTACACCGCCACACCGTCGGCGCGGATCGAGCTGATGAGCGGCAGCGTCATCGGTCCGCTCAGCCAGTTCGGCGAACGCACCTGGTAGCTCTGGCCGCCCCAGTACCACAGCATCAGGTCGGCCAGCACGATCGATATACCGATCGTGACCAGCGTTTGACGCAATTCCTCCCCCTCCATGCGCCGAAACACCTGATGCTGCAGCAGCAGGCCGAGCGCGCCAACGAGAATGAAGACCACTGGGAATGCAAGGAGCCAGTAGCCAGTGACCTCAACCACGCCGTAGCCGATATAGCCCCCGAGAAGGTAGAGCGAGCCGTGGGCGAGGTTGACGTTGCGCATCAAGCCGAACACGAGCGTGAACCCCGAGGCAACGAGGAAATAAAGGGCACCGAGCGTAATGCCCGACAGGATCGCGTTCAGGAAGATCCGCTTGCGGCCCATGGCCTGCTCGAAGCTCGGCGACCACGGTGCAATGATCAGCCAAGCTAGACCGACAACCAGCACAAGGACCACAAGGGTCCAGGCCGGATGGCGTGTGCTGAAGTTCTGCAAGGTGCCCATGCTGCCAGCAATCGTGATCGGCCGACAGGTGTCATCCGATCGACCCTCCCACCCTTCGGTCTGCCGTCAAACCTGACGGCGGAACGGGCGCTGCCCCGATAGTTCCCGCAATTCAGGACAACCAAAACGCGTCACTCGTGGAGTGTTCGTCAGCGCCTGCAGGACCACCTCTTGATCCCGAACGCACCTCGGAAGGCCACATGCTTGTTCGACAGAATAGTCGCCCCCCACCGCGCCACCCGTATCCGACAGTCTAATGATTTCACCGACTTGCGCGCATACAAAGCCGACTTATGGTTCACGCGGAGCAGGCGATCTGGGCGCTGCGCCGATAGGAGCTCGGTGGAACGACGCCATTGGCAATGAAGAAGCGGGAGAAACTCGCCTGGCTGGAAAAGCCCAGGTCGAGCCCGATCGCCGAAACTGCCTCGGTGGTCGCGGTCAGCCGTTCGATAGCGCGCTCCATGCGCAGCGAGTTCAGGTAGATATTCGGCGTTATCCCAACCTGTTGGTGGAACAACTTGTAGAAGTGCGGTCGCGATAGGCCAGCCTCCCGCGCCACGTTGTCCAGTTCGATCGGCTCGCACACGCGTTGTTCCAGGACCTGGATCGCCTTGCGCAGCCGGAAGTCATGCACGGCTGCAAGGGGGCCAACGGCATCGCTGCCGCGCCAGGACTGATCGAAGCAGTATTCGGTAAGGGCCAGCAGCCAATCGTCGATGCCGGGGTCATCCTGGTCGCGATTGAGCATGGCGCCTGTGTCGATGAGCCGGCCAAGTTCATCCGATACCTCGATGGCCGCGCGGCCAAATCGCAGCGCCGACGCTCGGCCGCCGATGGCATTGCGGAACCACGCCGGCCGGATATACAGCACCAAAGCCAGTGTCTGCTCGCCTTGCACGGGCTGATGATAGTAGTGCGCCTGCCACGGATTGACCGCAACTGCCCGACCCGGGCGTAACGGGACGGCGCGCCCGTCCACATAGACTTCGCTTGGCCTCCCCTGAATATGGAAGATCAGGTGCCCTTCGCGGTGCGCATGCGACACCATTGTGCGGTCCATGCAGTAAAGACAGACGCGCCCGAATGCGCCATGGAGCACCGCAACGGCTTCACTCATCGTCCTCCCATCCGCATTCTTCCGATGCGATGTTCATGAGGAACTATATTGGATTGTTTTTGCGTGACAAGCAGTCGCAGTTGCGGCGCACAAATGTGCTTAACGGGGGCAAGCGGCCCATTCCTTGTCACCGATGGGTCGGGGTGCTGTGCAGACGAACGAAAACCGTCCCGGGACAGAACCAATCGGTTCAATCCCGAGACACGCGGTCAGATGCAAACCGCGGGCGATCGTCAGGGCCGACCGCCTAGGCCACTACTTTCCACCGAGGGCTTTGCAATCCGGAGTCGTGCGCGAAGGCAGGCCCATGGCACGGAAGGCTGCCGGCGTCATGCCGAGCGTCTGGCTGACGTTGTCGACCCGAGCGACCATCTTGTTCGTCAGCGTCCCGTCGGCGTTTGCGCTTACCTCGGTGACAAACACCGAACCCATCGCCTGGCGGTTCTCGTTGAGCGAGATCTCGCCCAGCGGCGTCTTCACCTTCAGCTTCGATAGCGCGGCGTGGAACTTCTTGTGGCCGTCGCTGAGGTCGCCCTTGACCTCGTTTAACGCTGCGATCATGGCCAGCGCATTAATATGGTAGCCAACGCCGAACAGCGATGGCGAGGGCAGCCTTTTGTCAGCCGGGAACGCGTCCTGATAGGCCTTGACGTAGGCTTGCCACTCCGGCGCCGGGTTGTCGTTTGCTATCCAACCCGAAGTCGGGGTGCCAATGAGGGCGTCCTTGGCTTGGCCCTTGGAGCTCAGCACCGTCGGGTCGGCCATGATGGAACCGCCGATCAGCTTGGCCTTGCCGCCGGCTTGCTGATACTGGTTGAGGAAGTTGATCGCATCGGTTCCGCCCACGCCGAGGTAGATGGCGTCGACATTGTCGGGCAG